>JBDLRJ010000474.1:0-21490 GCA_039800145.1 Pseudomonadota bacterium | reverse complement strand
TTCTACAGCGTGGTGAACGCGCCGCTGGTGGACAAGCGGGACTACCTCATCAAGCTCATCGACCAGTCGGACTGGAAGGACGGCAAGGGCTACCTGAAGGTCACCTGGAGCGCGGTGCAGGACCCGGCGACGCCGGAGCGCGAGGGCTTCGTCCGCGTGAAGATCAACGACGGCATGTGGCTGCTCGAGCCGCGCGAGGACGGGAAGAAGACCTGGGCCACGTACTGGGTCTACACCAACCCCGGCGGCGCCATCCCCAACTGGATCGCCAACCGCGCCAACGGCACCGCGGTGCCGGACGTGTTCAAGGCCATCAAGAAGGTCTGCAAGGGCAAGTAGCCCTTCAGCGGCGGTCGCCCGGGCGGGTCCGCCGGAAGGCATTCAGCGTGACGCGCGTCATCAGCGCGCCCACGCCCATGCCGAGCAGCAAGCCGGAGATCCAGTAGGCCGGGTTCTCCTCGCGCACGCCCCGCTGGATGAGCCAGAGCGTGAGCGAGCCGAAGATGATGCCCGCCATCAGCCACCCGAGCTGGGAGCCGCCCCACGCCTGGTCCGGGGTGCGCCGCGCAGCGCGGAGGATGGGCAGCGCACCGGCCCGCCTCCACGCCGTGCTGCCGTCCTCGCGCACCTCGTCGTCCGGGCCCACGAGCCCGTGGAGCCACGCCTGCTCCAGCTCGCGCATGCTGCCGAAGGTGAGCTCGTGCTCGGGCTTGTCCGGCATCCGCACGTGGTACTTCACGCGGTGACCCCGGTGCTCGCCCCGCCCAGCTCCACCGCCACCTGGTCCGCCACGCGCAGCCCGTCGATGGCGGAAGAGACGATGCCGCCCGCGTAGCCGCAGCCTTCTCCCGCGGGGTAGAGCCCGCGCAGGGAGACGGACTGAAGATCCTCGCCGCGGGGGATCCGCACCGGCGCGCTCGTCCGGCTCTCGATCCCGATGAGCATCCCCTCGTCCGAGACGAAGCCCCGCATCTTCCGGTCGAAGAGCTTGAGGGCCTGCTTCAGGGACTCGGTCAACGCGGGGGGGAAGAGCCGGTTGAGATCCGCGTGCGCCAGGCCCGGCCGGTAGCTCGTCCCGCCGGGCTGCTTCTTCAACCTCCCCGCGAGGTAGTCCGGGATGGACTGCGCGGGGGCGATGTACCGGCCCCCCCCGAGCTCGTACGCCTTGCGCTCCCAGTGCCTCTGGAACTCCAGGCCGGCGAGCGGGC
The DNA here is from genome assembly GCA_039800145.1 of Pseudomonadota bacterium. GTDB lineage: Bacteria > Myxococcota > Myxococcia > Myxococcales > Myxococcaceae > VGRA01. The sequence continues at coordinate 20,282 of JBDLRJ010000474.1, read as the reverse complement.
CCGTGAAGCCCTCGCGCGCGAAGTCCGCCACGCTGACGGACACCACCACGCCGGCGTTGGCGTACTTCGCGTTGCGCCGGCTGTTGCTCATGCCGTTGGTGCACTGCAGCCCGTCCTCCGTGGGCGTGGGCACCACGATCCCGCCGGGGCACATGCAGAAGGAGTAGACCCCGCGCACCTCGCCCGAGACCTCCAGGTTCTCCGCGAGCTTGTAGTCCGCGGGCGGCAGGCGCGGGTTCTCGTACGCGCTGCCGTATTGAATGGAATTGATCAGCCCCTGCGGGTGCTCCGCGCGGAAGCCCAGCGCGAACGGCTTCGCCTCGATGGCGACCCGCCCGTCCTTCGCGAACCGCTCGTACAGCTCGCGCGCCGAGTTGCCGGGGGCGAGCACCACGCGGTCGCTCTCGAGCGTGCTGCCGTCCACGAAGCGCACGCCCGCCACGCGGCCGTCCGCGTAGAGGAGATCCTCCACCTTCGCGCCGAAGCGCACCTCCACCCCGTTCGCCACGAGGAAGTCGCGGATGTTGGCCACGGCGCCCGGGAGAAGGTCCGAGCCGATGTGTGGCTTCCCGTCCACCAGGATGTGCTGGGGCGCGCCGTACTTCGCGAAGGTCTCGATCACCTTGCGGACGTGCGGGTGGTTGATGCGCGTGGACAGCTTGCCGTCCGTGTACGCGCCGGCCCCGCCCTCGCCGAAGCTCATGTTGCTCTCGGGATCGTGCGTGCCGTCCCGCATCGTCTTCGCCACGTCCTTGCGGCGGGAGACGACCTCCTTGCCGCGCTCGACGATGATGGAGGGGATGCCGCGTTCGAGCAGCCCGAGCGCGGCGAAGAGCCCCGCCGGCCCCGTCCCCACGATGACCGGCCGCAGGGCAGGGGGCTTCACGGGCGAAGGGGCGGGCAGCGGCGGGGCCACCTCGGAGACGTCCGGCGGGAGCCGCTTCGGCGTCTTGCCCGGGGGGAACTCCACCTCGAGCGTGTAGATGAACCGGGGGCTGCCCTTCTTGCGAGCATCCAGCACGCTGCGCACCACGCGGACGGACTGGAGGTCCACCGGCTGCACGCCCAGCTTTTCGGCGGCACGTGCCCCGAGCAGCTCCTGGGGCTCGTCCAACCACAGTCCGATGTTGTTGACCCGAAAGGCCATGCCGTGATGCTCCGTCTGCGTGCCCGAGGCGGAGGCTTATGCCCGCCGCGTCTCCCGAATTACAAGCGCCCGCCTGCATGCGAAGGCGGCTTCGCACCTGCCCGTTCGCCGCGGGACGACTACCGGGCTCGGTGCGAACCGGCTTTCGCAGCCGGGCAGGCTCGAGGCACTCCAAGTGCCCGGAAGGACGAACGGACTCTTCCTGTAGCAGCTTGGCACGCAGGTTGAAGACCGGCATCCCCCCATGAGCACCGACAAGCAGGGCGCCAAGATTCTTGCACGCACGTTCTTCTCCCAGCTTCGCGCCAGCGGCTACACGCCACACCAGGTGATCGGGGTGGCCACCGAGCTGCTGGATCTCGTGACCGAGGAGCTCAAGGCGGAGAGCAACCGCGTGCTGCCCGAGGCGGAGATCGCCCCGGACAACCGCCCGCAGGCGTAAAGCCCTTCCTGCCGGGTGGCACCGCCGGTTCCGGACGGGTTCCGGGACCGGTCGCCCCCGGCCAGGAGCTGTTCTCGTCGTCCCCGGCCCGGGTCAGCGCGCGCTGTCCGGGCCGGTCCCGTTCTGGGCAGTCCGTTGCAGCGCCGCGGCGAAGCAAACCCCGAGCAGCCCAAAGGTCATGGCGCTGAAGACGTAGCTCTCGGTGGACACCAGCGTGGCGCCCCAGAAGCCGAGCGCGGCCGAGAACCACGCGACGTCCGCCGCCCGCCTCCGCTCGTTCCGCCGCAGCATCATGGCGGCACAGACCGTGAGCGGGATGCCCAGTGCGAGCTGGCGGAGGATCTGCGGCACGTGCGTGCGGATCGTCTCGTGGTTGTGCACGAGGATGGCGGCGAAGATCACCACCGTCCCCGCCGCGAGCACCAACACGCCCGCGGCCGCCGCGTCCTTGGTGACCCGCGCGCGCTCGTCGTAGGCGTCCGTGTGGAGGTCCACCAGGGCCTCGAGCGCGCTGTTGAGGATCTCCGCGAAGAAGATGAAGAGCACGCAGAAGATCAGCGTCACCTTTTCCGCGAGCCCGAGCGGGATGCCGCTGCCCACCAGCCCGACCATCACCGCGGACACCACGTGCACCTTCATGTTCCGCTGGTGGCGCACCGTGTGGAGCAGCCCGTTCCACGCGTGGCGGAGCGAGTTCCAGAAGCCGGGTTGGGCCCTGGGAAAGTCCGGGAGCTTGTGGCCGCGCTGGAGCACAGGGCGAATCGCCCTAGCAGATGCGGCGCCGGGCTGGCCAGCGGCGCGGGCGCTGTGGTTGGGTTCCACCCATGATTCGCCTGCTCCTCGCCACGTGCCTGCTCGCTTCGCCCCTTGCCCTCGCACAGGCGTCCTCCCCCGAGCACGACTGCGGGTTGCTCCCGCCGGAGCTGGAGCCGCGCGAGCCCGTGCCCACCCGTCCCTTCGAGCGCCCGGTCCGCCCCGGTGAGCCGCCGCTCGTGCAGCGCACCTGGGGCACGGACCGGGCGCTGCGCTCCAACGGCATCCCCCAGCCAACCCCTCGCACCGGCGCCCTCGCGGGGAAGCACGTCTACCTGAGCCAGGGGCACGGCTTCACGTACACCAACACGCTCTCCCGCTGGGCGACGCAGCGCGGAAACACCCAGCAGATCGTGGAGGACCTGGTCTCGGCGGAGTCCATGAACCAGTGGCTGATCCCCATGCTGCAACTGGCCGGGGCCACGGTCTTCCCCATCCGCGAGAGCGACTTCAACCCGGCCATGGTGGTGGTGGACGACTCGGGGGGCGGCTACTCCGAGGTGGGCGCGCCCGCGCTCTTCAGCGCCTCCAGCGAGCCGGGGATGGCGCCGTTGCCGGCGAAGCTGGATGACCGCGTCAACCCGTTCGCGCGCGGGGCCACGCGGCTGCTCCAGGCGGCGAGCGCCCCGTCGGCACACGCGGACTTCGTCCCCTCCCTCCCGGCGGACGGTTACTACTCGGTCTACGTCACGTACTCCGCGAAGCCGGGCCGCGTGACGGACGCGCACTACGTGGTCCGCCACGCCGGGGGCGAGACGCACTTCCGGCTCAACCAGCAGCGCCACGGCTCCACGTGGATCCTGCTCGGCCGCTTCTTCTTCCGCGCGGGGGCGCCGGCCGAGCGGGCCTCCGTGCAGGTGTGGAACGACACCGCGGGTGCGGGCAGCCACGTGTCGGTGGACGCGGTCCGCTTCGGCGGAGGAATGGGGCTCGTCGAGCGGCAGGTGGGCAGCGCCCCGCTCACCACGTCCGGCCGGCCGCGGGCGGAAGAGTCCTCGCGCTACGCGGCGCAGTTCAACGGCGCGCCGCAGGCCGTCTACGATCCCAACGGCGACCGGGACGACCGCAACGACGACATCAGCACCCGCTCGCGTTACACCGCCTGGGCGCACGAGTCCGGCGAGGACGCGGTCTTCATCTCCTGGCACACCAACGCCTCGGGCACGGGCGGCCGAGGCACCGAGGTGTTCGTCTACGGACCCGGGGCACCGAACACGGCGTACGAGTTCACCGGCGTCCCCGGCTCCGAGGAGCTCGCGCAGAAGGTGTACGCGGAGCTGGTCGGGGACATCAAGGCCGCGTGGGACCCGGCGTGGAAGACGCGCGGGGTCAAGTCTGCTTACTTCGGAGAGCTGGGGCCGTTGAGCAACCCCGAGACGCCCGCCATCCTCATGGAGATGGCGTTCCACGACCAGGTGGACGACGCGGCTCAGTTGAAGCACCCGCGCTTCCGGTACCTCCTCACCCGCGCCGTCCTGCAGGGCGTCATCAAGTACTTCGCGGCGAAGGACGGCACGCCGGTGAACCTGCCGCCCGAGCCACCCACGGCGCTGGCCGCCCGGAACCTGGGCGGCGGGCAGGTGGAGCTGCGGTGGGCGCCGCCCACGTTGGACGTTGCTGCAGGGCAGGAGGCCACGACCTGGATCGTCTACCAGGGGCGGGATGGTCTCTCGTGGGACGACGGCACGCCCGTGGACGGGATGTCGCTGACCATGCCCCTCTCGCAGGGGGAGCTGCGCTACTTCCGCGTGAGCGGCGTCAACGCGGGCGGCGAGTCGTTCCCGTCCCAGGCGGTGGGCGTTGTGGGGAGCCCCACGCCTGCCCCCGTGCTGATCGTCAACGGCTTCGACCGGCTGGATTCCACCCTGGGCCGTTCGGACGACCTCTCCAACTGGAACCTCGGGAACGTCTTCCGCGTGGCGCAGCTGCGCATGAACGACGGCACCTATGTCCGCCACCACGGGGATGCCGTGGCAGCCGCCGGCCGCGCGTTCGACAGCGCCACCCACGGCGCGCTCGCCGAGGGGCTGGTCTCCCTGCAGGGATACCTCCTGGTGGACTGGATCGCCGGGCGTGGGCAGCAGGTGGGGACCCTGGCGTCCGTGCGGGCAGGCCCGCCCCCGGACGTGCTGCTCGCGGCGCTGCAGGCGTGGGTGGAAGCGGGGGGGCGCCTGGTCGTCTCCGGGAGCTCGTTCGCCGGTGCGTTGGCCGCGGGATCCGGCGCGGCCCAGGCTTTCCTGCAGCAGGTGCTCGGCGCCCAGGTGGGCACGGGGAGCGGCGCGCCGCCCCTGTCCGGGAGCCCCGGTGGGGTGTTGGACGGTCTTGCAGGGCTGCAGCTGGACGACGGGCTCGGCGGCACCTATCCCGCCGGTGGACTGGACGTGCTCACCGCGGCGGGCGGGCAGGTGTGGGCGGTGGAGGGGACCGGGGGGGCCGCGGCCGTGGGGAAGACCACGGGCGCGGGCGCGTCGGTGCTGCTCGCGTTCCCGGTGGAAACGGTGCTCGCGGAAGACAAGCGGCGGGAGCTCGTGGCGCGGTTGCTCGCGTGGGGCTCGGTCCCGAACCTGCCCCAGGCACCGGTCGCGGACGGGGGAACGCCGGGGGGCGAGGATGCCGGGACGCCCGGCGAGCCGGTGGTCCTCGAAGGCGTGCCGGGAGGAGTCTCGGGCGGGCCGAGGGCCGCAGGCTGCGGGTGCGCAGGGGCCGGGCTGTCGCCGCTCGCGGGCTGGGCGCTGCTGGCCGCCTTCGCGTGGAAGACGGGGCGCTCCCGTCGTCGTTGACGGGAGAGGGGGCGCCTCCTAGGTTCCGCGCGCCTTTTTCATCCCTTCACCCAGGAGACTTCGAGACATGGCCACCCGGTACGCAATCAACGGCTTCGGTCGCATTGGGCGCTGCATCCTCCGCGCGGCACTGCAGCGGAAGGAGGACGTGGAGATCGTGGCGATCAACGATCTCGACAAGCCCGCCACGCTGGCCCACCTCTTCAAGTACGACTCGGTGCACGGCACCTTCCCCGGCACCGTGAAGGCCTCGGAGAAGGGGATCGTGGTGGACGGCCGGGAGATCCTGGTCACCGCCGAGAAGGATCCCGCCAACCTGCCGTGGAAGCAGAGCGGCGTGGACGTGGTGTTCGAGTGCACCGGCCGGTTCACGGACAAGGTCAAGGCGGAGGCCCACCTGAAGGCGGGGGCGAAGAAGGTCATCATCTCGGCCCCGGCGAAGGGCCCGGACATCACCATCGCCTACGGCATCAACCACCAGGCGTACGATCCGAAGGCGCACAACATCATCAGCAACGCCTCCTGCACCACCAACTGCCTGTCCCCGGTGGTGAAGGTGTTGGACGAAGTTGCAGGCATCGAGCGCGGCCTGATGACCACGGTGCACAGCTACACCAACGACCAGCGCATCCTGGACCTGCCGCACGAGGATCTCCGCCGGGCGCGTGCCGCGGCGCTGTCCATGATCCCCACCAGCACCGGGGCGGCGAAGGCGATCGGCGAGGTGCTGCCGGCGCTCAAGGGCAAGCTGCACGGGCTCGCGGTGCGCGTGCCCACGCCCAACGTGTCCCTGGTGGACCTGACCGTGAACGTGAAGAAGGCCGTCACCGCCGAGGCGCTCAACGCCGCCTACAAGGCCGCGGCAGAGGGGCCGCTGAAGGGCGTGCTGGAGTACTCGGACGCGCCCACGGTCTCCATCGACTACAACGGCAACCCGCACTCGGCCATCCTGGACTCCACGAACACCCTGGTGATGGACGGGACGCTGGTGAAGGTCATGGCCTGGTACGACAACGAGTGGGGCTTCTCCAACCGCATGGTCGACCTGGCGAAGTTCATCTCCGCGCGCGGCCTGTAAGGGGAGCCACCGCACATGGTCCGGTACGTGGACGAGCTGCAGTTCGCGGGGAAGCGTGTCTTCATCCGCGTGGACTTCAACGTGCCGCTGGACGACCAGCGGCGCGTCACGGATGACACCCGCATCCGCGAGGCCCTCCCCACCGTCCAGCACGTGCTGGCCGCGGGAGGAAAGGTCATCCTCGGCTCGCACCTCGGCCGGCCGAAGGGGGCAGACGCGTCTCTCTCGCTCGAGCCCGTGGCGCAGAAGCTCTCCGACCTGCTCGGCCGCAACGGCGAGGTGGTGCTCGCGGACGACTGCGTGGGAGACGGCGTGCGCAAGCTCGCGCGAGAGCTCCGCCCCGGCCAGGTGCTGCTGCTCGAGAACCTCCGCTTCCACAAGGAGGAGGAGGCGAACGACGAGGCCTTCGCGCGCGAGCTCGCCTCGTTCGCGGACGTCTACGTGAACGACGCGTTCGGCACCGCGCACCGCGCCCATGCCTCCACCGCGGGGATGGTTCCCTTCGTGAAGGAGAAGGCGGCCGGGTTCCTGATGCGCAAGGAGCTGCAGTACCTGGGCAAGGTCATCCGCGAGCCCGAGCGCCCGTTCGTGGCGATCCTCGGGGGCGCCAAGGTCTCGGACAAGATCAAGGTGATCGAGAACCTGCTGCCGAAGGTGGACGCGCTCCTGGTGGGCGGCGCCATGGCCTACACGTTCCTGAAGGTGCAGGGGGCGGAGGTGGGCAGCAGCCGGGTGGAGGCGGACAAGCTGGATCTCGCGCGGAGGTGCCTGGAGGCCGCCGCGCGGCTCGGCAAGGAGATCGTCCTCCCGGTGGACCACGTGGTGGGCACCGAGCCGAACGAGAAGACGTCCACGCAGGACACCCCGGACCGCAACATCCCCGCGGGTTGGATGGGCCTGGACATCGGCGTGAAGACGCGGGATCTCTACCGGCAGCACATCCGCGGTGCGAAGACCGTGTTCTGGAACGGCCCCATGGGGCTGTTCGAGGTGGAGAAGTTCTCCGCCGGCACGCGCGAGGTGGCCCAGGCCATGGCGGCGAACCTCGAGGCCACGACGGTGGTGGGCGGCGGGGACAGCGCCGCGGCCGCCAACGAGATGGGCTACGGGTCGAAGATGAAGCACGTCTCCACGGGCGGTGGTGCGAGCCTCGAGTTCATCGAGGGGCGCGAGCTGCCGGGCGTGAAGGCGCTGGACGTCAAGGGAGCCTGAAAATGGCCGAGCGCAAGGTCCGCAAGCCGGTGGTGGCCGGCAACTGGACGATGCACAAGACGGCTGCCGAGGCGCAGTCCCTCGCCCGCGAGCTCCGCAACGCGCTCGGCGTGGTGCGGGACCAGGTGGAGGTGGTGCTGGCGCCGCCGTTCACCGCGCTCTACCCGGTGGGCAAGGCCGTGGAGGACTCCAACCTGCTGCTCGCCGCGCAGAATTGCCACGCGGAGGCGCAGGGGGCGTTCACCGGCGAGGTGTCCGCGCCCATGCTCAAGGAGTTGGGCTGCCGGTTCGTCATCCTCGGCCACTCGGAGCGTCGGCAGCTGTTCGGCGAGACGGACGAGGGCGTGAACCGCAAGGCGAAGGCGGTGCTCGCCGCGGGGATGCTCCCCATCGTCTGCGTGGGCGAGACGCTGCAGGAGCGCGAGTCCGGGCGCACGCTGGAGATTGTCTCACGGCAGCTCGCCGGCGGGCTCGCGGGGCTGGACGGCGCGGCGGTGGGCCGGCTGGTGATCGCGTACGAGCCGGTGTGGGCCATCGGTACGGGCCGAACGGCCACCTCTGCCCAGGCGCAGGAGGTCCACGCGCACGTCCGCGGCTGGGTGGCCCAGGCGTTCGGCAAGGAGGCGGCCGCCGCGGTGCGCATCCAGTACGGCGGCAGCGTGAAGCCCGACAACGCGGTGGAGCTGCTCGGACAGCCGGACGTGGACGGGGCGCTCGTGGGCGGGGCCTCGCTGAAGGCCGCGGACTTCGCCGCCATCGTCAAGGCGGCGCTCGCGTGACGCGCCTTGCCCGCGGGGAGGGGCGCTGCTAAGAGGCGCTTCCTTTTTCCGCCGGACCCTCCGAGAGACTCCATGCTGACCTTCGTCCAGATCGTGCACATCCTCCTGTGTGCCTTCATGATCTTCGTGATCCTCCTCCAGCCGGGGAAGGACGCGGGCATGGGCGCGCTCTCCGGCGGCTCCGCCACCACGGCGTTCGGTGGCCGGGGCGCGGTGACGTTCCTTTCCAAGGTGACCGCGGTCAGCGCGGCGCTCTTCTTCCTCACGTCCCTGGGACTCTCCTTCTCCGGGATGAAGGGCTCGGTGATGGATTCGGAGGTGGCGCGGAAGGCCGCTGCCGCTGCGGCCGCTGCCGCCGACGCGGGGACGCCTGCCGCGGCCGCGCCGGAGACGGCGCCTGTCGAGGCGGCGGACGCGGGGATGCCGTAACAATTGAATTGCGCCGCTCCCGGATGTGTGGGAGACGACGCGCCGCTGAAAACGCCCAGGTGGTGGAATTGGTAGACACATCATCTTGAGGGGGTGACGCCGCGAGGCGTGCGGGTTCGAGTCCCGCCCTGGGCACACGAAAAAGGCTCCGAGCCAAGGCTCGGGGCCTTTTTTGTTGTCTGCCGGACGCGCCGAGGCGCCTCCACCTGCACGCGCCGCCGGGAGCGCACCACGTTGCCCGCCGGGACGGCGGGGCGAGCGGGGAGGTGGTGATGCGGCGGGTGTGGCGTGGGGCATGGGTCGCGGCGTTGTTGACCGCGTGCGGCAGCAGCGAGCGCGTGGTCCCGGTGGCTGCGCAGGTGATCGTCGAGCCCGCGGAACTCGGGTTCGGCCGGGTGCCGGTCCTTCACTCCGTGGACCGGGCGGTGCGCGTCACCAACGCGGGCCGCGCCCCGGTGCAGCTGGAGGATCCACGGGTGGACGCGGGGGACGGCGCGTTCGACGCGGTGTTGGTTCGCGGCGGCGGGCCCCTCCGGGCAGGCGAGACGCGCGAGGTGGTGGTCCGCTTCACGCCCCTGTCCCCCGGGGCCCGCGAGGGGACCCTGGTGCTGGGCGAGCGCGGCCGCGCGGAGCCGGTGGCACGCACGCCGGTCAAGGGGCTGGGTCTCCCGCTCGGCATCCGCGTCTCCGTGCCGTCACTGGGGTTTGGCCGCATCGAGCTCGAGTCCGAGAAGGTGCGCACCCTGGTGGTGGAGAACGTGTCCGACGTCCCGGTCACGGTGCGGACGGAGGTGGTGGGGCGCGCCGACGGGCAGTTCTCCGTGGCGCCGGTCCGGCTCGCACCGGGCGAGGCGCGCGAGACGACGATCACGTACCGGCCCTCCGTGGTGGGGCGCGTGCCCTCGGCGTGGTTGGGCAGAGCCTGTCCCGCCTGTGCCCCCGAGGTCGTCTGGCTGGACGCGGAAGGGCTGGAGCAGGCGGTGGTGGCCCAACCGCCGGACGTGGAGTTCGGCCAGGTGGCGCTGGACCGCGGAGATGCGCGCGCGCTCACGGTCCGAAACCTCTCCACCGAGCCCTTCCTCCTCAAGGGGGCAGGGCTCGGCCCCCGCGCGGATGCCTCGTTCTCTCTGGACGCCTCGGGCCTGCCCCGCGTGCTCGCGGGCGGTGCGACGTTTTCCGTCCCGGCCCGGTACAGCCCCGGCCACGCGGGACCGTCGGAGTCCGCGGCGGAGATCCACGTCCAGAGCCGGCGGCACCCCACCACGGACTTCCAGCTCCGCGCCTTCGGCGGCGCGGCTGAGTTGTGCGTGTCTCCGCAGGGCCACGATTTCGGCGTTCGGCCGGTCGGCTCCCGCACGGGGATGGAGATCTCCGTGCGCCACTGCGGCAGCGGCAACGCGGCCCCGGTGGAGGTGACGGAGCTGTCCCTGGGCAGCGGCGCGCTGCGCGTCCCGGGGTTCTCGCTCCTGCCGCCGGGACTCCCAGCGGTGCTCCGTCCGGGGGAGGTCCTCCGGGCCCGGCTCCGCTTCGAGCCGGACGGCCCCGGGCCCGCGTTCGCCTCCTTCCACCTGGTGGCCGCGGGCGGGGTGCGCCTCAGCTGGCCCGTGCGGGGCGAGGGCGCGCTGCACGCGCCGTGTTCCGTGAAGACGACGCCTGCGCTCGTGGATTTCGGGCTGCAACCGCCGGGGACCACGCAGGTGCTGGGCGTGAAGGTGACCAACCTGGGGGCGGACCTGTGCGCCGTGAAGGACGTCCGGGTCCTGGACGCCGCGGGCGGGGCGTTCCTGCTGCCGGGGGGCGAGCTGGAAGGCGCGGTGCTCGGACCCGGTGATGCCTTCTCCTTCATGGTGGGCTTCCGCTCGGCAGCGGGCGCGTCCGGGCCTTGGCGTGGGCGCGTGGGCTTCACGCAGGCGAACCCGGCGCAGCCCGAGCACGCGGTCCCGCTCGAGGCCGCGGTGGGCGCGCCGTGCCTGGGCTGGGATCCTGCGTACGTGGACTTCGGTCTCTCCCGGCCGGATTGCCCCGTGGCGCGCGCCCGCACGCGGCTGGTCAACCGCTGCGGGGTGGCGCACGAGGTGCGCGCGGTGAGCGTGGGGCCGGGGACGACGGACGGAGAGTTCGAGCTGGAGACGGGGCCCGTACTCCCGCTTCGGCTCGGGGACGGGGAGTCCGCGGACGTCGTCCTCCGCTACCGTGCGCGCGTCCCCGGCATGAACCTCTCTCCGCTCTTCGCGACGCTCACCGGGATCGACGGCGCGGTGGAGGCCTCGCTGGTGGGTGAGTCCTCGCTCGAGTCGCGCCAGGTGGACAGCTGGACGCAGGTGGACGTGGGCAAGGCGGACGTGCTGCTCGTGGTGGACAACACGGCCTCCATGGTGGAGGAGCAGCCGCGCCTGGTTGCGGGGCTCTCGGGGCTGCTCGGGGCGTTGGCGCAGGCGGGGATGGACGCGCGCGTCGCGGTCACCACCACCGGGCTGATCCCCGCGGGGCCCGGCTGTCCCGGCGGCGCAGAGGGCGGCGAGGCGGGGCGGCTGTTCCCCGCGGACGGCAGCCTGCCACGTTGGATCCAGGTGGGAGATCCCGCTGCGCGCGCGCAGCTCGAGCGCCTCGTCCAGGTGGGGCGTTGCGCGCAGGTGGAGGCCGGGATGGAGGCCGCGCGGCTGGCGCTCTCGCCGCCGCTCGCGGACTCGCCCGACGATCTCCGCACGGGGCTCCCCGCGGATGGAAATGCCGGCTTCCTGCGCGCGGACGCAGCGCTCGCGGTGATCTTCGTCTCGGACGAGGACGATCACTCTCCGCGCCCCGCGGCGGACTACGCCGCGTTCTTCGCCGGGCTGAAGGGCGCAGGGCAGGGGGGCCGTGCACTGGCGCATGCCCTGGTCCCCACCTCGAGCGGCTGCAGCACGGCAGGCAGCGTGGGGACGCGGTGGGCGGAGTTGGTGCAGCGCTCGGGCGGGCAACTCGCCTCCTCCTGCGCGCAGGACTACGCCCCGCTGCTCGCGTCCATGGCGGGGCAGGTGGGCGCTCCCTCCACCCGGTTCCCGCTGAGCCGGCCCTCGGCGCCGGGAAGCCTCGAGGTGCGCGTGGACGGGCAGCCCGTCACCGGCTGGTGGTGGGATGCCCCCACGAACACCGTGGTCTTCAATGCCCCGCCCCCACCCGGCGCGCGCGTCGAGGCCCGTTACGAGCGCGCCTGCGGAGGGGCTGCGCCCTGATCTGCGGCCGAAAAGTTGGGGGAGCTGCCATGTGTGTGTAGCTTTGTCCTACATCGCCTCACCCTGGAGAGAGCCCATGGCTGATGACCGTCGTCCCGGACAGATGGAGTTGCCGCTCGCGGAAGCCCCGAAGGGCGGCCCCGCGCTGCGGGTGATCTCCGGAGGTGGGCAGCGCACCGAGGAGCCGCTCACGAGCCGGGACGCGGTGGTGCGGGTGCTCGTGGCGACGGGGGCGGACATGCTCCTGCGGCGGATCAGCCCGGAGCGGGCGGAGGAGATCGAGCAGCAGGTGGACCGGGTGCTGAAGCTGTTCGACCTGGTGGACGCGAGGCCCGAGCTCATGCCGCGGCTCGAGGCGGGGCTCCAGGTGCTCGAGGGCATGGTGCGGGACGTGCGGACCTACCGCCAGCGGCGCCGGGCGCCCTGATCCTTTCCAATGCCCCGGTGCGCCGCCTAGCATTTGCCGGATCTCAACTCCGGCCGCCGGGGGTGGCCCTCAACCCGTGTCCATCGAGACGTTTGGCGACTACCAGCTGATCAAGCGCCTCGCGACCGGCGGGATGGCGCAGATCTACCTTGCGCGCAAACAGGGCCCGGAGGGCTTCTCCAAGTTCAACGTCGTCAAGCGGATCCTCCCGCACCTGTCGGAGAACGAGGAGTTCGTGAAGATGTTCCTGGACGAGGCGCGCATCGCCGCGCGGCTCGACCACCCGAACATCGTGCAGATCTTCGACTTCGGAGCGGCGGACGACACGTACTTCATCGCCATGGAGTACATCCAGGGCGAGGACGTGCGACGCGTCTGGAAGGCCACCGAGGCGGCCGGCAAGTCCATCCCGGTGCCGCTCGTGTGCCGGATCATCAGCGACGCGAGCGCGGGACTGGACTTCGCGCACGGCTACACCGATCCCTCGGGGCTCGCCCTCAACATCGTCCACCGGGACGTCTCGCCGCAGAACATCCTCGTGACGTTCGAGGGAGGCGTGAAGGTGGTGGACTTCGGGATCGCCAAGGCGGCGGACCAGGCCACGGTGACGCGCTCGGGTGTGCTCAAGGGGAAGTACTCCTACATGAGCCCGGAGCAGGCGGCCGGGAAGAGGGTGGACCGCCGGACGGACATCTTCGCGCTCGGCGTGGTGATGTACGAACTGCTGACCGGCGACCGGCTCTTCAAGCGCACCAACGACATCCTCACGCTCAACGCGGTGTCCGAGTGCGACGTGCGGCCCCCGTCCTCGCTCGTGCCTTCCCTCCCGAGGGATCTCGACGCCATCGTGATGAAGGCGCTCGCGAAGGAACCGGAGGACCGGTACCAGGAGGCGGGACAACTCCGGCTCGCGCTCGAGGAGTGGCTCACGGACAACCGCCAGCCGGGCTCCAACGCGCACCTGGCCGGGTACATGAAGGAGCTGTTCGCAGACCGGATCGCAGCGGAGCGCGAGTCCGGTCCGGCCATGATGGAGGAACTCCGCAGCAGCGAGGAGTACGCCCCGCCTGCACGCTCCCGCAGCAGCTCCGCCTCGCTCTCCCCGAAGCAGTCCTCCGAGGTCACCGCCTCCGCGCGCCCGGAGCGTGCGAGCCCGAGCCAGCCCAGCTTCCGCCTCCGCCCGAGGTCCAGGGTCTCGAGCGAGAAGATCGAACCGCTCGAGCCGCTGCCGCCGCCGGTGTTCACGCCCCTCTCCGGCCAGGGCGTGGACTCCGAACGGTCCATCACCTCGAAAACGCCCATGGCCGAGCCGTCGCTCTCGGTGACCGCGAGCGGGGCCTCGGCGACGGCGAAGGACCCCTCACGTCGCGGCCGGAAGCAGGCCCTCGTGGCGGGCAGCCTCGCGGCCATGCTGGTGGCCGGCGCGGGCTTGGCCTGGCTGGTGCTCGGGGGGGGAGAGGACACCGGCGAGGCGCGCCCCGTTGCCGCGCGGGTCCGCGTGGACTCGGTACCGTTCGGCGCGCGCGCCTGGGTGGACGGCAGCCCCGTCGAGGGGGAGACGCCGCTGGAGTTGCCGCCGCTGCCTGCGGGCGAGCACACCCTCTTGCTCCGGCGAGAGGGGTACCAGGACTTCACGGAGCGGGTGACCGTGCCGGCCAACGGTGAGCTCCGGCTGCCCCAGTTCCGTCTCTGGCCGGCGAAGGCCGCGGTCCCCGAGAACGCGGAGTCCCAGGACGCGGGCACCGGGACCGAGCCTCCGCCGGAGCGCCGCGTGGGCGTGGTGTCGCTCGCGCTCCGCACCCAGCCGCCGGGTGCACTCCTCGAGGTGGATGGACGTGCGGTGGGTACGTCTCCCGTGGACGTGGAGGTGGCGTCCGAGACGGTCATCCGGGTGCGCGCGGTGCTGGCCGGCTTCCTGGATGCCGAGCGCGACCTCCGCGTGGGCACCGCCAGTCCGCAGGAACTCCTGCTCCCGCTCAAGCGCAGGACGGGAACGACCGGAACGGGAACCACGGCCGTCCCGGGAACCGGCGGCACCGGGGTGATCCCAGCCGGAGGAACGGGCGCGGGCGGTGGGGCCGGAGGGGGCGCTGGGACAGGCGGAACGGGGCTCCTGAAGATCTCCGTGACGGGCGGCAAGTGGGCGACCGTGACCTGCAACGGGAAGGTCCTGGGGGACACGCCGTTCCCGCCGCGCGAGCTGGCTGCAGGAACGTACCAGTGCAAGTTCGTCTACGCCGAGGAGGGCGAGAGCCCGGCCGAGGTGTCCCGCACGGTGGAGATCCGCGCGGGCCAGACGTCGTTCGTCCCGGTGACCTTCCCCTGATACCCCCATGACGCCCGGAACGACCCTTGGCCGTTACGTGGTGAGGCGCAAGCTCGCGGAAGGCGGGATGGCGGAGATCTTCCTCGCCGCCGTGGAGGGGCCGGAGGGGTTCGAGAAGGAAGTGGTCATCAAGCGGATCCGGAGCCACTTCGCCAGTGAGCCCGGGTTCGTCCGGATGTTCGTGGACGAGGCGCGCGTGGCCTCGCGCCTCCACCACCCCAACATCGTCCAGATCTTCGACTTCGACCGCCACGAGGACAGCTACTACATCGCCATGGAGTACGTGCGCGGCCACTCTCTCTGGGAGCTGCGCCGGAGATGCCGCGAGCTGCTCCGCCCACTGCCACCGGTGCTGTCTGCGTGGGTGGCGGCCGAGGTGGCGCGCGCGCTCGAGCATGCGCACGCACTGGAGCTGAACGGGGCGCGCGTGGGCCTGGTGCACCGGGACGTGACGCCCCACAACGTGCTGCTGTCGTTCGACGGGGCGGTGAAGCTGGGGGACTTCGGGATCGCCCGCGTGGGGCAGGGACTCACGGCGCCGGGAACCTTGAAGGGGAAGTTCGCGTACATGTCGCCGGAGCAGGCGCGGGGTGAGCCGGTGGACGCGCGGACGGACGTGTTCGCGCTGGGGATCGTGCTCTGGGAGCTGCTCACGGGGGGGCGCCTGTTCGAGGGAAGCAACGAGCTGGCCATCCTCCGTGCCGTGCAGGGCAGCGAGATTGCACCCCCGGCCCGGCTCAACCCGGACGTCCCGGCGAGACTGTCCGAGATCGTGCTGCGCGCGCTCTCGCGCGAGCCTGCCGGACGATTCCAGACCGCGGGGGAGTTCGAACGGGCCCTGCGCGAGGTGCTCCTCGCCGAGGCCCGGAGCGTGGAGGACACGGATCTCGGGGCGTTCCTCCGCGCGGTGTTCGCGCCGGAGCCGCACGTCCCGGTCAGCGAGCCGGCGGCCGCGGCCGAGTCTCCAGCGGGGAGGGAGACGGCCCCGGCACGGGGGCCGGCCGTGGCCAGGGGCGTCCAGCCCGGCGGCGTGCAAGCGCGGGAAGAGCTCCCCACGGTGGTGGTGCCCCGAGGCGAGGAGGGCGCCCTGGCCATCACCGAGGCCGTGGAGGTCTCGGGCGAAGGGAGCGCCGGGGGACGGCCCGAGTCTCCCTTCGGACTGCGCCAGGCGCTCGCGGTGGGAGGCCTCGCCGTGATCACCGGGGCACTGCTCGCCGCGGCCGCCTGGCGGCAACTCGGCTCGGCACAGGAGCCGAGCTCCGACCGAACGCAGCCGCCCGTTGCCACCGTTACCCCGGTGCGCACCGCACCGAACGTGGACCGTTCTGCAGCGCCGCAGGCCCCGGGAACGCCGGCCGCTCCACGTGCACACGGCCCCTCGGGCGAGGCCGGACCCGAGGATGCGCAGGCTCCGGGTGGCTCACCCCCGCTCGAGGCGCCCGCGTCCGCGCCGGAAGTTCACCACGTGCCGCCCTCGCCACCGCGCGCTGCTGCAGCCCCACCCGTTGCCAGGCCCCCTCCGCCCCGTCCGGCGTCGAGCCTGTCGGCCGCGCGGGACACCGTCCCCGTGCCCGTTGCACCCGCCCAGCCCCCGCCCGCCGGGGCCTCCCCGCCGAAGCCGGCCGCTCCACCGCAGGGCGGGGCCACTGCCATGGGCGTCCTCCGCCTGAGCGTGGTGCCCTGGGCCCAGGCGTGGGTGGGGAGCCGGGAGCTGGGCGAGGTCGGCGCCCAGCGTGACTTCGACGTCCCGGTGGGCACCCACGTCCTGAGGCTCGAGCACCCGAGGAACCGGCGCGAGCTGACCATCACGATCCGCGCCGGTGAGACCACGGTCCAGGCACTGGATCTCCGCTCGCCCTGAGCCACGGCCGGGGACTGGCCTCCAGCACAAGCCCTCTGAATCCCTCGCGATCGATCAACGACGCGGCGTGTCAACTTTTCTCCGTTGACACATCCATTGAATGGCATCTAGAAGTCGAGGTCTATTCAAGCGAGTTCTTTTTAAAACTCCATTGAATATCGACAAAGGGTTGGGGCGTGGAACTCCTGGGGCCGGACGAGATTGAAAGGGTGGAGCGCGAGCACGCGGCAGGCGTCACGGCCCGTTTCGTGGTCCAGCTGTTCTCCAACCGCCGCGTCCGCTTCTCCGAGGCCACGTTCCGCAAGTACGTCCAGGCGGGGCTCCTCCCGCGCAGCAAGCGGGTGGGGCACAAGGGCAAGAACCGGGGAAGCACCGGGCTGTACCCGGTGGCGGTCGTCCGGCGCATCAACGCCATCAAGAAGATGATGGAGGAGGGGATGACGCTGGAGGACATCCGGCGCTCCTTCGTCTTCTTCAAGAACCACATCGACCAGGTGGACCAGACGCTGGACGAAGTCTTCGACGGCTTCGAGAAGCAGCTGGGCCACCGCCCCTTCGGCCGCGAGCACCGGCGGGAGCTCGAGGGGACGCTCCTGGAGCTCCGAAAGAGGGGCGAGGAGTTGGTCCGGGACGTCACCCGGCTCGGGAGCGCGGTGACGGCCGCGCCACGCCACCACGGCCCCCCGGGGGCCGCCACGAATTCGTAGTCACCACGCCAGCAGCACCCTTGAGGGAGGGGAGATGAGCGAAGCGAAGCAGCAGAGTGCGGACGTGTCGTCGGACGAGGCCAACGGGCGGAACCGCCCCAGGACGGAGTCGCGCAAGGAGATGGCGCGTGCGCTCCGCCGCCAGCGCCAGCTGGGAACGATGGACCCCGAGGAGGCGGAGCTGCTCCGGCAGGTGGAGTCCCTCCGCCCCAAGACGCGTGCCGAGTGCATCAACGGCCCGCGGCCCTGCCTGTTCGTCTCCTGCAAGCACAACCTCTACCTGGACGTGAACCCCGAGACGGGTTCCATCAAGCTGAACTTCCCGGAGAAGGAGATCACCGAGCTCGAGTACACGTGCGCACTCGACGTGGCGGAGAAGGGGGGCATCACGCTCGAGGAGGTGGGGGCAATCATGAACCTCACCCGCGAGCGCATCCGCCAGGTAGAGACCAAGGGGCTGCTCAAGCTCCGCGCGGCCACGGACGGCGAGCCGCTCCCGCCCGAGGCGCTGTAGTCAACGCCTGGGGAAGGACGCGTTGACCGCGAAGGGCCGGGCTGGATAGGACCGGACCGTGCTCGCGCTCATCAGTGTCTCGGACAAGCAGGGGCTCCTCCCGTTCGCGGAGGGGCTGGTGACGGCCGGGTTCCGGCTGCTGTCCACGGGGGGCACGCTCTCCGCTTTGACCGCGGCGGGGATCCCGGCCCTCTCGGTGGCGGCGCACACGGGACAGGCGGAGATCCTCGGGGGGCGAGTGAAGACGCTGCACCCGCGGGTCCACGGCGGGATCCTCGGCAGACCGGACCTGCCCTCCGACGCAGCGGAGCTGGCGGCGCAGGACATCCCGCCCATCGCGCTCGTGGCGGTGAACCTCTACCCGTTCCGGGAGACGGTCGCGCGCGGGGCTCCGTGGGAAGAGATCATCGAGAACATCGACATCGGTGGCCCGGCGATGATCCGTGCAGCGGCGAAGAACGCGGACCGGGTGACGGTCGTGGTGGACCCGGCGGACTACGACGGCGTGCTCGAGGCCCTCCGGCGCGGCGGCGTCTCCCCTGCACAGCGGCGGACGCTGCAGCGGAAGGCCTTCGCGCACACGGCGGCCTACGACGGGGCCATCGCCGCGTGGATGGCAGGCGAGGCTGGAGACGAGGGTCGTTTCCCCGACCTGCTCCAGCCGGCGTTCCAGCGGGTGCAGTCCCTCCGCTACGGGGAGAACCCGCACCAGGCCGCCGCGTTCTACCGGTCCACCTCGCCCGAGCAGGGGGCCACGGTGGGGGGCGCGAAGATCCTCCAGGGGAAGGAGCTCTCGTGGAACAACCTCCTGGACCTGGACGCCGCGCTGCGGCTCGCATTGGAATTCCCGGGCCATCCAGCGGCGGTCATCATCAAGCACAACACCCCGTGCGGGGTCGCGCTGGACGGCTCGCTCGAGGTTGCGTTCCGCGCGGCGCGGGAGGCGGACGAGGTCTCCGCGTTCGGTGGGATCGTTGCGCTCAACCGGGCCGTGGACGGGGCCACGGCGAGGGCCATGACCGAGGGCTTCCTCGAGGCGGTCCTCGCGCCGTCGTTCAGTGACGAGGCGCGCGAGGTGCTCGCGGCGAAGAAGAACCTGCGCCTGCTCGAGGCGGGGAACGGGCTGCTTCGCGGGGCGCAGGGGCGCGCCCCGCTGGAGCTCCGGAGCGTGTCGGGCGGCCTGCTGGTCCAGGAGCGGGATCACGCGGAGCCCTCCCAGGCCTGGCGGACCGTGACGAAACGGGCTCCCACCGAGGCGGAGCGCGAGGCCCTCGAGTTCGCGTGGCGCGTGTGCAAGCACGTGAAGAGCAACGCCATCGTCTTCGCGAACCGGTCGCGGCTGTTGGCCGCGGGCGGCGGTCAGACGAGCCGCGTGGACTCCGTGAAGATCGCCGCGGCGCGAGGTGGGGACTCCCTTCGGGGCAGTGCGGTGGCGTCCGATGCGTTCTTCCCCTTCAGGGACGGACTGGATGCCGCTGCCGCGGCAGGGGCCTCGTGCGTGGTCCAGCCCGGTGGCTCGGTGCGGGACGCAGAGCTGATCGCTGCAGCCGACGAGCACGGTCTCGCCATGGTGTTCACCGGGGTGAGGCACTTCCGCCACTGACGCAGGGCCTCCTCCCGGTCGAGGCGATGTGCCGCGGTGGGGCGGGTCCAGCGGACGGGGCGGAGCGCGGGGCCGTGCGACAGGAGGATGCGAACGCTCGGACTCGGACGCGTTGAGATCGACGGTGCTCAGCGATCCCTGGCACCGACGAAGTCGACGGACGAAACGGAGCGCGGGACCGTGCGACGGGAGGATGTGAACGCCCGCACTCGGACGCGGTGAGAACGCCCAAGCTCAGCGAGCCCCGGCACCGACGAAGTCGACGGACGTGGCGGAGCGCGGGGCCGTCCGACGGGAGGACGCGAACGCCCGGACTCGGACGCGTTGAGATCGCCGGTGCTCAGCGAGTCATGGCACCGACGAAGTAGACGGACGGGGCCGAGCGCGGGACCGTGCGACAGGAGGACGCGAACGCCCGCACTCGGACGCGGTGAGATCGCCCAAGCTCAGCGAGCCCCGGCACCGACGAAGTCGACGGACGTGGCGGAGCGCGGGGCCGTCCGACGTGAGGACGCGAACGCCCGGACTCGGACTCGACGATAGCGCCGGTGCTCAGCGAGCCCTGGCACCCACGAAGTCGACGGACGGGGCCGAGCGCGGGACCGTGCGACAGGAGGACGCGAACGCCCGGACTCGGACACGGTGAGATCGCCGGTGCTCAGCGAGCCCTCGCACCGAAGAAGTCGATGGCCGTGGCGGAGCGCCGGGGCGTTCCACAGGAGGGCGGAATCATCCGGACCCGGACGCAGGGCGGCCGGCGTGTTCAACAGGCTGCGGGACCTCCGCTCCCCTCGATGTGGGGGTCGTGGGTACGGCGGCGACATGCAACGGGGAACGTGATGCCGCGCCCGCCCCGACCGGTTGAGGTAGGACGACGGGCGTGACCGGCGTGCAGTACGGACGAACGCCGAGGAGAGGATGGCCATGGCCACGGATGTTCTGGTGCTGG
>JBDLRJ010000473.1:0-8017 GCA_039800145.1 Pseudomonadota bacterium | reverse complement strand
ACCAGTTGGCCGCCTCCGACACCTCGTGCGTGACGAACAGCACGCCCACGCCAGCCGCCGCCGCGAGGTCCGCCACGAGCCCGTGCTGGTGGCTGGAGGCGGCCGGGTCCATGGCCGAGGTGAACTCGTCCAGCACCAGGAGCTCGGGCTCGGAGCACAGAGCGCGCGCGAGCAGCACCCGCTGCCGCTGTCCGCCGGAGAGCGCGCGAAAGGGATGCTCAGCGTGCGCCTCGAGCCCCACGTCCCGGAGCCGCTTCTCCGCCTGCGCCTCGTCCTCCCGCGTGAGCCTGCGGCCAGTCCCGCGCAGGCCCATGCGCCCCATCCGAACGACCTCCTGCGCAGAGAGTGGGAAGAGCGTGTCTGCTTTGTGCGCCTGGGGCACGTAGCCCATGCGCGGCGCCCGGCCCGCGGGGAAAATGCGCGCCCCGGACAGCAGCGGCAACAGCCCCAGCAGCGAGCGCAACAGCGTGCTCTTCCCAGCGCCGTTCGGGCCCAGGATGGCGAGCTGCGTCCCGCGGCGCACGGAGAGCTCCAGCGGCCCCAGGATGGGACGGCTGTGGCCGACCGCCGCGCGCTCGAGCCGGACCAGCTCCTCCACGTGGGCTACTTCCGCTTCTTGCTGTAGCTGGCGGTGATGACCGTGCCGATTCCGCCGCGCACGAAGAAGTCTCCCTCCACGGTCATCTTCCGCGGCTTCGTCAGCTTCACCAGGTCATCCAGGATGCGGTTGGTGACCGCCTCGTGGAAGGCCCCCTCGTCGCGGAAGCTCCACATGTACATCTTGAGGCTCTTGAGCTCCACGCAGAGCTTGTCCGGCGTGTAGCGGATCTTGAAGTGCGCGAAGTCCGGCTGGCCCGTCAGCGGGCACAGGCAGGTGAACTCGGGGATGTCGAAGAGGATCTCGTAGTCCCGGTCCTGGGAAGGGTTCGGGAAGGTCTGCAGGTCCTTCGACGGCTTCGTCGGGCGGTGCATCTCCATAGGTGCGCGGCGCAATACCTCAGTCCCGAACCGCAGCAAAGGAGACCAGCTCCAGGCCCAGCTCGGCCACCAGGTCCTTCGCCCGCGCGGAGGTGAAGGTGGCCAGCTCCACCTCGCGCTGGGCCGCGTAGCCGCTCTTCACGTGGGAGGGGACATGGCCGGGGTGGCACATGAGCTCCGTCACCCCTTCCGGAAGTGCACGCAGCTGGCGCTCCAGCTCGGGCAAGGTCCAGTACGCCGTCGCCCCCGCGTCCCCCACGAAGTGCGGGTTGGTGCGCACGCCCCGCGCATTCAGCGCCTCCCGCATCTGTGGCGTGATGCTCCGCACCGGCAGTCCCCGCGCCCTCGCCGCGCGCGCGAGCCCCTCGAGCACCCCTGCGTTCCGGTGCAGGTGCTTGTGCACGTCCACGTGTGTCGCGGGAAGGCCCACCAGCGCCTCGAGCCGGTCCAGCTGCGCGTGTGCCTCGGCCTCCACCACGTCTGACGGGAGCTCACCTGCGCGCCGCTCGTCCAGCTCGCCCGACCGGAGCAGTCCCGCGGGGAAGCCCACCCAGCACGGCACGTGGCGCGCCAGGTTGAGGTGCAGCCCCACCGCGAGCCCCGCGGTGTCGCGCGCCGCCTCCCCGGAGTGCGGCGTGTTCACCATGAAGGTGGTGGACCGGACGATGCCCTCGCGGGACGCGCGGCGGATGCCTGCCGTCACCGCGGGGTCGTACCCGAAGTCGTCCGCGTTGAGGATGACCTGCCGCGCGCCGGCCAAGGGGCCTACCTCCGCCGCCGGCGCAGCAGCCCCGCCGCCAGCACCCAGGCCCACGGCGAGAGTCCTGTCCCCGCTGCCGCCGCGCAGCCCGCCGCGGGCATGGGCGCCGCCGTCGCGAGCGGCAGCGTGATGGGCTGCGGCGGCGGCAGGGCGCACAGGTTCCCCTTCACGCCCGGCACGCACGGCACGCCGCCCAGGCAGTCCGCGGAGCTGCTGCACGACGGGAGGCAACGCCCCGCCGTGTCCGCCGCCGCCCGGTTGCACGTGGTGCCGTTGGCGCAGTGGTTCTGCCCGTCCGTGCACCACGCGTTCAGCCCCGCCTCGGGGAGTTGAACGTACTTGCAGGTGTTGCCACTGCACTCCATGCCGGCGGGGCACTCGGCGTTCGCCTGGCAGGCGCGCGAGCAGTAGGCGTCCGGGTGCTGCTGGTCCAACGTGCACACCTTCTCCGTGCACACCTGCTCGGTGGTACAGCGGCCGCCCACGTCCACGCAGTCCGCGTCCCGGGCCGGGCAGCCGATGGGCTGGCAGATGCCGTTCTGGCCGCAGTTGGGCGGGCAGTCCACGTCCCAGTCCGGGTTGGGGCACTGCCCCGAGCACGTCCCGTCCGCCACGCACACGCAGTCCGGGTCCACCGGGTCACACCCGAAGCGGCACTGGCCGTCCCGGGTGCACTGCGGCCCTTCTTCCGCGGACAACCACCCCTGGATGAACTGCGCGAAGTAGTCCGTCCGCGAGTCCCCGCCGATGGTGCACTCCTGGTTGGCCGTGAAGGAGTGCACGCCCACGAGCCGCTCCACCCCGTCCGAGAAGGTGTGGAAGGTGGGGCCTCCCGAGTCGCCCTGGCAGATGCCCTTGCTCTGCTGGTCTCCCACGTAGAAGAGGGCCGGGGAGTAGTAGCCGCTGTTCTGCGGCGGCAGGATGAAGGTCAGCCCCACCTGGCGCTTGCGCGTGGGGTTGTTGTCCTGGGCGGTGCCGCCCAGCGTCCGGCCATACCCCACCGCGCGCACCGGCCGGCCGTTGTACGAGGAGATGTCCGTGCCGCTGTTCCAGGGCTTCGGCGTCACCGGGGGGGCGCGGTCGAGCAGCGCCATCGCCACGTCACCCGCGAGCGACTGCGTGTTGGGCCGCCACGCCGGGTGCAGCTGCGTCTTCACCAGCCGGAACCACGCGGACTGCGGCGCGTTGTCCGGGTTGGAATAGTTCGTTGCGTAGATTTCCACCTGCTGGTTCGCCCCGGCAGGGCCCATCCGCACGTCCACGCAGTGGGCCGCGGTCAGGAGCGTGCGCGAGGCGATCAACGTGGCCGTGCAGCCCGCCTGCGCCATGCACCGCCCCTGGTAGCAGTACGCCCCCTCGTTCCCGCACTGCGACTGGGAGGAGCAGGTTCCGCCCAGGTACGTCGTCGCGAGCATGAACACCTCGCGGTCCTGGCCTTCCGGCACCACGGTGCCTCCGAGGATGGCGCCGCGCGAGCGGCCGAGCTCGGTGGGGCCCGGCACCTCGTCGGAGGCGAGCTCCGCCGTGGGGGCGCAGGCCTGGAGCGCCGCCGCCGCGACCACCGCGGCCTTCACCATGCCGCGACGGCGGAGCACCAGCGGAAGCAGCAGCAGCCCGAGCACGAAAGGAGGCGTCCCACCGGCCTGCGTGCAGCCCTGCGCCTCGGGGCCCACCTCCACGGGCGCCAGCGGGGCCACCTTCGGCTGCGGAGGAGGCGGCGGCTCGCAGAAGAGGACGCCACCCTGCCCGGACACGCACGTGGCGCCGGGCTGCCCGCAGGTGAACCCCTCCTCGCACTCGAAGCGGCAGAAGGTGGGCGCCCCCGGCGTCCCGGTGCACACCGTCTCGCCCGAGCAGAAGTGCTGGTCGATGACGCACGCGTCCCCGGGCTTCTTCACCGGGAGCACCGGCCAACGGCACTGTCCCTGCGTGCACTCCATGCCCAGCCGGCACTGCGACGTCGAGGTGCAGGACTCGGTGCAGTACCAGTCGCGCTGCCCGTCCGTGATGCACGCGCGGGAGATGCAGTCCTGGTTGCGCTCGCACGTCTCCCCGGTCGCCACGCAGTCCGGGTCCGGCACCGGGCACACGGCGGTGGAGCACACGTCCCCGGCACCGCAGTCCTTCGGGCAGTCCGGGTCCAGGGCGACGCTCGGGCACAGCGGGGAGCATTGCCCGTCCGCCACGCACACGCAGTCCGGGTCCGGGCTGCCGCAGGACTGCACGCACTGGCCGTCCGTGTCACACGAGGGCTGCTCCCACTGCGCCATGGTGGTGGAGAGCCACCCGAAGTAGGCGTCCACGCGCGTGTCCCAGCCCTCGTACGAGCAGTTCTGGTCGCCGTAGCTGACCACCCCCGCCACCTTCTCCATGCCGTTGAAGAGCATGAGGCCGGGGCCCCCGGAGTCTCCCTGGCACGTCTGCTTTCCGTTGGCCCCGGACTCGAGCAGCTTCGGGAGGATGTCCCGCACGGGGAACGTCACCTCGCGCTTCCTCCCGTCGCCCTGGCCCCAGGGCGAATCCAGTCCGTAGCCCACGTGGCGGATGTCCCGGCCAATGTCCCCCTGTGCCAGTGCCGTGGAGTTGGCCGGGATGGGCGTGATGCCCGTGAAGGCCGACTCGAGCCGCATCACGCTGATGTCGTTGGCGACGGTCTGGTCGCTGTAGCCGGGGTTTTCCACCTGGCGCGTCACGTAACGCCACTGCTGCGGGTTGGCGGAATCCGGCCCCACCACGGCGACGATGGAGGGCGTTCCCCCCGTGGGGGCATCCAGCGAGTGGTCCACGCAGTGGCCCGCCGAGAGGACGGTGCGGGGGCCGATGAGCGTGCCCGTGCAGAACTGCGAGACGTAGGTGCCCCCCTGGATCGAGTACAGCTGGGCCAGGGCCACCACCGCCGGGTCTCCGTTCGTCAGCGTCCCCCCGATGATGTCCTGCCGCAGCTGCCCCAGCTCCGCGCCGCCGGGCGCCGCCGGGCCGCAGCCCGCCAGCATCGCCACCAGCACACCCACCGAAAGGACTCGCTGCACCATGGGAACTCCAGGATCAGGAAAAGGCCGCGCGCGTTGAGCAACGGGTATGCCACGCCCACGGAAACCCCGTCCTGCAGAGTGAGGACGCTGTCACCCCGACATGCCTGCCCCGTCGCTTGACCTAAAATCGGACAGCCCGCGGACTTGCCCCGCGCGCCGAGGGCCATTAGTCCTCTATCCATGCTCGCCGCGCTCCTCGCCTCGGCCGTCCTCGCGACCACCCCTGCCATGGGGAGCGTGGCGCCTGATTTCTCCGTGAAGGACGTAGACGGTGTGCAGGTGCAGCTGTCCGAGTGGGTGAAGCAGGGCACGGTCATCCTGGTCTTCTTCCCGAAGGCCTTCACCCCCGGTTGAACGCGCGAACTCTCGGCGTACCGGGACCGGTACGCGGAACTCGAAGCTGCCGGTGCCCGCGTCGTCGCGGTCTCCACGGATGACGCCGCGACCCTGCGGCGTTTCCGGGAGTCGCTCGGCTCGAAAGACACCTTCGTGTCCGACGAGGACGGCGCACTCGCTCGCCTCTACGACGTGAAGTGGCCCGTGCTGAAGGTGGCCGGGCGCTGGACGTTCGTCGTGGGTGACGAGCGGCGTATCCTCAAGGTGCAGGAGGGCGGGGACGCCATCAACCCGGACGCCGCGGTGAAGGCCTGCCCGCTCCGCAAGAAAGTTCAACCTCCCGCGGCGCCGTGACGGCGGCTCAGGCGCGCCCGTTTGCCCCGGCCGTCGGCGCAGGGGCAGACGGCAGGGCGTCCGCCGCCTGTTGCAGTGCCCCGGACACCCTCGCCTGGGCCCGCGCCAGGCGCTCCGCCACGAGCGCGGGGTTTCGGAACCCGCGCGCCTCTTCACGCAGCGCGCGCCGCTCGGCCTCCGAGTACTGCAGGTGCGCGTACTTCGTGGCGTGGGACGGCAGCCGCAGCTTCGTCACCACGCCCACCCACGAGAGCGCCTTCAACACGTAGTACGTGAAGTCCACCTCCCACCAGAACCAGCCCTGGTTGGCGGTGTTCTGGTGGAAGTGGTGGTTGTTGTGCCAGCCCTCGCCGCACGTCAGCAGCGCGAGCAGGAGGTTGTTGCGGCTGGTGTCCGTGGACTTGTACCGCCGCGTGCCGAACACGTGCGACAGCGAGTTGATGGTGAAGGTGCCGTGCCACAGCAGCACCGTGGAGAGGAACATCCCCCACACCAGCATGGACCAGCCGCCCCACAGGAAGAGCCCGGCGCCCAGCAGCGTGGGCGGCACCAGGTGGTACCTGTTCAGCCACACGAGCTCCGGGTACCGCGCGAAGTCCTTGATGTTCTCCCAGCGCGTCTCGTCGTACTCGTGGCAGAGGATCCACCCCGCGTGGCTCCACCAGAAGCCCTTCAGCGTGGGGCTGTGGATGTCCTCCGGCTCGTCCGAGTAGCGGTGGTGGTGACGGTGGTGCGCCGCCCACCAGAGCACGCCCTTCTGCGCGCTCATGCTGCCCACGAACGCGAGCAGGAACTGGAACACGCGGTTGGTCTGGTAGGCGCGGTGGCTGAAGTACCGGTGGTAGCCCGCCGTGATGGCGAACATCCGGAGGTAGTAGAGCCCAAGGCAGACCAGCGCCTCTCGCCAGTGGAACCCCACCTGGAACACGAAGAGCGCGAGCCCGTGTACGGCGAAGAACGGGAGGCTCGCCCACGGGTCCATCTTCTCGTCGGCGCTGCGGGCAGGGGCGTGGATCATGGCGGGGCTCCGGCGGGGCGCCTTGAAACTGGCCACCCTCACCCCGCATCAACACCCCGCCCTGTCACGGGCGTGTCAGCGCCGCGCACTTTCCCCGAGCTGGGCGAGCCAGGCGTCGAAACCCGGGTGGCCGTGCAGCGAGCGCAGGTCGTCGTCCGTCCGGGCGTAGTGGCCGTCCGTGTACCCGAGCCGTGCCGCCTGCTCCAGCCAGGCGACCGCCTGCTCCACCTGCCCGGCCCGCGCCCGCGCGCACGCCACGTCGTACGCCTTTCCGGCCGAGGGATGCTCCCGGAAGGCCGACTCCCCGGCCGCCGCCGCCGCCGCGAAGTCCCCGCGGAGGAACAGCAACCGCTCCGCGCAGGCCCACGCTGCCTCCATCTGCACACCCGGCAGCCCGCGCGCCTCCGCCTCCCGCCCCGCGCGCAGCAGCGACCCTGCAAATTCGTGCAACACCGTGGCGTCCCCGGTCTGCTGCGCCGCCTGCTCCCAGAGCGGGAGTGCCCGCGCCTCGTCTCCCACGAGCGAGAAGGCGGCCGCGAGCGCCTGGGGCTCCACCTCCCGCCCTCCCACCTGGCTGAAGGCGTCCAGGGCCGCGCGCCCCTCGCCCTGCTTGAGCGCCACCCACCCGAGCAGGTGGTGGTAGCGGCTGCGCAGCGACGGCGTCATGTCCAGCACCAGCGCGCTGCCCGCGAGCCGCTTGGCCTCGTCCAACCGCCCCGCCTGGAAGTGCGCCACCGCCTCGCGGAAGGCCACCTCGGACGGGTGCGTGGGCTCGAGCGCCGGGGCCTCGCCGCGCCTGTAGGCGCCGATCATCTGCACCGCGCGGAAGCCCACCATCACCAGGATGAGCAGCGCGAGCGGCCCCGCGCCCCGGAAGAAGAGCAGCGTGAGCCCCAGCGCGAGCAGCAGCGTCACCACCTGCGCCACGAGGAAGCCCACGCGCCCGAAGACGCGGATGAGCACCGCCGTCATCACCTGGCCACCGTCCAGCGGCGCAATGGGCAGCAGGTTGAAGACGCTCCACAGCCCGTTCATCTGCGCCATCTGCGAGAAGACCAGGTCCGCCGTGCTCCCGTCCGGCGCGAACCGCTCGCCGAGCAACGACAGGAGGCACAGCAGCAGCCCCATCCCCGGCCCCGCCAGCGTGAGCGTCACCTCCTTGAACCACGGGATGGTCTCGTTGGCGTTGGGCCGCGTCACCCCGCCGAGCGCCACCAGGTCCACCGTGGGCCGGTAGCCGAACGCGCGCGAGACCCACGCGTGCCCCAGCTCGTGCGCGAGGATGGACACGAAGGCCATGGCCACGAAGAGCGCCACCCAGCCGGCGAGCGCCAGCCCCTGGCCCGGCAGGTCCGGCCTCGCGAGCACGCTCACCGGCCAGCCCACGCGCCCTGCCACCGCGTCCTGCGTGGCGCGCGCGCCGTTGAGCCAGCTCATGGAGAGGATGGCGGAGAAGAGCAGGTGAGAGCCGTGCACCTGCACGGGGATGGAGCCAACCCGGAAGCTGAACATGACCGTTCGGGCGAGCATAACGGCAGG
>JBDLRJ010000472.1:0-7589 GCA_039800145.1 Pseudomonadota bacterium | reverse complement strand
AGCTGCCGCGCACGCTCCCGGGGCGCACCGCCTTCACGCTGGCGGAGCTGCCGGGGCTGCTCGCCCGGCGCAGCGAGCCGCTCTTCCACGCGGTGGCGAACTTCAACCTGCCGCTGCAGCGGGTGCGCGGGAAGCGGTTCGTCCTCACCGTGCACGACATCATCCCGGTCCTCCTCCCGGAGACGGTGAGCCGGGCCTTCCGCTGGCAGTTCGATCTCTGGCTCTCGCGCTCGCTCGCCCTGGCCGACCGGGTCATCTGCGTCAGCGAGCGCACGCGGGAGGATCTCCGCGCCCGCTACGACGTCCCCGAGTCCCGCCTCCACGTGGTGCACAACGGCGTGGACCACGTCTACCGCGTGCCGCCGCTGGACGAGGCCGGCCGCGCCTGGCTCGAGGGGCTCGCGCTCCCCGGGCGGTTCGTCCTGTACGCCGGTGCGCTGGACGCGCGGAAGAACGTGGCCACCGTCCTCGAGGCCGTGGACCGGCTCCACTCCGCCGGCGAGCCGCCCACGCTCGTGCTCGCCGGGCAGCGCTGGTTCGGCAGCGGGCCGGTGGAGCGCCGCGTGGCGGAGCTCACCGCGCGCGGGGTGGACGTGCGCCCGCTCGGCTACCTCGAGGCCCCGCGCCTCTACGGCCTCATGCGCCGCGCCTCCGCCTTCGTCTTCCCGTCCCTGTACGAGGGCTTCGGGCTGCCGCCGCTCGAGGCCATGGCGCTGGGCGTGCCCACCGTCGTCTCGGGGGAAGGGGCGCTGCCGGAGGTGTGCGGGGAGGGCGCCCTGCAGGTGCCCGCGAGAGATCCCGCTGCCCTCGCCGCCGCGCTGGGCACGCTGCTGCGCAGCGCCTCGGACCGCGCAGAGTGGGCGGCTGCCGGGAGGCGCCGCGCCGCCCGCTTCACGTGGAGGGCCGCCGCGCGCGCCACCGCGGAGGTGTACCGCGCGGCGCTGGAAGGCCCCGGCGCACCGGCCTAGAGTCCGCGCCCGTTCTCCACCATGCCGCAGCGAATCCTCGCCCGACTCCTCCTGCTCTCCGCCGCGCTCGGCCTCTCGTGCCGCACGCCTCAGCCGCTTCCGCCCCCGCCGCCTCCGCCGGAGGTGAAGCAGGCCCCCGCGGCCCCGGGCCCCCTCCGGCTGACCCTCGTGGGCACCAACGATCTCCACGGCTGGATGTTCCCCACGAAGGCGAAGCACCCCTCCGGCGCGCAGTGGGAGGAGGGCGGCCTGTCCGTGCTCGCGGGCTACCTCTCCATCCTCCGCGAGGACAACCCCGGCGGGGTGCTGCTGCTCGACGGCGGAGATCTCTTCCAGGGCACGCTCGCCGCCAACCTCACCGAGGGCGCCCCCGTCATCGACGCCTACAACCGCCTCGGCTACACGGCCTCCGCCATCGGCAACCACGAGTTCGACTATGGCCCCGAGGGCAAGGTGTCCGTGGCGAGGGAAGGGGAGGATCCCTTCGGCGCGCTCAAGGCCCGGCTGAAGCAGGCGCGCTTCCCGCTGCTCGCCGCCAACATCTACGAGGCGGAGAGCTCCGCGCGTCCCGGCTGGCTCGGCAACGACGGGACGGTCATCGTCGAGGCGCACGGGGTGAAGGTGGGCATCGTCGGACTCGTCACGCCCTCCACCCCCTACACCACCAACCCGCTGAACGTGGCCTCCCTGCGCTTCGGCTCGCTCGCACCCGAGGCGGCGAGCGCGGCGAAGTCCCTGCGCGCGCGCGGCGCGGAGGTGGTGGTGGTGATTGCCCACGCCGGCGCCAAGTGCGGGGACTGCAACAACCCGCACGACACCAGCAGCTGCGACCGCCACGACGGCGAGGTGTTCGACCTGCTGGGCGGCCTGCCCGAGGGCACCGTGGACGCCGTCGTCGCCGGCCACACCCACGGCCCCATGGGCCACTTCGTCCGCGGGACGCCGGTCATCGAGACCTGGGGGCTGGGGAAGTACTTCGGCACCATCGAGCTGTTCGTGGACCCGGTCACC
Organism: Pseudomonadota bacterium; assembly: GCA_039800145.1. Lineage (GTDB taxonomy): Bacteria > Myxococcota > Myxococcia > Myxococcales > Myxococcaceae > VGRA01. The sequence goes on along the minus strand of JBDLRJ010000472.1, from coordinate 5,610 downwards.
CGCACGGTGCTCAAGGACCGCACCCGGATCCGCCCCGTCATCGCGCTCTGCGAGCAGGTGGACGAGGAGCTGAAGACCTGCGAGTCCCGCCGTCTCAAGGACCGGCCCGGCGTGAAGATGGTGCCCGCCACCGTCCTGGGCAGGCCCGTGGTGCGGGACGCGGAAGTGGACCGGCTGCTCGAGCCGGCGCGCGCCCGCGTGAAGGAGGAGGAGGAGCGGCAGCTGGGGCTCACGGTGGCGGCCCCCCTGGGGCGTCACTACGAGGCGGAGAGCGCGCTCGGCAGCTTCCTCGCGGATTCGCTCCGCGAGGCGGACGGCGCGGACGTGGCGCTGCTCAACCCCGGCGGCCTGCGCGCGGACCTCCCCGCGGGGCCGCTGACCTACGGCTCCGTCTACAACGTGCTCCCGTTCGACAACGCGGTGGCGGTCGTCACCCTGACCGGGGAGGAGCTCAAGCGGCTGCTGCACGCCGCGTTCGGGTCCCACAAGGGGGTTTTCCAGCACAGTGGCCTCAAGGTGTCGCTGAGCCGCTGCCCCGGCACCGCCCGCCTCAAGGGCTGGACGCTCGCCAACGGAAAGCCCGCGGACCCCTCGCGCCTGTACCGCGTGGTGGTGCCGGATTTCCTCGCGCGAGGCGGGGACGGGCTGGGGCCCGTGCTGCAGTCCCTGCCCGCGGGCAGGATCGACTTCGGCCTCACGCGCGAACTCAACTTCCGCGACCTGCTCGTCTCCCACTGGCACCGCCGCGGCGTCCCGCTCCAGGCCCCGCCCGCCGGCCGCACCACCTTCGTGGACGACGGCACCCAGTGCACCAGCGGCGACCTGATGGACCGCCACTGACCGGTTGACAACATCCCCTCCGGGGCCCGATTTTCCGGCCCCTGACGCACACGTGCAGTCCGACAGCCCCCACGGGAGGGGAGATGCTCTACAAGGTGACGCCGTCGCTGGATGCGCAGCCGAAGGCCGCTGAGACCGCCGAGAAGCCGGCGCGCCAGCCGCGCAAGCGCCGCAAGACGGCCCTCTTCGATTCCGACGGCCACGAGGTGCTCATCACCCTCATGTGCCTGAAGTGCCGCACCATGAAGCCGCTGGCCCAGTTCGGCCTCCGGAAGATGGCGGACGGCGCCATCCGCAACCAGCCCTGGTGCCGCGGCTGCCGCAGCCAGGCGGGCACGCGCCCCCGCAAGACCGAGCAGGACAGCGTGCAGGCCGCGCCGGCACCCTCGCCCGAGGCCACTGCCTTCGCCGGCACCGGTTCCAGCACCGCGCAGCTGCCCGAGTCGCAGGACGCCGTGGTGACCGCGCCGGGCGAGGCCTACGTCCCGGCCTCCGAGGCGCTCCCGTCCACGGAGCCGTAGTCCCGGACAGGCGGGCCTCGTCGCCCGCAGCGGCGCCCGACGGCACCGGCGTGCTGCTTCCCCCGGAGACGGCCCCGGTCGCATGACCTCGCACGGGGGCGGTGAGCCCCGCGCAAAGGTGTCCCTGCAAGAATCTTCAACGTCTCCCGTGGCTCAGAAACCGCGGCGGGGCCGTGGACGGTCACCCGCGTGTCGCCTTCATCAGCCGAGCCGCAGCCCCGCCGGCAGGCTGTCTCCCAGCGCGCGCGCCTCGTCCTGGGCCTCGAGCGCCACGGGCTCGCGCACGAGCTGCACCCAGCGCGCCGGGGCCTTCGCCTTCGCGAGCGCGGCGACCGTCGACTCGCGCAGCGCGGGGTCCAGGTCGCGGGCCCGGTCCCCGGTGCAGCGCGCCAGCTGCATGGCGGCGAAGGGCGCACCGTCCACCGCGCCGGGGCCCACCGCGAGCAGGGCCTCGAGCCAGCCGGCCGCCACCTCGGGCGGCACCGCCCGGTGCGCGCTGCCGTACAGGGGGACGCGCGCCCCGAGCCGCCCGAGCGCCCAGGCCGCCGTGGCCGCGCGGGCAGGCTCTTCCCGCAGGCGCCCCAGCAGCAGCTCCCCGAGCGCCGCCTTCTGCGCGGGCTCGAGGTGCTCGAGCGACGCGGCGCACCGCACCATCTCGTCCAGCCCTTCCGGCTGGATGCCCTTGAGCTTCTCCTTCGGGCGCGCGCCCTCCGGCAGCAGCCTGCGCCGCAGGTGCGGCTCCATCCAGTCGTACAGCTGCCCCTGGGTCCCGGCGTCCATCCCGCCCGCAACGCGGCGCCAGGCCACCCAGAACTCCGCCCAGTTGGGCTTCTCCCCGTGGTGGGTGAGCAGCTCCTTGAACAGCCTTGCGCTCTCCTCCGAGCGCCAGGCGTCCAGCGGGTAGCCGAACCCGGGCCGCAGCGCGTAGCCCAGCAGCTGGAAGAAGACGCGCTCGTGGTCCGGGCTGCGCCGCCGCCGGGAGGCCCCTGCCATCAGCGCGGTCCAGATTTCCCGCAGCATGGGCAGCCGCCAGCCCTCGCGCGGCCCGAGCACCTTCTCCAGCGTGCGGAACAGGTTCTTCACGTCCCGCGGCTCCACCGGCAGCGGCTTGTTGCCGAAGATGCGGACGACCTCCTCCACCGCCTCGGAGAAGCGCGCCGGGAGCGGCTCGGTGACGGCGGCGCCCGCTGTGCGCGTGGCCCCGCGGAGCTCGAACTCGAGCCGCCACTTCTCGGCCGTGGCCGGTGACTCGGCGAAGAGCTCCAGCGTGCCCAGCTCCGTCAGCGTCGCGGACAGCTGCACCGCCACGTCCCCGGTGCGCGCGGTGGCGCTGCGCAAGAGCGCGTGCAGCGGCGGCAGCGGCCGGAACGTCTCCTCGTCGGCCACCTCCACCACTTCGCCCGGTGCGTCCAGCCGGTCCGCGGTGCTCGCGTAGAGCGGGAACTGCACGGGCCTGCCGAGCGTGAGCGTGAAGGGGCGCTCGGTGAGCGCCACGGAGCCGCCCTCGTCCAGTCCCCGCGGGATGAGGCACACGGCGCGCGGGGGTTCGCCCGCGGCGCTGCCCGCCACGCCGACGTAGAAGGCCCGCGCCGCCCCGCCGCCGATCTTCAGCCCGAAGCCCTTGCGCACCAGCCCGTACCAGGCCGCGCCGCGCGCCACCGAGCGGTCCAGCGAGCCGTGCGCGAGCAGCGGGATGCGGGGGCGGTCCGGCCACCACGAGGAGAGGACGTCCAGCAGCCGGGCGGACAGCTGCGGCGAGTTGAACACGCCGCCGTTGAGCAGCACCGCGTCCGGGCGCGGGAAGTCGGTGCTCTCCCCCAGGGCGCGGGAGACGGCCGGCGCGTGGGCGCGCAGGAACGCGGCGAGGTGGCGGGTGATGGCCGGGTCCTGCGCGAACGGGAGCCCCAGCTCCTGGATGCCGAGCCGGGCCGAGCGGCGCGGCGACTCGGCCCCGTCCACGCGCGGGAAGAAGCCGTCCAGCACCAGGGCCTGGACCTCGTCCCGGGACAGCTCTCCCGAGAGCGTCCCACCGAGCAGCCGGCTGCCCTCGGCCACGAGCGACACGCCGTGCCTCTCCGGCGGCCCGTCCGCCAGGAGCGCCTCCTTCGCCGTGCGCGCGGCCTGCAGCAGCTGCGTCCACTGCGTGGCGGAGAGCCTGCGCCCGCCCTCGGCCCAGCGCGTCTCCAGCGCCTTGGCCACCGCGGCGTCCATGTTGTCGCCGCCCAGCACCAGGTGCTCGCCCACGGCGAGCCGCTTGAGCACCGGCCCCTCCGGGGCCACGCCCGCGTGCACCAGCGTGAAGTCGCTGGTGCCGCCGCCCACGTCCACCACGAGCACCAGCCGCGTGCCGGAGAGCGCGCGCGGCAGGTCCGCCCGGTGGCGCGAGGTGAAGTCGTAGAAGGCCGCCTGCGGCTCCTCCAGCAAGGTGAAGCGCTGGATGCCCGCGCGGCGGATGGCACTGACGGTGAGGGCGCGCGCCGCCTCGTCGAAGGACGCGGGCACCGTCACCACCACCTCCTGCGCGGAGAGCGGCTGGCCGGGATGGGCGGCGTCCCACGCCGCTGCGAGGTGCCGGAGCAGCAGCGCCGAGGCCTCCACCGGGGAGAGCTTCGCCACGTCCGCGGGGGCGCCCCAGGGCAGGATGTCGGCCGAGCGGTCCACGCCGGGGTGACACAACCAGCTCTTCGCCGAGGCCACGAGCCGCCCCGGCACCTTCGCCCCCTGCCAGCGCGCGAGCTCTCCCACGGCGACCCGGGGCACCTCGTCACCGCTCCACGGCAGCCGCAGTCCCGCCCCCGGCAACTCGGCTTCCGAGGGGAGGTAGACGCACGAGGGCAGCAGCGGCCGCGGGCTGAGCTCGCCGGGACGCACCAGCTGCGGCACCGGGAAGTCCACCACCTCCGCGGCGGCCCCCTTCCGGGTGTCCACGGAGGCGAGCGCGCAGTGCGTGGTGCCGAGGTCGATGCCGACGACGTACACGGGCGGGCTACTCCTTCATCCGGACGTTGAGCTCCAGCTTCCACTTCCCGGGGCCACCCTGCTCGAGGCACCGGAGCTCCAGCTGCCCGAGTTCCGTCACCGCGGCCTGCAGCTGCACCGGCACCACCTGGCCCGCCCGCCCGTCCGCGGGCAGCGTCGTCTCCAGCGGGGCCAGCTCCTCGAGCCCCTCGCTGCCCTCCACGTCCTCCACCCACGTGCCCACGCGGTCGTCGCGGCGCACGGAGGACGAGAAGAAGCGGAACGGCGTGGGCTCGCCCACGAGGACGCCGAACTGCTCGGGCGGGACGTCCGCGGCCGTGCCCTCCTCCATCCCGAACGGCGCCACGCACAGCGCCCGCACCGGGGCGGGGACGCCGGGGATGGCAGGCGCGTTCCCCTCCACGCCCACGTAGTACGCGCGCGCCGTGCCGCCGCGGATGCGCAGCCCGTGGCCGCGCCGCACCCACGCGTAGTAGGCGGCGCCGCGGGCCACCGCGAGGTCCAGGTCCGCGCCGGGCAGCTCGCGCACCCCCGCCCCGCCGTCCGCCTTCACCCAGCCGTCCAGCTGCGCGAGCAGCCGGGTGCGCAGCTCCGCCGCCTTGAAGACGCCGCCGTTGAAGAGCACCGCCGTGGGGTGCACGAAGGCGCGCCCCGCGGGCAGGGCGAGCGGCAGCCCCTCGGCCGTGGCGAGTGCCCGCCCCTGCCGGGAGAGGAAGGACGCCAGGTGGCGCGTGATGGCCGCGTCCTGCGCGTAGGGCAGGGACACCTGCTGCAGGCCGAGCCGCCGCGCGGCGTGGGGCACGGCCGTCACCTCGCACGCCGGGAAGAAGCCCTCGCCGAGCACCGCGTCCAGCTCCGAGCGGAGCAGCTTCGTCCGCACCGTGCCGCCGAGCAGGGAGCTGCCCCGGCCGGCGACGGCGATGGCATGTTCTTGCAGGGACGGGTCCGCGTACATCGCCTCCTTCGCCGCGCGGCAGGCGTGGGCCAGCCCCGCCAGCTGGAAAGCGTCCAGCTTCTTGCCCTCCGCGGCGAGCTTCTGCGACAGCGCGTGCGCGAGGGCGAGGTCCATGTTGTCGCCGCCGAGCAGGATGTGGTCTCCCACCGCGAGCCGGGACAGCTCCAGGTCCCCGTTCCGCCCGGTGACGGCGATGAGCGAGAAGTCGCTCGTGCCGCCGCCCACGTCCACCACGAGCAGCACGTCGCCCGGTTTCACCTGCTTGCGGAAGCCCTCGCCCGCGGCCTCGAGCCAGGCGTAGAGGGCGGCCTGCGG
>JBDLRJ010000471.1:0-8669 GCA_039800145.1 Pseudomonadota bacterium | reverse complement strand
ATCCATCAGCCGGATGAGGACCTGTCCGTAGTCCGGCGCCGTGGCGTAGACGCCGGTCAACGCCCGGGCGAACGCCCGAGGATCGCGCGCCACCGCGCGGGCGCGCTCGTAATACGGGCTCGTCCCGAGCGTCTTCGCGTGCTCGGCAATGGCCTCCGCCTGCGAACGGAACTTCTTGAACGCCGCCGTCACCCACACGTAGCGGCCGTTGACGTACTCGCGCGTGCGCACCGAGTGGCTGCCCGCGGGACCGGTCCCCTTCATGCCGAAGAGGTTGTTGGCGTTCTGCGCGAGGCTGCTCCGCCCCCACCCTGACTCGAGGATGGCCTGGGCAATGGAGACGGACGCGGGGATGCCGTGGCGCCGCGCACCTTCCACGGCCCCCGGGGCAACGCGGTCGATGAAGGCATTGCCGCTGCGCGGGAGATCCCCGGAAACGCGCGCCGCGGGGCCCGGCTCGGGCGCCGGCAATGCGCCGCCGCGGAGGACGCCCCACGACTGCGCTCCGCAGATGCCGTCCGTCAGCAGTCCGTTCCCGCGCTGGAAGGCCTCGAGCGCCGAGCGCGTCTTCGGGCCGAAGATCCCATCCACGGGGCCCGGCGCATGTCCGCGCGCACGCAGCAACCGCTGCAGCTCCGCCACGGCCGCCCCCTCTGCGCCCTCCTTGAGCACCGGGGAGGCGCGCCGCTCACCCGCGGGGGCTGGGCGAGGAGCGGGACGGGAACCTCCGGAAACGGGAGAGACGGGCATGGGCAGACTCCGGGTGGCTCAAGACGACCACCCGGATTGTCTGCCCACCCCGTCTCCCGGTTGCGTCACGTTCCTTGACAGCACCCGGCTAGGGCTTGCTGCACCCGAAGGTCCCCTCGTACGGGGCCAGCCCCGCCGGCAGCGCCTCGTCGAGCTGGATGCGGGGCAGGAACGTGTCCGCGTCCAGTGCCACGCCGCCTGCCTGCAACGGCAGCCCCAGCATGGACCGGACGGCGTTGGCGCCCGAGTTGCTCACCTTCGCCTTCGCGTCCACCTCGGCGCGGCTGATCTCCTTGCGCGCGGCGTAGAGGTTGGCGAACCGCTCGCCCACGGGGAACTTGAGCGCCTTCGAGACGTTGCCCGTGCTGTCCTTGAGTTCGTCCGCCTCGTCCTCGAGCTCGGACACCTTCACCGAGGTGTTGAACTCCCGGTAGTCGTAGAGCCGGTGGCCCACGAAGAGGTTGTCCCTGAGCGTGATCCCCTTCGCCTTCTTGATGTTGTCCACGCCGCCGTAGTCGCCGAACGCGAAGACGTTGTTGCTGGCGACGAGCCCCACCTCCTGGTCCATCTTGAGCGAGTTCCCGCCGTACGTGGCGATGGGATCGTGCTTCCAGGAGAAGAGCACCGTGTTGCGCTCCACGGTGAACTGCGGAAGCCCCTTGCCGTCCCGCGGCTTCCAGCTGCTCTGCACGAAGATGCCCTCCCCGGTGTTGTTCACCACGAGGTTGTTGCGCACCGTGGCGCGCGCGTCCTGCCCCCCCTTGACCTGGAGGGCGCCGCCGGTCGGCGCGGTGTTGAGCACCACGTTGTTCTGCACCAGCCCCTTGCAGCCGGCCCCCAGGTCCATCTTGAGGGCGCCGGACTCGGGCGTGGCGTTCAGTCCCTTCTGCGCGTCCGCCTTCCGGAGGATGAGCAGTTCCTTCTCGTCCTTGAAGTGGTTGCGCGGACCGTTGTCGAAGACGATCCCGTCCACCACCACCTCGGACGGGCAGGCGCCCGCGTCGATGATCAGCCGGTACTGGGTGGAGCCGCTGATGGCGCCCGTGCCGGTGAAGACCGTCTTGTGCGCGCCCCAGGGATCTCGCTTGCTGAAGTCATCCGAGTACCCGCCGATGATCTTCACCGCCACCGGGACCGAGTCCGAGCCCGTCTCGTCGCGGCCGAGGTACGTCCCCTCGGCGATGTGCACGGTGTCGCCGGGCTGCAGCTTCGAGACGATGTTGCCGAGATCCTTTGCCGGCTTCTCTTTCGTGGCGTCCTTCCCCTTGCCGCGCCCGATGGACACGTAGTGGTCCGCGGCCAGCGCGGGAGGTGCAGCGAGCGCCAGGAACAATGCCAGGGCAGAACGGCGGGGAGTGGCGGGTGGGAGTCTCACGGACGGTTGCCTCCTCGGGCAGCGTGGGTTTGGGAGAAGAGACCGTAGCCCAGAAGTTTGAATGTGCTGCCCTCCTCATCCGTGGTTGGATTGTGACGGTCGAGGTCGTCCCCACTCCCCCGGAGGTTGTCCATGCGTCGTCCCGCTGTCGTTGCCGTGTCGTTGTCCCTGCTGACGCTCGCGGCCGCGCACGCGGGGTGGAGCCAGTCCGGCACCGCGCGGGCCACGTTCAAGGCGTCCACCAACATCGCGCTCAAGGTCAACGGGGAATCGGACAAGCTCGTCGTCACCTCGGACGAGAGGTCCCTGAAGTTCGCGCTTGCGCTCAAGGACCTGACCACCGGACAAGGCCTGCGGGACGACCACATGCGGGACGCGCTCGAGGCCGGGAAGTTCCCGGACGTGACGTTGGAAGTTCCCGTCGCGGCGCTCCAGGTCCCCGCGGACGGCGGCAGTGGCGGCGGCGAGGCAAAGGGCACGCTCGGCCTCCACGGCGTCTCGAAGGAACTCCCTTTCAAGTACACCGCCACGTGCAAGGCAGGCGTGTGCGACGTCGAGGGAAGCGCCGACATCAACACCGCGGACCACGGCGTGAAGATGCCCAGCCACCTCGGCATCACCGTCAAGCCCATGGTGTCCATCCAGGTGAAGTTCCAGGTCAAGCGCTGAGGTGATCCCCATGCTCCGGTTGCTGCGTGCGCTCTGGCTGTTGCCGCTGCTCTCCGCCCCCGCGTGGGCCTACCCGTGGATGGCCAAGCACGACTACGGCACGTGCGGCACGTGCCACGTGGACCCCTCGGGCGCCGGACAACTGACGCCGTACGGCCGGGGACAGGCGGACGTGCTCGTGCGGTGGCGCACGGTGGACGCGAGCGCGGAAGGCGCCGTCTCCCCGACTGCGAATTTCCTCTGGATGTTCGAGCTGCCGGACGCGGTCAACCTCTCCGGCAACTTCCGCGGTGGCCCCCTGCTGCGTCCGCTCGCTGCGTCCGGCAAGGTGATCCCGCTTGCCATGGCCTCGGATCTCTACGCCACGGTGAACGTGGGCAACGTGGTGGCGCACGTCACCACGGGCCTCGGGCTCCGGAACGCGCAGCAGGCGGCCATCCTCCCCGCCTGTGACTCCGCGCAGGGGCCCTGCGGGGCACAGTGGGTGTCCCGCGAGTACTGGGCCGGTGCAAAGTTTGCCGAAGAAGCCGTCTTCGTCCGCGCGGGCCGGATGAACCTCCCGTTCGGACTTCGCAACGTGGAGCACAACACCTTCGTGCGGAGCCTCACGCGCACGGACATCAACCTCGGGCAGCAAGTGGGCGTGGCGGTGGCCTACAGCGGCGAGACGTTCCGCGGCGAGCTGATGGGCATCGTGGGCAATTTCCAGGTGAGCCCGGATGCCTACCGGGAGCGCGGCTACTCGGCGTACGGAGAATACGCCCTGACGCCGCGCGCCTACGTGGGCGCCTCGAGCCTGGTCACCCACGCCGCGGTGGACCTCCTGTCCGGGACAGAGACGACCCGGCACGCGCATGGCCTGTTCGCGCGGTACGCGCCCAACACGGCGTTGGCGCTGCTCGCGGAGGCGGACGTGCTCGCGTGGCAGGGGGCGGGACAGTCGTCGCTGGGCTACGCGGGGATGCTGCAGGCGGACTGGGAGCCCCTCCAGGGACTGCACGTCCTGGGAACCGGCGAGGTCGGACTCGGCCGGGGAGAGTCCGGCCCCACCGTCGGCGGCTGGGCCTCGGTCGCCTGGTACCCGCTGCCGCACGTGGAACTGCGGCTTGACAACATCGTCCGCCAGCGCGCCTCCGGCACCGAGCTCTCCAACCTCCTCCAGCTCCACTTCTTCCTCTAGGGACACTCCATGGACCGGGCACTCTTCGGCATTGCGCTTCTCGGGGCACTGCAGGCCCACGCCTCGGCGTCGTTCCCGTCGGTCGCGAAAGATCACCTCTCGCTCGCGCAGCCTCCCCCGTGCGCGCTGTGCCACACCAACGGCATCACCGGGATGGGCACGGTCAACACGCCGGTCGGCAGTGCGCTCCGGGCGGAGGGGCTCCAGGCCGGCAGCGACACCTCGCTCACCTCCGCGCTGGACGCGTTGCTGTCCGCGGGCACCGACAGCGACGGAGACGGCACCGGGGACATCGCCGAGTTGAAGGCGGGGCGGAACCCGAACGTGGCGGATGGCAACACGGCGGACGGCGGGACACCTGCCACGGACGGCGGCTCTTCGACCGGGACGACGCCTCCCCCGAAGTTCGGGTGCGGCGCGAACGCAGCCCCCGGCGCGGGAGGACTGCTCGCGCTCGGTGCGCTGGCCCATTGGTTGTCTCGCCGTCGGGCTTGATTCGGTGAAGGCGCCGGTCCTTCCGGCACGTCTCGCGGGCGCGCCCGGTGGCGCGGTGGAAGCACAGGATGCGCAGTCGGCTCCGGTTGATGAGCGTGGTGTTGCCGCTGCTGCTGGCGGCGGAGGGATGCAGGGAGGGCACCTGCCCGGAAGGCACGCACGCGTGCGGTGACACCTGCGTGGCGTTGTTCGGGGATCCCCTCCACTGTGGCTCGTGCGGGAACGTCTGCGCGGCCCCGGACGGAGGCGTGGCCGCGTGTGTCCAGGGGGCCTGCGTCGGCGCCTGTGCGGATGGGCAGCTCGCGTGCGAAGGAACGTGCGTCGATCCTGCGACGGATCTCCAGGACTGCGGCGCGTGCGGGAAGGCGTGTACACCGCCGTTGGGCGGCAGCGCGGCGTGTGTCGCGGGGGATTGCGAAGAAACCTGTCCCGGCAGCGAGCTCGCGTGCGAGGGCAGGTGCGTGGTCCCCGACTCGGACCCCGTGAACTGCGGCCAGTGCGGCGTGAAGTGTCCGGCGCCGCTGGATGGATCCCCTGCGTGTGCGTCGGGCCGTTGTACCGCGGGGTGCCCGGTGGGATGGCTCGCCTGCGGCGGGGCATGCGTGGACCCACTCTCGGACGAAGCCCACTGCGGCACGTGCGGCAAGGCGTGCGCGCCGCCCGCCGGGGGAACCGCGTCCTGCGTGGAAGGGACTTGCACCGCCGCCTGTCCCGGCGAGCAATCCGTGTGCAACGGCGTCTGTGTCGACCTCGCCAACGACTCCATCAACTGCGGCCGGTGTGCGAACGCGTGTACCGCGCCCACGGGCGGAACCGTCTCTTGCTCTGCCGGCACCTGCGCCCAGGCCTGCCCGGTCGGTCTGTCCCTCTGCAGCGGCGTCTGCGTCGACCTCGCCAACGACTCCAGCAACTGCGGCCGGTGCGCCAACACGTGCTCCGCGCCCACTGGCGGCACCGTCTCGTGCTCGGGCGGCACCTGCGCCCAGGCGTGTCCCGCAGGGCAGTCCCTGTGCAACGGCGTTTGTGTCGATCTGGGCAGCGACTCGAGCAACTGCGGCCGGTGCGCCAACACGTGCTCCGCGCCCACGGGAGGCACCGTCTCTTGCTCTGCCGGCACCTGCGCCCCGTCGTGTCCCGCAGGGCAGTCCCTGTGCAACGGCGTCTGTCTCGACCTCGCCAATGACTCCAGCAACTGCGGTCGCTGTGCGAACACCTGCACCGCTCCCAATGGAGGAACCGTCTCTTGCTCTGCCGGCACCTGCGACCAGGCCTGCCCGGTCGGCCAGTCCCTCTGCAACGGCGTCTGCGTCGACCTCGACAACGACTCGAGCAACTGCGGCCGGTGCGCCAACACCTGCACCGCTCCTGGGGGCGGCACTGTCTCCTGCTCCGCCGGTAGCTGCGTCCCCGCCTGCCCTGCCGGAGAAACGCTCTGCAACGGCGCGTGCGTGAACCTCAAGACGGACTCCAGCAACTGCGGCCGGTGCGCCAACGAGTGCCAGGCGCCGACGGACGGTTCCGTGGCGTGCATGCTCGGCTACTGCACCCCGTCCTGCCCCTCCACGGACGCGCTCTGCAGCGGTGCATGCGTGCGCGTCGTGGATGAACTCCAGGACTGTGGGGCATGCGGCAACGTCTGCACGCCTCCGACGGGCGGGACTGCCAGTTGCACGAACTTCGCCTGCGTCCAGGCCTGTCCTCCGGGCCAGTCCATCTGCGGCGGTGCGTGCGTCACCCCCTCCACGGACGAACTCCACTGCGGTGGGTGCGGCATCGCCTGCGCCGCGGACGAGGGGTGCAGCGCCGGATCCTGCGTGCGCGACGCGCCCCAACTCACTGCCGTGTCTCCCTCCAGCATCCACGCGGCCCTGGACTCCAGCATCTGGCTCACGGGCGCCCGCATGGGTCGCCCCGTCGCTGCCGCGCTCGTGAACGGCTCCGGTGCGCGCGTCACCTTGACCGATCTCCTGGCACGTCCTGACCGCGTCCGCGCCACCGTCCCCGCCGGAACCCCCGCCGGGAGCTGGGACGTGGAGGTCACCACGCCATCTGGAACGGACCTTCTCCCCCATGCCGTGGAGATCACCGCTGCACCGCTGCAGTTCCAGGCCCTCAACGTCGGCCAGGGTGACGCCACCATCGTCCGCGTGCCCGGCGGCCGCTCGATCCTCATCGACGGCAGCATTGCCAACACCGGCACACGCCTCCGGGCAGAGCTCCCCACGCCGCCGGACTGGATCGTCGTCTCCCACTTCGACGCGGACCACCTCTCCGGCGTGTACGAGTACCTCGCCGGCCCCGACGGCCTGCCCAACACCGCGGACGACGTGGACCCCGGCGTGGCCGTCCTCGACCACGGCGACAACCACGCCTGTAAGACGCAGCTCTGCCAGAAGTACCTGTCACTGCGTGCACGGCTCGAGGCGGCCGGCAAGGCGAGGGCGGCCGTCGCGGGCGAAGTGCTGTCACTCGGCGGCGGCGTCCGCGCGCACACCCTCTTCGTCAACGGCCGCTTCGCGGACGGGCGCCGCGCCTTCACCTCCACCGAGAACGAGAACTCGGTGGGCATGGTCTTCGAGTTCGGCGGCTTCCTCTACTACTCGGCAGGTGACACCACCGGCGGTGAGATCAGCGGCTGCCCGGTGGCCCTCTCGTCCAAGTTCGCAGACGTGGAGACGCCGGCCGCCCGCCTCGTGGGGCTCCTGGACGCCATGAAGGTCAGCCACCACGGCAGCTGCACCGGCATCCCGCTCGGGTTCAGTGCGCTGACGGTTGCGCAGGTGGGCCTGCTCTCGGTCGGCACCAACAACAGCTACTGCCACCCCTCGCAGCGTGTACCCGGCAACCTCTCGAACCTGGGCGGCGACGTGCTGCTCACGGCGCCCGGCGTCGTGGACCCCAACAACAATTCCGGCTGCCCGCTCACCGTGTTGCCAGCCCGCGCAGCGCCGGTCTACGGGAACCTCGCGCTCTCCGTCCCCGGCGACGGCACCTTCACGGCCACTGCCACGGGTGTCTCCCAGTCGTGGAGCCGCAGCTACACCGTCCGCGCGCCGGAGTCGGCGTCGCACGCCCCCGCTCTCGAGTGGCCGCTGCCTCCCGGCGTCACCTTCCCCCAGCGCGCCGCGGCCTCCACGTCCGGGACCTTCTCGCTCACGCTCGCTGAGCCCGCGCTCGGCACGGACGCAGTGCTCCTCCCCTGGTCTGCAGTCAGCGACGCGGCGGTGGATGCCGTGGAGGCCGGAACGGTGCCGGGTGCTGCGCTTGCCGCTCAGGTGACCGTGGCCGGGGCTTCGCTGTCCGTCACCCCCGCGGCCCCGCTCGCCCTCCGCCGGGACTACGCGCTCGTCCTGCCCTCGCGCACCACGGGGCGCACCGCCGCGGTGGTTGCCTTCACCTCCGGACAGGCGCTGCCCCCGGGCGCCACGCACGCGCTCGCTCCACCTGCATCGTCGCCGTCCGGCGCCCTGCTGGATCTCCCGTCCGTCACGGTGACTTTCTCGGACGTGGTCACCGGTGTCGGCCCACAGTCGCTCTTCCTCGAGGAGCTGGACAGTTCGCTCGAGGCGGTCTTCGGCACCGTCGTCCCGGCGGGAGACGGGAAGACCTTCACGCTGCAACTTCCTCCAACGTCCCGCGTGGGCCCCGGCGGCGCGAGCTGCGAGTCCCTCTGTCCCGGACTCACCTACGCGGTTCGCGTGAGCGGGCTGGTCCAGGACGCGCAGGGCGTGCCGGTGGACACCGCCGCACCGGTCGCATTCCTGGCTGGAACCTGCGCGGACGCGTCCGCCCCCACGCTCGCCGCCCCCGAGCTGCGCCCGTTCCCTGCCGCCGTCTCCATCGCCGTGCGCGGCGACGAGCCCATCACCGGCGAGGTGTGGCTCGCACCGGACGCCAGCTTCTCCACGGACTGCGGCGCCAACCCGACCTCGGCCTGCCGGAGACTTCCGTTCTCCACCGGCAGCAGCTGCGTGGGCACCCCCTGCGTCCCCGCCGCGGCCAGTTGCGGGGCAGGCGTCACCTTCACCGGTCTCACCCCCGGCGTGGGCTACCGCTACGAGATCCGAGCGAAGGACCTGGTAGGGAAGTCGCCGGTCACCCTGCCCACGGGCACGGTGACGCCCGCGTCCGGGCCGGCGCTCGTCCTCACCGAGGCGCTCTACGACTCGCCGACTGCCACCGAGTCCGTGGGCGAGTACG
>JBDLRJ010000470.1:0-3012 GCA_039800145.1 Pseudomonadota bacterium | reverse complement strand
TCGGGTCCTGTTGGATGGCCGGCCGGCGGAACGCGAACTCGACGCGCTGCTGAGATCCTGCCGGGACGCCTCCGCACCTGCTCGCCGCGCCCTCGCCGAATCCCTCTTCGGCGTGTCCCTCTGGCGACGCCGGCTCGCGTGGCACGCGGGCTCGGAGACGCCCTCCGCCCTCTGGTCCTGCTTCCTCGTCGCCGCCGGCTGTGCCCCGGAGGCCGCGGCTCGCCTCGCGGGACCCACCGCCCCGTTGCTCCTCCGCCCCGACGCCCCCACGGACCTCGCCACCTCCTGGTCAGCCCCGGACTGGCTCGCCGAGACGCTCGCCTCCGAACTCGGGCAGAACGGTGCCGCGGACTTCCTCCGGGCCGTGTCACTCCCCGGCCCGGTCACCCTTCGCACCAACACCCTCCGCACCACGCGCGTGGATCTTGCCCGCTCGCTCACGGAGGAGGGACGGTCCGTCCAGCCCACGCCCTTCGCGAGGGACGGCCTCTTCGTCCTCTCGACCCGCCCCAACCTCTACGGACTCGCCGCGTCGCGCGGTTCACTGTTCGAGGTGCAAGACGAGGGCAGCCAGCTGCTCGGTGAACTGTTGGACGCCCAGCCCGGCGACACCGTCCTCGATCTCTGCGCCGGCGCCGGTGGAAAGACGCTCCAACTCGCCTGCCACGTGGGGCCACGCGGCACCGTCCACGCGTTCGACATCGACCTCGAGCGCCTCTCGCGCCTGTACCACCGCGCCGAGCGCGCCGGCGCCCACCACGTCCGCATCCACCGCGGCGTGCTCCCCACCGCTCTCCGTGCTGACCGCGTCCTCGTCGATGCCCCCTGCAGCGAACTCGGCGCCCTCCGCCGCGGACCGGACGCGCGCTTCCGCATGGAACCCGCCACGTTCGAACGTTGGCCTACGCTGCAGCTCCAGCTCCTCGAGCAGGGCGCCGCGCACGTGCGCCCCGGCGGCCGACTCGTCTACGCCACCTGCACGCTCCGGCACGAAGAGAACGAAGACGTCGCGCGCGCGTTCGAGGCCCGGCATCCCGGCTTCCGGAGGCTGCTCCCGGCATGGGCGGATCCCTTCGAACACCAGGGCTTCTTCCGCGCACTTCCGCACCTGCACGGCACCGACGGCTTCTTCGCCGCCGTCTACGAGGCGCCTCAGTTCTCGTAACTCCGCAGGTGGTGAATCAACGAGAGCGCCCCGTCCAGCGTCGCGTCCAGCACGCGCCCTTCTCCACCGAGGAAGAACGGCGGCACGTTGTGCATCAGCGTCAGCATGTGCACCGCCACGCGCGTCTTTCCCGGCCCCACCGCGTGGTGGGTCGTCACCGTCACGCTCCCTTCGCCCGTGCGCATCCCGAAGATGCTCTCGAAGTCGAAGTTCTCCTGCAGCACCACCACCTCCGGCGCCCCAAGCGCCCCGGACAGGGCAACGGCCTGCTTGAACCACGCCTCGGACTGCACCTCCCGCAGCCCCGCCTTGCTGAAGTGCCGCACCCGCGAGGTGTTGGCGGGCATCTGCTTCACCCGGTACAGCCCGCTGCCCACCGGTTGGACTCCACACGAGGGACACACGCGGTTCATGTAGCCCGCGTCCAACACCCGCTCGCGGCTGAAGAAGGACACGTCCTTGTCCAACAGGTAGACGAACCGGACCATCACCACGAACACCGGCTCGCGGCACGCGGCCCAGCGGCGGGCGGGATCCAACTCCCGGAACAGGCCGAACGCCGGGCTCGCCGCGGAGGCGTCCGTGCCCTTCTGCACCAGTTCGTAGAAGTACTGCACGCCCCCCTGCGCCTGGAACGCCTCGTCCGGGGCGAACCGCGCCTGTGGCTCGCGCCTCGTCGCCGGTCGCCCTGCCCACGCCGTCTCGGCCACCGCGCAGCAGAGCGCGAGCAGCAGCAACCGGGACAGGAGCGGGGAGGCGAGCGGACGCATGGAGATCGTTCGCACGCAGCTATAGCCGGACAGTGGGGCCGCGGCACGCCCTCGGTGCTATGACGACACACCGTGATTGCGCCCCCCGCACTCTCCCCGGGAGACACCCTCCGCGTCATCGCCCCCTCCGGGCCGTTCGACCCCGAGCCCTTCGAGGCCGGCCTCCGCGTGCTCGGGCACCGGTACCGCGTGGAGTTCTCGCCGGGCCTCTCCTCCCGTCACCGCTACCTCGCCGGTCCCGCCCCCCGGCGGGATGCCGAGCTCCGCGCCTGGTTGGAGGCACCGGGACAGCCCGTCCTCTGCGCGCGTGGCGGCTTCGGCGCCATGCACCTGCTGCCCAGCCTGCCGACGCGGCTCGCGGCCCCCGGACTCCTCGTGGGCTTCTCGGACATCACAGCGCTTCACCTCGCGCTGCAGTCGCGCGGCGTGGTGAGCGTGCACGGTCCCGTCGTCACCCAGCTCGGCAAGCAGCCGGCACACGCGGTGGAGCGGCTCTTCCAGCTGCTCGAGTCCCCGGCCCCCGCGCCGTCGCTCGAGGGCACGGAGACGTGGGTGCCCGGCACGGCGGAGGGGCGCCTCATCGGCGGCAACCTCTCGCTCGTCGCCTCGCTCGTGGGCACGCCCTTCCTCCCAGATCCCCGCGGCGCGCTGCTGCTGCTCGAAGACGTCGGCGAGCGGCCCTACCGGCTCGACCGGATGTGGACCCAGCTGCGGCTCGCGGGCGTGCTGGACGCGGTGGCAGGCATCGTCTTCGGGGAGTTCACCGGGTGCGAGGAGAAGGAGGCGGCCTACTCCAGCGCGGACGTCCTGCGCGAGCTCGCGCAGGAGCTGGGAAAGCCCGCCGTCGCCGGGTTCCAGGTGGGACACGGCGAGGTCAACCTCGCCGTCCCCCTCGGAGTGCGCGCGAGGCTGGACGGCGCCTCCCGGACGCTCGAGTTCCTTGAGCCCGCGGTGTCTCGGAGGGAGCGGACGTGAGCGCGCTCCTGCAACAGCTGCTCGACGAGGGCGTCCGCACCGGCGTCTTCCCGTCTGCCCAGGCCGTGGTCCTCCACCGGGGCGAGCGGGTGTTCTCCGGTG
>JBDLRJ010000469.1:0-12339 GCA_039800145.1 Pseudomonadota bacterium | reverse complement strand
GCCTCCACGTCGAACACGATGAAGAGCAGCGCCACCACGTAGAACTTCACCGCGAAGCGCTGGCGCGCCGAGCCGATGGGCTCGTTGCCGCACTCGAAGGTGTCGAACTTGATGGGATCGTACCGCTTGGGTCCGAGGAAGGTGGCAATGGCCGAGATGGCCACGGCGAGCACGCCGGCCACGGCGAGCACCACGGCGAGCGGCAGGTAGGGAGACAGGGGATTCATGAGCCGTGAACCTTAAAGAGGGGCCCCCTCCCTGTCAAAGCAGAACTCGGGCGGGCTCACGCACCCACCGGCGAGGCGGCGCGGGCCGCGAGCCGCTCAAACGCCTCCCGGCCTGTGTCCGCAGAGCCGAGCTTCCGGTTGGGCGTGGTCCTCGCACCGTGGAAGTCGCTGCCTGCCGTGGGCACGAGCCCGAGCGCGTCCGCGAGCGCGAGGTACTTCGTGCGGAGCTCCGGGAGGTGATCCCCGTGGTGGACCTCCAGCCCGGCGAGCCCTTCGGACGCGAGCTTCTCGAGCTCGAAGCGCTCCACGCGGTTGACGCCGGGGTGGGCGAGCGTGGCCGTCCCGCCGGCCGCGCGGATGAGCGAGATGGCCTCGGCCGTGGTCAGCCGGTAGCGGTCCACCCACGCGGGCTTGCCGTCCCCGAGGAAGCGGTCGAACGCCTCCCGGACGTCCGCGCACCAGCCCTGCTCCACGAAGACGCGCGCGAGGTGGGGGCGG
This sequence comes from Pseudomonadota bacterium, assembly GCA_039800145.1. Lineage (GTDB taxonomy): Bacteria > Myxococcota > Myxococcia > Myxococcales > Myxococcaceae > VGRA01. The sequence goes on along the minus strand of JBDLRJ010000469.1, from coordinate 11,614 downwards.
CCGAGGTTGGCGTTGCCCGCCAGGTGCTGCACGTGCTCCATCCGGATGGGGAAGCCGAGCGCCTTGACCCGGTCCACCATGGTCTCCATCCGCCGCGTCCGCTCGGCGCGCATCCGGTCCGCCATGCCCGACAGTCCCGAGTGCGCGCGGTCCACGAAGTGGCCGAGCACGTGGACCTCTCTCCCGTTCAGCAGCGCGGAGATCTCCAGCCCCGGCACCAGGTGAACGCCCTGCGCCCGCGCCTGCACCTCCGCGTCCGCGAGTCCTGCCACCGTGTCGTGGTCCGTCACGGCCAGGTGCGTGACGCCCGCTTCCCGGGCGAGCGAGAAGAGCTCCGCGGCGGTGTGCTCGCCGTCGCTCGCGGTGGTGTGTGAGTGGAGATCGATCATGGCCGTGGGAGGAGTCTACGCCGGCCGCACGTTGTCTGCCTGCCCCGCGGGCCTTACACTCGCAGACCGTCCATGCAGCACCCGCTCCAGATCAGCCGGAAGATCGACTACGGCCTGCGCGCCATGGTCTTCCTCGCCTCCATGTCACCCGAGGAGGTCGTCCCTTTCCGGGAGATTGCCCGGCGCATGGACGTGCCCGAGGACTTCCTCGCGAAGATCCTGAAGACGCTGGTGTCCCGCAAGCTGGTCCAGTCCACGCGGGGGGCGCACGGCGGTTACCGGCTCGCCCGGAGCCCGGCCGAGATCTCCATGCTGGACGTGATCGAAGCGGTGGAGGGGCCGGTGCGCGTCAACGTGTGCCAAGACAACCACGACGCCTGCAAGCTCAGCCGCTCCTGCACCATGTACGGCGTGTGGAAGCTGGGCCAGGAGCGGATGCTCGAGGTCTACCGGAGCGCGCGCCTGGACCGGCTGGCCATGACCGAGGTGCGGCCCGCGGGGTCTCGCCCGGTGCCGCTGCCGCCGGGGTGAGCCGGGGCAGCGGGCCTCGGGGCCGCGGGGCTCAGGGCACCACGTAGATCTTGATGCTGGCGATGTTGGCGCTCGCCTGGCCCACGTCGTCGAACACGCGCAGCTGCACCTGATAGTAGTCCGAGCCCACGCTGGGATCGAGCGTGAGGAGCGCCGTCTTCTGCGCGGTCTTCAGGCCGTTGTTCTCGAGCGCCACGCCCTGGGCATTGGGCGGCTTGTGGGTGAGGCCGAACTGGTACTGCGCCACGGGCTGCGTGGTGTTGCCGGTGGGATCGTAGCTGAACTCCCCCGTGACCTGGATCTGCCGCTTGCCATTGATGAGCGGCACCTGCCCGAGCGACACCGTGAACTGGGTCTCCTGCCCGCCGGGCCCCTTGATGACCGCGAAGGGAATCTGGTCCAGCGGGGACTGCGAGTAGAGGGTGATCACCTTCCACGGCTCCGGCCCGAAGTCCGGGTCGTTGGTCTTCACGCGCAGCACGCCCGTCTGGGTCCCGCCGGAGATGGGCTTCTTGTACTGCACCGTTGCACTGACTTCCGTCCCCGGCAGCACCTGCGTGCCCGGGGCAAGGAGCGGAGCGACCACCGAGAAGAACGGGTTGGGATCATCCACCACCACGTCGCTGACCAACAGCGCGCCGCAGGCGACGCCGTTGCGCGTGGCGGCATTCTTGATCTTCACCGTCTTCGTCGTGAACTCGGCGGTGGGGTTCTCGAACGAGAGCATGTCCGCCGGGTCCGTCTCGAGGCAGGGGAGGCGGCCGCCGGAGAAGGTGACGGTCAGGGCGCCGGCTTCGCGCGTCTCGTCCACCGAGTCCACGGCGACGATCTTGAGCTCATCCGTCACGAAAAGCGGTGCGTCCGCGTGGAGGATCTCCTGCGTCACCGTTCCACCCGCCGGGATGACCTGGCCCACCACGGAGGGGGAGCCCACCGCGAAGCGGCCGCCCTGGCCGCCGCCGGCGAACGAGAGCGACTTCACCTTGATGGCGCCCGTGCCCGCGTTGCCGATCCGCACCTGCGCCTTGTCCTGCTGCTTGGTGGAGAAGCCGCAGAGATCGTTCGGGTCGGAGAAGTTGCAGGTCGTGGGCGAGGCGTAGACCGTCACCGTCTTCCCGGCACCCGTCAGCTGCACGTCCAGGTCCGGGTAGGCGGGATCGTTGGTGGAGACGCGCAGCACGGCGAAGCGCTGGCCGTCGTTGGGGAACTGGGGATCCTGCTGCGGGCGGAACGCGACCTTGAACACCAGCTCGGAGCCATCCACGGTGTTGAGCAGCGTGGGCGTGGCGGCGGTGGGCGGGAGGAAGCCGGACTCGAAGCCGAACTCCAGCGTCTGGCCGGCGTTGGGGAGGAGCTCCACGTTGGTGATCTTCAGCGTGGGGCAACCCGAGCTCTTCACCTTGAAAGTGAGGGTCGAGGACTCGCCGTAGAACGTCTCCGGCCACTCGGGCAGGCAGTTGCCGAGCACCGCGGAGTCGCACTCCTTGAAGTCGGCCTTGCCGGCGTTCTGCTCGAACGCGAGCGTCGCCGTGGGCTGGCCGGGCAGGTTCATCCCGGTGCCGACGAGGCTCACCCTCACCGGCAGGTTGTCGTCGTCCGGCAGCCCGTCGTCGATGGTGAGCGTGGCCCGGACGTCCCCCTTCTTCTTCGGGGAGAACTGCACCGGGATCTCCACCTGGCCGGAGCCCTCCACGGACGTGGGCTTGCTGTCCGCGGGGACCGAGAAGATCTGCCCGATGTCCGGGTCGTCCCCGGTGATGGTGATGGAGGCCACCGGCCCCGCCACCTTGCCCAGGTTGGCGAGCGTGAAGCGCTGCACGTCCGGGAAGACGTCCGCCACCGGCTGGCCGAACTCGTCCGTGCTCGGACAGGCGTTGAAGGAGAGCGCCGTGGGCGAGGCCTCGAACAGGGCCTCGGTCTTGTTGATGGGGCCGTCGCCGCAGCGGCAGCCGGAGACGCTTCCAACCAGCGCCAGGGCGCCGAACATCCAGGGGAGAAGAGAGGAGGGCTTCATGCGGGCGGGATCTCTACCCCGTTTCGCGGGTGAAGCGGTATAGAGCCCGCTCCATGGCCAACTCCCGCAAGTCGAATTCCCTCGGAAACGCGTACTCCCAGTCGCGCCGCGTCAACCCCCGTCCCATCACCGGCAAGGAGAGCCCCACGGAGCTGCTCGAGCACGCGTTCGGCGCCTACGTGGGCCGGCAGGAGCGCATCGGCTTCGAGCTCATGCAGCGGAGCGTGCGCGAGGACTGCTCCATCTTCCTGACGCTGTCCGGCGCCATGACGCCCGCGGGGCTGCACCAGTCCTGCCTCATCCCGCTCATCGAGCGCGGCATCATCTCGGCCATCACCACCACGGGTGCAAACCTGTACCACGACGCGCACCGCGTCATCGGCCACGGCATCCGCGAGGTGAACCCCAACGCCGGGGATCTCCAGTTCCGGCTCGCGCGCATCATCCGCATCTACGACCTGGGCTTCTGGGAGGAGGCGCTGCTGGACACCGACCGGCTCTTCTCCGCCATCATCCGGGGCCCGGAGTTCCAGCGGAAGATGACCACGCCGGAGTTCCACTACCTCCTGGGCAAGGCCATCCACGGGATCGAGAAGGCGCTCGGGGTGAAGCAGCCCTCGCTGCTCTCCACCGCGTACAAGTACGGCGTGCCCATCTGGGTGGGCGCCGTGCAAGACGGTTCCATCTTCCTGAACGTCGTGAAGCTCAAGCGCCTGCTCGGGGACAGCTTCAAGTTCGAGCTGGACATCAACGACGACGTCTACTCCATGGCCGCCATGCAGCACTTCTGCCGCCACCACGGAGCCAAGCGGCTGGCCATCTGGATCCTCGGCGGCGGCGTGCCCAAGAACTACACGCTCCAGGGCGAGCCGCTGTTGGACCAGATCCTCTCGGTGCCCACGGACGGGTTCGACATCGATCTCCAGTTCTGCGTGGACCCGGTGGACAACGGCGCGCTCTCCTCCTGCCCGGCAGGCGAGGGGCACACCTGGGGCAAGGTGTCCGTGGAGGCGGTGGAGAAGGGCTCCATGTACGTCCACACGGACGTGACGGCCGTCTTCCCCTGGCTGGTGCACGCGCTCTTCAGCGACAAGTCCACGGCGAAGCGCGCCCCGGCGCGGCTGATGGACAAGATGGACGAGGCGCTCTCCTTCCTGGACGCGGACGTGAAGAAGCGCAGCAAGGCGCTCCTCAAGACGCTGGATTGGGACGTGGCCGAGGTGAAGAAGGGGGAGAAGGCGTGACGACGCCCGCGGGGCAGGGCGGCGGCGTGGTGATGACGGCCGTCACCGCGCCGGCCTTCCGCTGCACCCTCACCCACGGTCCGTCCAGGACGGAGGTGCGCACGGAGGCGCCGAAAGACAACGGCGGTACCGGCAGCAGCTTCTCGCCCACGGACCTGCTGGGCGCGTCGCTCGTCTCCTGCGCGCTGACCACCATGGCGCTGGTGGCGGCGCGCGAGGGGATTCCCTTCGGCGAGGCCACCGGCACGGTGGAGAAGCGCATGGTCGCGGACCCGCACCGGCGGGTGGCGGAGTTGCCGCTGACCTTCCGCATGCCGCCGCTGTCGCCGGAGCACCGCGCGCGCATGGAGGAGATTGCGCGCGGCTGCCCCGTGGCCCGCAGCCTCCACCCGGACGTCCGGGTGGAGATGACGTTCTTGCCCTGAGCCGCTCGGACTAGCTCGCCGCCGCCTTGTCCGCGGGGCGCGGGTTGTCCGGGATCAGCCGCAGCTGGCCCGCGTTGGTGTTGCGGATGAACTTCGCGTCCACCTCGCGCTCCAGGTAGGTGTAGCCCGCGAGCCCCTGCTCGTAGGTGCGGAGCAGCTGGCGGGACTCGTCCAGCGACAGCGTCCCCTGGCGGAGCGCGGACTCGGTGAACTTGCGCACGCGGGCCACCAGGTCGTCCTTGGTGTAGGCGACGTAGTTGAGCACCTCCGTCACCGTGTCCCCCTCCACCACGTGGTCGATGAGGTATCCGCCGTTCGGGGCGAGCGACACCTGCACGGTGTGCGTGTCACCGAACAGGTTGTGCATGTCCCCGAGGATTTCCTGGTACGCGCCCACCAGGAAGATGCCCAGGTAGTAGTCGTCGTTGTTGAGCGGGTGCATCTCCAGCACGTCCTTCACCTCGCGCCGGTCGATGAAGTGCTCGATCTTCCCGTCCGAGTCGCAGGTGATGTCCGCGAGTACGCCGCGGCGGCTGGGCTTCTCGTTGAGCCGGTGGATGGGCATCACCGGGAACAGCTGGTCGATGGCCCAGCTGTCCGGCAGGGACTGGAACACGGAGAAGTTGCAGAAGTAGGTGTCCGCGAGCTGCCGCTCGAGGTTCTCGAGCTCCTCCGGCATCTCGTCCATCTCCTTCGCCATTCGGAGCACCTTCTGGCACGTGGCCCAGAAGAGGTTCTCCGCGAACACGCGCTGCTCGAGCGAGAGGTGTCCGAGCGAGAAGAGCGTGAGGCACTCTTCCTTGTACTCCTGGGCGTCGTGGAAGGACTCCAAGATGTTCTTGCGCGTGACGTCCTTGAAGTTGGCGAACAGGTTGCGGACCACGGGCGCCGCGTTCGGCGGGAGCGTCTCGGGGACGTTGTGCACGTCGAACTCGGAGGAGCCGAGCACGTCCGTCACCAGCACCGCGTGGTGCGCCACCACCGCGCGCCCGGACTCCGTCACCAGGTTCGGGTGCGGCACGCCGGCGAGATCACACTGCTCCATGATGGCGAACACCACGTCGTTCGCGTACTCCTCGGTGGAGTAGTTCATGGAGGAGGCGAAGTTGGTCTGGCTGCCGTCGTAGTCCACGCCCAGGCCGCCGCCCACGTCCATGAACTTCAGCGGCGCCCCCGCGCGGGAGATCTCCACGTAGAAGCGCGCCGCTTCTCGCAGCGCGTTCTTCACGTTGCGGATGTTGGAGATCTGGCTCCCGAGGTGGAAGTGCAGCAGTTCGAACGTGTCCAGCATCCCCGCCTCGCGCATGAAGGCGATGGACTCGAGCACCTCGGAGGAGGAGAGGCCGAACTTGCTCCGGTCACCGCCGGAAGCCTCCCACTTGCCCGCACCGCGCGAGGACAGCCGCACCCGCATGCCGATGGTGGGCCGGATGCCCACGCGGCGGGACACCTCCGCGATGAGCGGGAGCTCGGTGGGCTTCTCCACCACCATCACCACCTTGCGGCCGAGCCGCGAGGCGTAGAGGGCGGTCTCCACGTACTCCTCGTCCTTGTATCCGTTGCAGATGATGAGGCCGTCCTGTTGATCCAACAGCGCCATCACCGCGAGCAGCTCCGGCTTGCTGCCGGCCTCGAGCCCGTACTGGTACTCGCGCCCCTGGTCCACGATGGTCTCCACCACGTACCGGTGCTGGTTGACCTTGATGGGGTACACGCCGCGGTACTCGCCGCGGTAGTTGTGCTCGGAGATGGCCTTGCGGAACGCCTCGTTGAGGTGGCGCACGCGGTGGCGGAGCACGTCCGTGAACCGGATGAGCAGCGGGAGGCTGATGCCGCGGCGGCGCACCTCGTCCACCAGCTCCTTCAGGTCCATGCTCGCACCCGAGGGTCCGTCCGGGTGGCAGCACACGTTGCCCTTCTCGTTGATGCCCAGGTAGCCCGCGCCCCACTGGCGGATGGCGTACGTCTCCAGGGAGTCGGCAATGGTCCAACGCTGCGGCGAGGTGGTGGACATCTCGGGTGTTTTCTCCTTGGGAAACTGGCTGTGCACGGCGAGGCGTATTCGCAATCCCCGGAGGGATCAAGGGGCACGCCCCGGGAGCGGCCGTGCGGCCCGGGGGTGCGCGCGCCCGCCCGCCGTCCGCCTCCCCCGCGGGCCCTACCTTGCCGGCCGGAGGAGAACCTCATGGCAAGCCCGGCTGCGCGTGAGCACCCGCTGTTCACACCGAGGGAGATCTACGACCTGTTGTCCCGCCACGTGGTGGGGCAGGACGAGGCGAAGAGGGCCGTCAGCATTGCCGCGCACGCGCACCTGCGTCGCATCCGCGCCCGGAGGGAGGGGCGGCTCCAGCTCCTGCGGAAGTCCAACATCCTGCTCGTGGGGCCCACCGGGTCCGGGAAGACGCACCTGGCCCGCACGCTCGCGGGGACCCTGGAGGTGCCGTTCGCCACGGTGGACGCCACCGAGTACACGGAGGCCGGCTACTACGGCAAAGACGTAGAAGTGATGGTGTCCGATCTCCTCCACCGCGCGGACCACAGCGTGGAGCTCGCCCAGCGCGGGATCGTCTTCGTGGACGAGGTGGACAAGATCGCCCGCCGCAGCCAGGGGGCGCGCACCGGGGCGGGGGCACGGGACATCGGCGGCGAGGGCGTGCAGCAGTCTCTCCTCAAGCTGCTCGAGGGGCGGGAGATCTACGTCCCGCTCAACGTGACGCAGTCCGTGCACAAGAACGACTACGTCCAGGTGAACACGCGGGACGTGTTGTTCATCTGCGCCGGCGCCTTCTCGGATCTCTTCGACGAGAACGAGCGTGGCCGCGCGCGCACGGTGGGCTTCAACGCCGGGGAGAACGCGCGCCACCGCGGCGTCACCCTCCGGCAGTTGGTGGACTACGGGATGCTCCCGGAATTCCTCGGGCGTCTGCCGGTGATCGTGGAGCTGCAGCGGCTGGAGGTGGCGGACCTCGTGCGCATCCTCGCCGAGCCCCCGGACGCGCTCGCGCGGGAATACCGGGAGCTGCTCGCGCTGGACGGGGTGGAGCTGCGCTTCACGCAGGGCGCGCTCGAGCAGGTGTCCCGCTACGCGCTGGACCGCGGGCTCGGCGCGCGCGGACTCCGCAGCGTGCTCGAGACGGTGATGGCGGAGATCCTCTTCGAGGCGCCCGGGTCCCGCCGGGGACCCGTCACGGTGGACGTGGCGCTGGTCCGCAGGCGCCTCGCCTCGAGCCCCGGGCTGCACCCCTGAACGGTCGACCTCAGCGCTCGCCCTCGAGCGCACGCTCGATCTGACGCGCGGTGTTCCGGCGGTCCAGGTTCTCCATGCCCTGCTGGATCAGCTTCTGCGTGTCCATCCCGGCAGGAAGTCCGGCGGCGCCGCGCGGGAGCTCCGGCAGGGCAGGGAGCTTCATCCCCTTGCCATCTCCGAACGCGTTGTGTTCACGCGCGAAGGTGTACGCGTGGGAAGCCACCGGCGCGCTGATGCCACGGACCGGCTGGCCGCCCACGCGAACGTGGTCCACCGCGAAGGCCCAGGCCGACAGCGCAAACCAGGCGAGGAGGAGCCCCCGCCCCGCGCCCAGTCCGAAACCGAGCGTCCGGTCCAGCCCCCGCTTGTCCGCGTCCCCGTTCCCGAGGACGCGGCGGATGGCCCAGGAGATGAGCCAGCGGGACAGCAGCAGCACCGCCATGAACACGCCCACCGTGGAGAGGAGCGGGGCGACTGAGGCCGGGACGCCGGCTGCCGACTGCAGCCACTCGCCCGCAGGGGCGGCCAGCCCCTTCGAGGCGATCCATGCCAGCGGGAACGCCACCCACGCAGCCACCTGGCCGGAGGCCCCCGTGAAGGCCCCCCAGGAGCCGAGGAAGACCGTGGCCGCGATGACCGTGACGTCGACGTTCATTTGATCTGGAACGCGTTGTTCCGGTCCCGGTCGGCGTCCAGCGCGCCCTGCAGCGAGGCGAGCTTCTCCTTCATCTGCGCGTTCTGCGGGTCGTACATCAGGGCGGTCTTGAGGTTGCGCTCGGCGTCCTTCTGGCGCCCGGCCTCCAGGTCCTTCAACGCCTCCGCGTAGAACTGCCGCGCCTTCGGGTTGGTGCTGACCTGGTCTTCGGCCTGCTTCTTCTGCTGCGCCTTGACCTCGGACTCGGTCTGCTCCGTGAAGCGCAGGCGCGAGGCGCGCTCCGGCCCCTGGATGTCCTGCAGGTACTTCTGGCGCTTCACGTCGTCGCGGAGGACGAAGTAGGCCTCGGTGATGCGCTTGTAGAGTTCAGACACCTGGGCCTTCACGGCCGGATCCGGGTGCTGGTTGAAGCGGTCCGGGTGCACCGTGCGGCTCCACTGGTGGAAGGCCTTCTTGAGCTGCACCTGCGTGGCATCACGCGGGATTCCCAGCACCTCGAAGTAGTCCTGCGTGTCCAGCGCGCTGCAGCGCGCCTCGAGATCCGCGAGCGGATCCTCGGGGGCGGTGGGCGCAGCGGCGGCCTGCGGCGCAAGAGGTGGGGCTGCCACGACGGTCACCGGTGCGGGAGGAGGAGCCGCCGGCGAAGCAACGACGGGGGGCAGGGCGCCCGAGAGAGGTGGCAGCCGCGTCAGCGGCGCGACGACCGGGAGAGCCCCCGCGGGAGGGAGCGGACGCAGCGGGGGCAGTGCTGCGAGCGGAAGGGGCGACGGTGCCGCAGCCGCGGGCGGCACCAGCGGCGCGGGAGAGGGAGGCGGCGTGGCGAGCGCGGGCGCTGGCGGAGGTCCCGGCGGCGGCGGGACGCGGGTGGCCGCGGGAGGTGCGGCGACCGCGGCGGGCATGCCCGGTGGCGGCGGAATGGCTGCGCGCGGCAAGGGCATCCCCGGAGGGGGCGGGATGAGAGGGGCCGCGGGAGGTGCGGCAAACGCGGCGGGCATGCCCGGTGGCGGCGGAATGGCTGCGCCCGGCAAGGGCAATCCCGGAGGGGGCGGGATGCGAGGGGCCGCGGGAGGTGCGGCGACCGCGGCGGGCATGCCCGGTGGCGGCGGAATGGCTGCGCCCGGCAAGGGCATCCCCGGAGGCGCCGGGATGCGAGGGGCCGCGGGAGGTGCGGCAACCGCGGCCGGCATTCCCGGCGGGGGCGGGATGCGAGGGGCCGCGGGCGGTGCTGCCACTGCAGCCGGCATTCCCGGCGGAGCCTGGATGGCGGGGTTCGCCGAGGCGGGCATCCCCGGAGGAGGCGGGATGCGAGGAGCTGCGGGCGGGGAAGCGGCGGCCCCTGGCATTCCCGGCGGAGGTGGAATGCGGGGCGGCGGGGGAATGCCGCCGGGCTTGCCGTTGTCAGGAGGCTGCTGGGACATGGCTCAGGATGCCGCGGGGAGATCAGCGTGGCCTGCGAGCTGCGTCTGCTGGTTCGCGGCGCTCGCCGCCTTGATGTCCGCCTCGGACAGGCCGGAAGAGAGCGCGATGGTGGTGGAGGTGGCCTGCCCGGTCTCCACGTCCCGCGCCGTCACGTTCACGATGCCGTCGGTGTTGATCTCGAAGTTCACCTCGATCTTCACCTCGCCCCGGAAGCCGATCCGGAAGCCGGTGAACTCGAACTCGCCGAGCAGCTCGCACTCGTCGAACTTGCTCGACTCCCCCTGGCACACGCGGATCTTCACCTTGTCCTGCCCGTCGCGGGAGGTGGTGAAGGTACGCCCCTTCTCGATGGGGATGGGCGTGTTCTTGTCGATGATCTTCTCGGTGAAGCCGCCCACGGTCCCGATCCGGAGTGGCAGCGGCGTCACGTCCACGAGGAACGTCTCGCTGCGGCTGTCCAGCAGCGCGTGCGCCTGCAGGGCGGCGCCCATGGACACCACCTCGTCCGGGTTGATGCCCTCCTTGGGCTCCTTGCGGAAGTAGTGCTTCACGCTGTTTCGCACGATGGGCAGCCGCGTAGGACCGCCCACGAGGATGACCGCGTCGATGTCCGTGGCGGTGAGGCGCGCGCCCTGGAGCGCCTCGTCGCACACCTTGAACGTGCGCTGCACCAGGTCCATCACCATCCGGTTGAACGGGTCCGCGGCGAGATCGATCTCCAGTCCGTGGACGGTCCCGTTGGCGTCCTGGGCCACGCCGGCGTGGCGGATGTAGGCGATTCCGTTTGCGCCCACGTCGATCTTCGCCTGCTCCGCGAGCTCCTTGAGGATCTGCATGCACGGCTTGCTCGAGCGCAGGTCCAGCCCGGTGCGCTTCTGGAACTCGTCCGCGAGCCACTGCATGATCCGGTCGTCGAAGTCGTCTCCGCCGAGGTACGTGTCGCCGGCGGTGGAGAGCACCTCGAACACGTCCTTGCCGATCTCGAGGATGGACACGTCGAACGTGCCGCCGCCGAGATCGTAGACGGCCACCTTCTGGGAGACGTCACGCCCGAACCCGTAGGCGAGTGCCGCCGCGGTGGGCTCGTTGAGGATGCGCATCACCTCGAGCCCGGCGATTCGCCCCGCGTCCTTGGTGGCCTGCCGCTGGTTGTCGTTGAAGTAGGCGGGGACGGTGACCACCGCCTTGGTGACTTCCCGCCCCAGGTACTGCTCCGCCGTCGTCCGGAGCTCCTTGAGCACGAGCGCGGAGATCTCCGGGACGCTCATGTTCCGGTCCCCCACCGCGATCCGCACCGAGGCGTTGGGCCCCTCGAGGATCTGGTACGCCATCACCTGCTGCGCCTTCTTCACCTCGTCCGAGAAGAAGAACCGCCCGATGAGCCGCTTGGCCGAGTACACGGTGGACTCGGGCCGCTGGGACAACTCCCGCTTCGCCGTGTTGCCGACCAGCACCGACTGGTCCTCCAGGAAGGCGACGCACGAGGCCTGTGTCCGCTCGCCGTTGGCGTTGGGGATCACCACCGGGCGCCCGTCCTGGACCACCGAGACGCACGAGTAGGAGGTTCCCAGGTCGATACCGATGGCAATCTCGTCGGACATCCGCACTCCCGTTGAAGAGGGGGCGAGGTTAGGCCGCTGCCAGACCCGCTTTCAACGCCTCAACCCGCGCCGAAGAAGGATGCCTGGAG
>JBDLRJ010000468.1:0-27021 GCA_039800145.1 Pseudomonadota bacterium | reverse complement strand
CAACAGCGCCAGCGAAGGGCTGGCCATTCTTCGTCCATGCAAATTGGTAGGTGAGCGTGTCCCCGTCTGCATCCGTCGCCGGGGTAGTGATGCTGCACACCAGGTCCTGAGCGTCCGTGGGGACCGTTGGTGCCACCTGCACCGCAGGCGCAGAAGGGGCCGAGTTGGTGGGGATGCTTCCGCAGGCACACGCGCCAAGGGTCCCGTCGGCCTGACAGGTCTGGATTCCCTTCGTCCCCCCAGGGCAGGCACATTCGACGGTCGCACCTGAGATGCAGGTGTTGCCGCCCGAACCGCCTCCACACCCCATCAGCGACAACAACGGCAACACCACCAGCAACTTGCGCATAGACCCCTCCCGGAGAAGATGATTGGCGGGAGACCCTATCCGAGGACGACGACGCTGGTCTACCACGCGCTTCACTACTCCCGAGCGCGGGCGGTCTGACACTCCCGACTGACAGGCTGGCGCGGCAGCGCGCGTCTACCGCTGGCTCCATTGACTGACCTGGCGCGCCATCGTCTACTGCGTGACAAGGGCACAGAGAGACGAGTTGAACGGCCATGCAGCCGTCATTCTCTGTTGTATCCCCATCCCCTGAAGACTCCTGGTGCTCGGTTGCAGAGGCGGCCTCCTCCGTGGGCGTGCCTCTCCGTACTGTCCACCGCTGGGTGAAGGCAGGCTCCGTCCGCAGCCGTGCCGACGGCCGCAAGCGCCTGGTGCCACTCGCCGAGGTTCAGCACCAGGCCGCCAGCCGAGGCGTCACTGCCACCGGTGCCACGCCGGCGAATGCCGGCACTCTGCCGGCACGCGCGCCACTGGCTGGCGCGGCGGCGTACACCTCCGACGGCGAGTTGGCCGCCCGAGTCTTCGGCCTCCTTGAGGACGGCAAGCCCCCGGCGGACATCGTCCGCGAGCAACAGCTCCCGCCGAATGCCGTTCTGGCCCTTACGGAGCAGTGGGCGCGCCTGCGGGCCGCGGGCCGCCCCGGAGAGCGCCCCCTTCCCGAGCAACTCCGCGTCCTCCGTGGTGAGGTGGAGGCCCTGCGCCAGCAGGTTGGCGAACACCTTGAGCAGCTCCTGCCCTACGCGTTCTCGGAAGAGCGCAACCGGGCTGAGGCCCTTCGCCAGGACGTTCAGCGGGCCGTCTCGTCCTTGGCCTCTCGGGTGGCAAACCTTGAAGCTGCCGTGGCTGGCCACGCCCAGCGCCTCGCCTCGTTGGAGTCAGCCACGTCCACGTTCGATTTGCGCCTGGCCATGAGCAGTGCGCTGGGGGCTGCGCCGTGGCGGTGAAGCACGGGCACCTGGCGGACGCTGTCCGCGAGGCCGTCCAGTGCGAGTCAGAGGCGCGCCGTGCGCTGCGAGAGGCCCGCGCCGCCCTGGCAGAGGCATGCATGGCGGCCCGAGAGGAGAACGTCCCCCTCACCCACCTCGCTCGCACCGTGCTGCAGGCTCGCGGCGAAGCCCCGACTCCGTCCGCTCGTCGCCGGGTGGCAGGCCAGTTACGGCAACTCCGTCGGCGGGCTGTGACTGCACGTCACGCGGACATCGGGCCGGTACTTGATGAGCGGGGGCGAGTCATGGCTGATGAGTCCAAGGGCACTTCCACGGACAACGCCATGCAGAAGCTCATCAGCAAAACTGTCACGCAGTACGAGTTCCTCGACGACGGGGACGCCCCCGCCAACGACGACGTCCTCGACGAGTCCCCGGACACTGACGAGGAGGAGGACGAAGGCGAGTCCCTCGAGGACGAGGAGAAGCCTGCAGCGCGGCGCTCTTCGCTCGGAGCTCGCCGAAGCCGTTGAAGCAGTTGAAGCCTTTCGCCCGGCACAATGTGCCCCCTGTGCCGGGCACCATCCCGCTGTCCGCGCCGACACCTCCGCCGTCGCGGGCAGCGGGCTGGCCTTTTTGGCGGCCCCCCGTATGCCCACGAGGAACGACAGTGGCTTAAGCCCCCGCACGCTGCGCGAGTACGCCGCAGTCTTGCATGTGGGCCTCGTGGACGGCGGGCTCAACGCCGAGCGGGTGGCCACTTGGAGCGCGTCTCGACGTTCTGTCCTGCGCTCGGCAATGAAGTGGAAGGGGCTCACCGGCATCACCGTCCCTCCCGCCCCCCGCCGCCGCCGGGTGGCCCTGCCCGTACCCACGGACGTGGAGCTCGAGCGTGTGCAGCGGGCCGCCGAGCAACTGCCCCAGGGGGGGGGGGCACTCTCGTTCTGCTGCCCCTCTTCCTCGGCCTTCGTCCTGACAGGCTCTCTGACCGGCCCCAGCAAATGAACACTTCTTGCCTAAGGGCCGTCTGGGCCAACCGGAGGGCACCATGCCAGGCAAGAACCCTGACCACGCAGACAGGGCGGACACCGCGTTCTCGCACTTGAGGCTAACGGGCCATCGACCTCCCCGTCTGTCGACTACTCGACTGGGGCTCAGCGCCGATTTGACTCCTTCGCGTGAACCGGTCGGATTCCTCGCCGCCGCTGCTCTCCTTCAGGACCGCGCGAGGGGGCAACATGGCATCGCCTAGGCAGCCGAACCCGTCTCGAAAGCGTGGGCGTCCGTTTGGTCCTTTGTTTCTCGCGTCTGCCGAAGCTGCTGAGGCGAAGTTCCTGTCTAGGCGCACGTATGAGGAACTGAGAAATGCGAAGGCAATAATAAGCATCCATGCGACGCAGGAGGTGCTGTTCGTGCTGCGGCAGGTGCCCGGTGCAGCGGAGGCGGCAGAACAGGTTCGGCATGCGGCGAGCCTCTATAGTGGTCTCGTTGAGCGACTCCGTGAAGACGAGGGGGGCAGACTTCCTGAGGGGCTTGAGGAGTTCTTCCGAAAAGAGCGTAAGCAGCTTGATAGGCTCTGGTTCTCAATCGTTCCCGAACGGCTCCTGTGGGCGGACCGAGAACCCCTAGGAGCGCGCGCCGGACCGCGAGCTCGTTTGTTCTTCGCGCTTGTTGGGTGTCCCGACCTTTTCGGCACGCTTACTGCGACCGAAATGATGTGCCTCGCGCTGATTTCTAACCTGAGGACGGACAGTCCTACGACGGACCGGGATGAATACCGCAGGCGGCTGGAGGCCTGGCGAAAGGTCATGGCCGCCTGTCGCGAGAATTGTGGTGGTAGCGCAAACGCGTAATCCGGTAGTTCGTTTCCGCCGGAATGCCGCTGGCGCGAATCCTCAGCAGTGCCCCTCTTTTTCTCCCGCATGGCGGTGCCATTCAGAGGCACATGCACATGCACAAGCGCACACCCAAGCGAAGCATCCCCGGTCTGGCCGAGCGCGCGAGGTCGAAGCGCCTCGAACTCGGCCTATCTCAGCAAGTCGCTGCAACCCGTGCCGGTATGAGCATGAACCGGCTCCGAGACCTTGAAACGCACGGGCTGGCGACCATCGATAGTGTGACCCGGCTCGCCCGTGTGCTCGGCATAGAAGTCGATGCACTCACTGGCAGGAAGGGGGCACTATGACCGCCCTGCTAGAAGCGGCCCGGCACTACCGCAAACTCGGTTGGCGGATGGTTCCGGTGCCGCACAAGTCGAAGGCCCCCAAGATTAGAGGGTGGCCCACGTTTGAGGCCGGGCCGGACCTTGGAGAGCACTTTACCGACGGAAATCTTGGGGTCATCCTCGGCCCTCTGAGCGGAAACCTTGTCGACGTCGACCTCGACTCGCCCGAAGCCGTGGACTTGGCACCCACCTTCCTGCCGGGCACTTGGACATTTGGCCGCAAGTCGAAGCCGAAGAGTCACTGGCTATACCTCGTGCCCGGCGGAGCGCTACCACGCGTGTTCCGCGACTTGCCCAATACCGACGGTAAACGGACCACCCTGCTCGAACTGCGCGCAGGGGGCGCGAAGGTACTTCAGACGGTCTTCCCACCATCAACGCACGTCAGTGGGGAGCGAATCGAGTGGAGCGAGGATGCCGATGGCTCCGAGGCCCCACGCGAGATGTCCGCTGCCGACCTCGCCGAGCACCTGGAGGGGTTGGCCGTCGCGGTCCTTCTCCGGCGACACCTGGCACGCGACCTCGTAGACGCGTGGCTCGAAGACTCGTGCTTCCCGAATGCGCCGCCCGCGTTACTCGAGCACGTTCAGTCCTTCCTCGGATGCAATATCCCGCGAAAGGCAGCGCCTGTGGCGCGCTCGACTCACGCCTCCGCTGACTTCCTCGATGCGGTGGCGCGGTACAATCGTGACCATGAGCGGGAACTTCCCCGGCAGGGAGGCGAGTGTCCTGTCTGCCGTCACCGGGGATGCTTTGGTCAGCTCAAAGCAGAGTCCAGACGGTGGGTATGCTTCTCGACGGCGCACTCTGGCGCTGGACTGGAAGGCGAAGGCTGCTGGACCGGCGACCTTCTCGACCTGGACGCCTACGCGGAAGGCGTGGCGCGCACCGAGTTTCTTCAGCGACGTGGCTACTTCGGGGGTGCACGATGATGCGGGCCGACGGAAGGCGACTTGCCGCTGTGCCCGGAACTGCTCCCCTCAACGAGCAGGCATCGAATGTCGGGGGGCAGAGGCAAGGGGGAGTGGCTGTCTCGGGCAGCTTTCCTCTCAGTGCTTACCCAGACTGGCTCAAGGCGCACATTGAGTCTGTCAGCCACCGACTACAGGTGTCTCCCGACATGCCCGCAACCTTCGCGTTGGCCGTCCTTTCGGCGGCGGTGGGCCACTCTCTTCGTGTTCGTGCATGGGCAGGCTTCGAGCAGCCTGCGGTGGTGTGGGTAACTGTGGCGGCAGCAAGCGGCGAAAACAAATCCGCTGTGGTCAATGCGATGAAATCCCCCATCTCCTCGTTCCAGGCGAATCGCCGCAAAGAAGAGCAACCCGTGCTTGAGGAGGCGCTGCGCCGACATGCACTGCTCGTTCGCCAAGCAGAAGCGCTCGCCAAACGCGCTGCCAGCAATAAGGGCGACGTCTCGATGGACGAGGCGCAACGTGCCATGCGGGAGGCGGACGAGGCGAAACCGGGACCCCTGTTTCGACTAACCTTCGACAGTTCGACAACCGAGGCGCTCGTCGCTGAACTTGCTTCTCACGGATTCCTGGCGCACCTGGAGGGTGAGGGCGACGTCTTTACCGATATCGTCGGTCGTTACGATTCCGGGGGGCTGCTGAAGCAGTACCTGGACGCTTTCGACGGCGCGGGAATCGACCTTGACCGGGTTGGTCGCGGCAACATCAGCGCCGAGCGGGTCCTCCTTGTGCTCGGGGTGATGCTTCAGCCCGACATGCTGGCGTCGGTGATGCGCGAGGGATGCTTCAAAGGGCGGGGCCTGCTTGAGCGTTGCCTGTATGCCATGCCGCCGACGCTCGTTGGTCGGCGAGACATGCGCGCGTTGGAAGGCAGACCAGCCGTAGAACTCGCTTACTTCGAGCGAGTCATCGACCTGTGTCGAACGCACCGCGACGGCTCTCATCGCGTTCTCGAGCTATCAGCGGACGGCCGCGAGCTGTTCGTCGCGTATCGTGCACGCATCGAACAGCGCCTCTCGGGCGACCTCGCCTCCATCGTCAGTTGGGTGAACAAGGCCCAAGGTGGCATCGCACTGCGCCTGGCAGCCTTGCTGACGGCCGCATGGGACCCGAGCGCGCGCGAAATCAGCGGCAAGATGATGGGATACGCGGTCCACGTGATGGAGGCGTTCTTCATCCCGCAAGCGCTACGCACTTTCGGCGACCTTCGGGGGGATGCTGCAGGACATGTTGCGAATCAGGTTGGTCCATGGCTGCGGGCACAGGACGGGGTTTTCACTCCCCGAGACCTACAACGAGCGCGCGGGGACCTGTTCCCGACCGCCGATTCGGCCCGTGCTCTGCTGGACCAATTCGTCGAGGAGGGAGTCTTGGAGCATGTGCACCGAGACCGCACGCGTGCGTCAGGACCGAAACCACAGAAGGGCTACCGACAAGTCCGACAAGTCGTTCACAGGTCGCGCAACCCTGAGGCTGCTGAACAGAAAGAGGACCTTGAACTGAGCGCCGACTTGTCGGACCCGTCGGACTTGTCGGGCGGGGTGACGCGATGAAGCCGTCAGCACCGCTCTGCGCCATCGACGACATGGCCCTGCTCCTGGGGTCGCAGCAGTGGGGCCGCAAGCACCTTGGGCTGTGTACCTCGTCCGTCCACGTTGTTGAGGCCGCGCCATGATTGAAAGGTACATCGCTGACTTGGTGAGGGCGGCTGTCCTGGATGCCTTGCAGCCATTGACCCAGCAGGTAGCCGCACTTGCTAAGCAGGTCGAAGTCCCGAGAGCACCCCCGGACAGCGAGTGGCTCACCACGGCGGAGGTCGGGCTAAAACTTGGCGTGGCGGCGGAAACCGTACGGGAGTGGGTCCACAATGGGCGCTTGCCCGCTACCTTGATGGGCCGTAGCTGGAGGGTGCGCCACTCCGACGTGGTGAACTTCATGGCCAGGCCGACGTCTGACGTGGATGCGGGCAAAGTGACATCCTTGGCCGAACGGCTTCGGCGGGCAGGGCAGCAGAGGACGAGAGGCAAGCCATGAGCAGCGTGTACGCAAGGGGCAACCAGCTGTGGTTTCGCGTCAAGCGGGACGGCAAGTGGACGAGCATCCGTGCCGGCTTCAGCGTCGGAGAAGAAAAGCAGGCCTTGGCAGCGCTGAGGAAGGCGGAGCGGACGTTGGCGGCCGAGGATGCGCTCGGAGTGCCCTCGGACGGGCGGCTTACGGTCGCGGTGTACGCGGCCACCTGGGTTTGCCGCCGCCAGAAGCTGGTGAGGTCTTGGCGGGACGAGGAGTCGCGGCTTCGCCTGTACATCCTCCCCAAGCTGGGTCACCTGCTGGTTGCTGAAGTCCAGCCGCGGGAGGTGGCCGAGCTCGTCCGGGAGCTCCGGACGCGGCCCGAGCCGCTCGCGCCCAAGACGGTCCACAACGCGTACGCGGTGCTCCGTTCGTTGTTCCGTGATGCCCAGGTGGACGGCCTCGTCCAGCAGACGCCGTGCGTGCTGTCGAAGCACCAGCTCGGGAAGAAGGCGGACGCGGACCCAGAGTGGCGCAGCGGCGCGTGGTACGGCCGGGAGGAGTTGTTGGCGCTCGTGCTGGACGACCGCATCCCGCTGGACCGGCGGGTCTTCTACGCCCTCCAGGGCATCGCCGGATGCCGCCACGGTGAGGCAGCGGGGCTTCGCTGGCGGAATGTCACCGGTGAAGGGGAGCCGCTCGGCCGTCTGCGCATCTCCACGTCCTATGACACCGGTAGGACCAAGACGGGTGACGTCCGTCACGTGCCCATCCACCCGCTCCTCGGTGGTCTGCTCAAGGGGTGGCAGGAGGGGGGCTGGGAGACGGCCAACGGCCGCGCGCCCACGGGCGAGGACCTGGTCTGCCCGCATCCACCCACGGCGCGTACCGCCCTGCCGCGGATGCGGACGCCCCAGCGCAGCTTGAAGCTCCTCCACGCCGACCTGGCGGCGCTGGGCTTGCGGCAGCGCCGCGGGCACGACTTCCGGCGGACGTTCATCAGCCTTGCGCGGGAGGACGGTGCGGACGTCAGCATCCTGCGCCGCGTCACCCACAAGGCCCCGCGGGACATCATGGAGGACTACACCTCGGTCAGCTTCGCCACACTGTGCCGGGAGGTGCTCAAGCTGAAGCTGGAGCCGCCCAGGCTCGCCGAGGTGGTGCCGCTCGCGCTGGCGGTGGGGGCAGGAACTTCAGGGACTTCCGAGGGGGAGGGGGCCCCGCTTGCTACAGTGCTTGCTACAGTCGAGGACCCAGAAACACGAAACCCCCGGAAACCATTGGGCTTCCGGGGGCTTCTCTCAGCGAGGAGTACGGGACTTGAACCCGTGACCTTCGGCGTGACAGGCCGACGTTCTAACCAACTGAACTAACTCCCCAACACTTCTCCAACTTGGGCGGAACAGGGCTCGAACCTGTGACCCTCGCCTTGTAAGGGCGACGCTCTACCGCTGAGCTATCCGCCCGGACTGCTGCGGTGTTCCGCCGTTCAACGGGCCGGCTTTCTACCGATCTGCCCGGACCCTGTCAAGGAGGGAACCGCGAGAGGTACCGACCTCGCTGTGGCCCCCGCTCAGTTGGGGCAGCATGAGCCCGCCGTCGAGCTCCGAGACTCCCTGCAGCCCCCGCTGCTGCAAGTGTAGGTCGTCGTAATGAGCTCCTTCTTCTTGCCACTCGCACACGTGGGAGCGGCGTAGCCAGGGTTACAAGACTCGAAACTTGACTGCTGCCCGCATGACACCCCGGTCGTGCTCCGCGAGCATCCAGCGGTGTTCGTGCTGGTGCTGCCGCTGACACAGCTGCCCCCGGAACAGACCTTCTGCGTCACCGTCTGCGTCTTGGTTCCCGTTTCGTCGCAGGTCCCCGAATACCCGCCGCAATCGCTCCACTCACCAACCGTGCTCCCGCACGACGTCCCGTTGGTGTCCCGAGCACACGACTGGGTGTTGGTGTCGATGGGACTGCCCTTGACGCACGAGCCTCCCGAACAGATCTGCGGCCTCACGCTGCGACTCTGTGTGCCCGTGTTGCCGCAGGGCTCGGTGAAGCCACTGCACGTGCTCCATTGTGGGTCCGCTACATTGGCCCCGCAGGTCAGTCCGTTCTGGTTCCGCGAACACGTGCCCTGCTCCTGTGAGTTGACGTTCACACACGCACCGGACTTGCAAGTGGGTTGAACCTTCTTGCGCGTCCGCGTCCCCGTGTTGTCGCAGAACCCGGAGTACCCACCGCACGGCCCCCACTGCTCCGGGTAGGTCGCGGTCCCGCAGGTCGTCCCCTCGGCATTGCGGGAGCACGCGCGCTTCTGCGTCACCACGGTGGGCTGGCACGCGCCGGCCGAGCACGCGTACCGCGTCACGCTCCGCGTCTCGTCCGGCGCGGTGTTGGCGCACTTCGCGTAGGTGCAGCCGCTCCACGGCCCGGGCACCTCGGCCTGGCACGTGATCCCGTCCGTCACGCGCGTGCACGTCCGGGTCTCCGTGGTTTGGGGCTGGGCCACGCAACTCCCGGAGGCGTTGCAGGTGCTCCGCGTCACGGTTCGAGTCTGCGTGGCGGTCGTGTCGCAGGTGCCCGACCAGTTGCACAGCGACCACTTCCCGTACACGGCCGTGCCGCAGGGGTTCCCCGTCGGATTGGCCGTGCACGTGCCCGGTTGCTCGGTCTCCTTCTCCACGCACTGCCCCGCGGTGCAGGTGAAGGTGTGAACCGTGCGGCTCCTCGTCCCGGTGCTGGTGCAGCTGGGGGGCAGCACGCAGGGGCCCCAGGGGTCCGTCGCGGTCGTGCCACACGTGGTGTCGTTCTGCGTGAAGGCGTCCTGGGGACACGCGGTGGACGTGCCGTCGCACGTCTCCGCCGGGTTGCAGACCCCCTGAGACTCCCGGCAGGTCGTCCCCGCGGCGACCGGCGTGCACTGCCCCACCTGCCCCGGCGCCCGGCACGTGCCGCACCCGTCGTCACACGCCGAGTTGCAGCACACCCCCTCCACGCACTGGCCGGAGAGGCACTCGTCGCTCCCCTCGCACGCGCTCCCGTCCTGTTGACGCGGCACGCAGCGGCCCGTGGCTTCACACCACCATGCGCCGTCGCAGTCCGCCGTGCGGCTGCAGTCGACGTTGCAGCCACCGTCGCCTGCGCACGCGTACCCGTAGCACTGGGCGTCGCCCGTCCCCGCGGCGACCGGGAGACAGGTGCCGGTGGCGCACGACTGGCAGGCGTCCCGGCACGCCGTGTCGCAGCAGACCCCGTCCGCGCAGATGCCCGTCGCGCACTGGTGGCCCGCCGTGCAGGGCGTCCCCGCGTCTCCGGCGGGAAGGCAGGTGTCCCCCGGCCCCGGCACCGTTCCCTCCGGGCAGGCCGTGCACCGGCCCGCCACGCAGCGCATGTCCAGCGGACAGACGAAGCCCAGGCAGTCCGTCTCCGTGCACACCTCCTCGAAGCAGACCTCCCCGGTCGGACAGAGGCCGTTGTCGCACGCCTCCTCCACGCAGTACCCCTGCAGGCAGTTGGTCCCCGCGGGACACGAGATGCCGACGCAGGCGGCCTCCGCGCACGCCCCGTCCACGCACACCTCCCCGGGGCCGCACGCTCCGCCGTCCCCGCACGTGAGCCCGTAGCAGGCGCCGTTCGCGCACGCCGTGTCCATGGGACACGCAATCCCGTCACACGCCATGGACGCGCACCTGTCGGCGAAGCAGGCCTGGACCTCGCCGCACTTCCGGTCCGTGCAGTCCTTCTGCACGCACCGCTTCGCCACGCACACCTGGGCCGAAGTGCAGGCCTCGCACGGGTCCACGGGGGGCCGCGGACCTGCGTCCGGGACGGAAATCCGCGTGTCGCCGCACCCCGCGGCCATCACCGCCCACACCGCCAGCCACGCCCACGTGCACCGTTTCATCCGTGATCTCCGTTTCGCACCCCGGCCGCTGCCGGGGGAGGGAGGGCCCGACCTAGCGGGGCGGGGACGTCCCGAACAGCAGGTCCGACAGCGCCTGCGCCACGGCGGCGCTCTCGTTCACCGTGCGGCGGTTCCACACCGGCTCCTGCAAGTTGT
This sequence comes from Pseudomonadota bacterium, assembly GCA_039800145.1. Lineage (GTDB taxonomy): Bacteria > Myxococcota > Myxococcia > Myxococcales > Myxococcaceae > VGRA01. Next base: position 16,493 of record JBDLRJ010000468.1, on the reverse strand, counting down.
AGCCGAACGCCCGCTGCTCCTGCGGACGCGACTTGAGCCGGCCGAGCCCCTCGACCGAGAGGTTGAAGCCCTTCGCCTCGAACCGCTCCAGCCCCTCCACGGACAACCCTTCCTTCTTGCCCCGCTCGCGCGCCCGCCCCGCCACGTGGCACGCCGAGCAGTCCGCGGTGTCCGGGTTCCGCTTCGACGGGTGGTCGATGTCCAGGCTCCGCTGCAGGGCCGTCCGCAGCGCCTCCGGTGACGCGGTGAGCGTGACGTCCGGGTCCACCGCGCCGAAGAGCGCCCCGTCCGTCCCTTCTCCCGCGAGCGCCGAGAGCACCTCTCCGTCCTCCGACGCGGGCTCGAAGCTGAACACCCCGCTCGGGGGCACGACGGTGGTCTGCGTCCCCGCGTCGGCCGGCAGCCCGTGGATGGCCACGGGGGAGACCGCCTCTCCGTGCATCTCCACCCCGCCGAACGTCCACGACGCGAATCTCCCCTGCATGAACGTCACGCGCCGCAGCGTCTCGGGGCCCGCGTGGGCGAGGATCAACCGCTTGAGCTCCGTGGCCACTGTGCCCGACAACCCCTGGGCCTCCACCTCCACGTGCACGTCCAGCGGCCGAGCCAGGTCGCTCGAACGCGCCGTCCGCACCGCCACCCAGTCGCGGGCGAACGCCTCGAACTCGGACGGGGGCAGCTCGTAGACAAGGTGGAGTGCGTCGTCCGCGACGTAAGTCCCGACCGAGGCATCGAACGACAGCGGCTGGGCCACGAGCCGCAGCTGGGGCCTGCATGCCGAGGGGTTGCTCTTCATCAGCGCCACGTCCGGGAAGCAGGGGTCCACCCGCGCGGCCACCACGCGGAAGCCCGGGTACACCGCCTCGGGGGCATCCCCCTCCCGGAGGAACCCGACCTGGGTGAACCGGGCAACCGACAGCAGCGGCCCGCCCCGTCCCGGCGCGTCCAGCCCGAGCAGCCCCGTGGCCGCCGCGTCCCGCGGGAGCGGGAACAGCACCGAGACGTCCGCGAGTCCCAGCTTCGACGTGCCGCCGGCCGCCTCGCCGTCCTCGAGGTCCCTGCATCCGGCGAGCGAGAGCGCCAACAGCAACACCGCCTGTGAAGTCCGTGCGAACGTCATGGGAGCTCCTCGGTGCAAAAGCGGCTCAACGGGGACGGAGAATGTAGACCGTCGCCCCGTCGGAAGCGAAGCCGCGCCGGGACGCGTCGTACCGGGTGCCGTCCAGCCAGTTGGGCCTCCCGGTCTCCACCCAGGCCCCCGCGCCGTGCGCGCCGGCGGTGCTGAAGGGGGCGAGCGACGTGACGATCTCCACGTGCGCCGTGGCGTCCCCGCTTCCGTCGTAGTCCTTCACCAGCACGTCGCCCACCTGCAGCTGCGTGGGGTCCGTCACCCGGTCGAAGAGATCCGTCCGTGCCGGCCACTGCTCGGCCGCGGCGTAGTGGTACGAGCCGTCCCACATCTTGACGAGCGGCGCCTTCACGCCCGCCTGCGTCAGCACGTCCCCCACGAACTGGTTGCACTTCCAGTAGCCCTTGAGCCAGTTCAGCGGCGTCTGGCCGGGGACCTTGTTGCCCGTCAGCAGCGGGTGGGGGCTCGTGGGGGCGCCGTCCAGCGCGTACGAGCGCCCGTGCGCCGCGATGCGCTGCCCCGCCGCGGAGACGATCCGGTCCGCGTACTTCCCCTTCGGCACCGTGCGCAGGAGCGCCTCGAACACCGCGCCGGCCTTCCCCCCGCGGCGGAAGGCCCCGGCCGGTCCGCCCAGGTCGAACCCGTCCACCACGTTGAAGGCCCGCCACAGCTCCCACTTCCCGCGGAGCACGCCGTCCCCGTCCAGGTCCGCGGAGGCCAGCCGCTCGAGCGGCACGCCGGCGCGGGTGAGCTCCGCGGCGAGGCCGGGCTTGCGGAGATCCACGCCTGCGTTGAGTGCCTGGGTGAAGAGCTTGCGGTCGACGTTCATGGGGGATGCCTCGGGGTGGGAGGTGTTGCAGGCGTTGTCGGGACCAGTCCCCCGGACGGACCCGCCGTGTTTGTAACGGCGTGTGACAAACAAGGATTTGTCGCAAATGAAAAAGGCCGGCCCCCGCGGAGGGGACCGGCCCTCGGTGTGCCTCGCGGCCGGGCTCAGGACAGCGTGCCGTTGGCCATCTTGAGCAGGGAGTCGAAGAAAGGCCGGCGGACGGGGACCCAGCGTCCCTGGGCGTCCTGTGCGAAGGTGACGAAGGCGTCCAGCTCCCAGGCGTTCTGCGCCGAGGGGCCGCCGGGTGCACCGGTGAGGTAGTGGTCGCCGAGGATCCACAGGCACTGGGTGCCGTTGTTCAGCTTCGCGGTGTCCCGCATGGCCGCGAGGTTGTCGGTGTTGTTGCCGGCCTCGGAGGAGGAGGCGCTGGGCTTGATGCCGCCCTCGAGCGCGAGCGAGCGGATGTTGGGCCGCTGCAGGATGGTGGCGGCGAAGGTGCGGTAGCGGTCCTCGGCCGCGGCCCCGAAGGAGGTGTCTCCGGGGGCCACGTACGGGTGCACGCCGATGAAGACCTTGTCCAGCGCGGCGGCCCCGCCCTGCGTGAGGTCCAGGTTGGCCTTCAAGGCGTACATCATGTCCTTGAACATCTGGTCGGACAGGGCGGTGAAGGCCTGCTTGCCGTCGTAGTCGCTGCCGGGGCCGCCGGGACCACCGGGGTAGCCCGTCCCGAAGGAGGCGATGCCGGTGGCCATCCCGGGGGCCCGCTTCTGGATCTCCACCAGCGTGAGGGCCAGGTTCCGCCCGTACTGCCAGGTCACACCCGCGCGGGCCGTGGCGTCGCCCGAGCGGTACGCGTGGTACAGCTGCTTCCCGGCCTCCAGCCAGTTGGGCTCGTTGTCCAGCTTCACCATCTTCACGCCGTAGCCCTTGAGCACGGCGGCGGCGTTGCCCACCTGCGCGATGTCCGCGGCCGTCACCATGTCCCAGGTCTTGTTGTACTCACCGCCGGGGAGGATGCGCGCCACCGGCTCGATCCCGCGCGCGAGCAGCGCGTCGATGACCGGCTTCATGTGCTGGGGGTTGCGGGCGTCCACGATGAGCGGCACGTAGCCCACGCCGCGCGCCTTCAGCAGGTCCGCCACCTCGTTGATGCGCGCCACGTTGTCGTAGTGCGTCCCGGCACCCCAGTGCATCCCGATGCGGCCCGGCACCGAGACGCCCGGGACGACCTCGTAGGACTGGTACAGCGGGGCGAACGAGGGGGCGGGCTTCGTCCCTGGGGTGTAGACCACGGGCGCCCCGTCCAGGCGGCCGCCGGGGAACGGGCTGCCCATCCGGGTGCCGTCCAGCTTGAAGGCCTGGACCTTGCCGTTGAGCACCACGAGGTAGCCGTTCGTGAACTTCTGGAAGTTGACCGACTTCCCGGCCGCGAGCAGCGCGGCGACCTCGGGATCCGCGGCGAACGGCTGCGACGGGCCATTCTTGCGGAGGAACTCCGAGCCGGAGTCCGGGAAGCCGAGCGCGCTCGAGGTGCCGAGCTTCCCGCCGGTGAAGGTGGGGTCCGCGTAGGCCTTGTAGAAGTCCTTCGCCACCTCGAACGACACCCACTGCCCGTTGCGGGGGAAGGTGTAGAGCTGCATCCGGGTGTTGGGGCTGGGCGGGAACTCCTGGAAGAAGACCGGGACCTGGTCCGCGCCGGGGGTGGTGGACCACGCGCCCACGAAGACCTTGCTCGCGGGGCCCTGCAGCAGCGCCTTCACCTGCGGATCCGGCACGGACGAGCCGCGCTTCCGGGCGAGCTCCGCCTGGGCTGCCTGCCGGAAGTTCTGGTCGCACCAGTCCTGCCAGGCCTTCACCGTGCGGGTCGCGAGCGGCGGCGGCGCAGCGGTGCTCGCGCTGGAGCTGCTGCCCGTGGCGAAGGTGTCCAGCGGCTTGGGGGCCGGGCTGGACGCCGGGGCCGGGGTCGCCGCCGTGGGGGACGAAGACGAGGTCGAGGTGGGGGTGGGGGTGACCGAGGGGTTGCTGCCAGTGGAAGAGACGGGGCCGAGGGTCATGCCCCATTATCCGGGGGGGCCCCTGCCTCCGTTGCCCTCGAAACTGCAGCGAAGCTTTACAGCTGCGCCGCTGAATCCGCGGCCGCCGACTTCGCCTGGCCGCTGCTGCCGTTCAGCCCGCGCAGCCAGGAGAACGGGGCGCCCACCTCGGCGTAGTTCTCCGCGGGGATGCCCTTCTGCAGCTGGGCGTGGAGCTCCGGGAGCTTGGACCAGTGCAGCGCCTGCTTCACGTGGTGCGCCGTGTGGTAGCCGAGGTTGCCGGTGACGATGTTGTACGCGCGGTCCAGGATGTTGTTGGAGGCGAAGTGCGCGTCCGCCGTGCTGTTGCCGGCGTGGTGGTAGTAGGTCACGAACACGGTGCCGAGCAGCGACGAGAGCGGGGCGGCCACGAAGATCCAGAAGCCGTTCCAGGGCTTCAGCCACACCAGGGTTGCCGCCAGCGCCAGCGACCAGGCGCACGCCGCGAGGAAGAGCGGCAGGTGCTTGCGGTGCTTGAGCCCCACGCGGAAGGCGCGAGGGTAGGCCCCGAGCGTGTTCACCCACGTGTACTCGAAGACGCCCATGGTGGTGCCGTCCTCGCGCATCCAGCCGGACTCGTCCTTGAGCGGCTCGAGGTAGTTCACGTGGTGCCCGAGGTTGTGGTGCAGCACCCACGCATTGCTCACGATGCCCGTCTGCCAGCTGAAGCCCAGCTCCAGCACGCGGTTCATGAACCCGTGCTTGAACATGTTCACGTGCTGGTGGTGGTGGTTCCACGCGCTCACCCAGCCCTTGGGGATGAGGCAGAGCACCCACCAGGCGACCGGCATCCACCACGCGGTGGCGAACAAGTAGACCGCCAGATCCGCGGCGAAGAAGGTGAAGAACAGCAGCAGCGGGACGCGGTCGGCGGGGTAACGGACGAGGGTCATCTGGAGGCAGAGGCTTACTTCCCGCGCCTGTTCACGGCAAGACGGCGCCCAGGTTGGGCCCCCCGGCTGCCTCGCCGCTGAAGGAGAAGGCCCGCCCGTTGCCGTCCAGGTCCCCGTGGCAGGTGCCGCCCGGCAGGTGGAAGCGGAAGGCGTAGGAGGTCCCCGCCACCGCCGCCCCGGCCGGGAGCGCCGCGGCGTACTCGTCGTTGTTGCCCGCCTGGACGTTGTACGCGGCCGGCACCCACGTCCAGGCGAGGCCGGGGTCCTCGGAGGCCTTGCCGTAGCCGAGCTCCGCGGTGACGCCGGCCGGCTCGCCGGGCGCCTCGGTGAGCCCTGCCTCGTACAGCTGCCCGTAGACCACCGTCCCGGCTGCCGTGCCCGCCGTCACCGCCGCGGGGAACTGCAGGTTGCAGTACCCCGCGGACGCCGTTGCAAGGACGTCCAACGGCTGCGCGGGCGGACAGGCCCACCAGGTGCCGCCGTCGTCGGTGCTCGCGCGGAAGGCGACCGAGCGGCTGCCGGTGTACGCGGGCGTGAACGCGAGCGACCACTCCCCCGCGGGCGCCTCGGCCGCGTCTGACCAGCCCCAGGCGGCACCGTCCACGGGGCCAGAGCCCAGGCCCGCCTGGAGGCGGAGCCCCGCCCCCGTCGCGGTCGCCCGGGCCGTGACCTCGGTACCGCCGGGGACGCTCGCCGCGGCAAGCGGCAGCGTGGCGCAGGCGAGCGGCGCCACGGTGAAGGTGCCTGCCTGCGCCACGTCGAAGCCGTTGTCCGAGCCATCCCCGTCACACGCCCGCCAGGGGCCGCCCAGGACGCGTGCGCGGAAGGCGTACCGGTAGCTGCCCGCGTCCGGGGGCGGCACGAGCGCGGCGCGCCACTCGTCGTTGTTTCCCTGCTGGGCGTTGAAGGCGGCGGGGCCCCAGCTGAACGCCCCGGCGTCCGCGTCCCCGGCCCCCGTGCCGAGCTCCACCTCCAGCCCCGAAGCGGGGCCGTCCGCCTCCGTGAGGGACGGGTGGTACACCTGCGCGAACACGTCCGGGGCGGGGCCCCCCGGCACGAGCGCGTGGCTGTCCGGCCCCGTCGTCACCCCGCCGCTCTTGCACCAGGCCACGGGAGGCCGACCCACGGTGGCGGTGCGGACCGGGGCGGCGAGTGTCCAGGTGGCGCCGTCGTCCACGGAGATGCGGGCGGCGAACTCGTAGGCGCGCGGCTCGCCCCCGAGCACGGGCACCGCCACGCTGCCCCCGAAGCGGTCCCTCGGACCCGAGTCTGCGATCCAGAGCGCGTCGCTCCAGGTCAGCGCAGGGGCCGTTCCCGGCGTACCGAAGCCCACCTGGGCGCGCAGCCCGGCAGCGGGGCCGCTTGCCTCCGTGCGGCCCGGGGCCAGCGCCTCGGCCTCGAGCGCGACCGTCACCGCGTCCGCGGTCGAGGTGAAGTCGGCGGGGAGTTCCGTCACGAGCACCGCCTCGGACAAGCCCGGTGCGCCCTCGTACGTGAAGCCGGCGGGGAGCCGGGCCTCTGCGCCCGCGGGCGAGAGCACCCGCACGTCCACCGCGGCGCCACCCACGGCCGCGGGCGGCGTGCTCGCAGAGAGGCGGTTGGAGGAGACGCGCACCACGTCCACGGCCTCGGTGTCCCCGAGGAACAGCCGCACCCCTTCCGGGAAGCCGCTCCCGGTGACCGCGACCTGCGTCCCACCCGCCGCGGGGCCGCGGTCCGGGGTGACGGAGGAGACGCGCAGGGAAGTGCCCGCGTCGTCGGCGCCCGCGTCCGAGGGGCCGGGGCCCGCCGCCGGGCAGGCTGCAAGAATGAACAAGAGTCCGAGCGCGGGCCGCTTCATCCCTTCACCCCTCCGGCGGTCAGCCCGCCCACCAGGTGCTTCTGCAGCGCGTAGAACAGGGCCATCACCGGGGCGGAGACCACCAGCGCCCCGGCCGCGAACTTGCCCCACTCGGTCTTGTACTCGCCCACGAAGCGCTGCAGCGCCACGGGCAGGGTGAACGAGGACTGGTCGTCCAGCAGCGTGGCCGCGAGGATGAACTCGTTCCAGGCCGTCATGAACGAGAAGAGCGCGGTCACCGCCAGCGCCGGCCGCGCGAGCGGCAGCACCACGCGCCAGAAGACCTGTCCGGGGGAGGCGCCGTCCATCACCGCGGCCTCCTCCAGTTCGCGCGGCACGGTGTCGAAGTACCCCTTGAGCATCCACACGCAGAAGGGCAGCGACGCGGTGGAATAGACGAGCACCAGCCCGCCGAGGCTGCCCAGGAGGTGCAGCCGCTCGAGCAGCGAGTAGAGCGGCACCGTCATCAGCGTGGCCGGGAACATCTGGGTGAGCAGCAGCGCCTGCATCCCGGACTCCTTGCCGGGGAAGCGGTAGCGCGAGAGCGCGTAGGCCGCGGTGACCGCGAGCGAGAGCCCGACGAGGGTGGTGGCCCCGGAGACCGCGACGGAGGCGAAGAGCTGCCGGCCGAAGAGCCAGCGCCCCGCCGAGTCGGACGCGAGCAGCACCGCGCGGAAGTGGTCGAACGTCACCTGCTCCGGGAAGGGGTTGGCCGAGAGCGAGAGCCCCTCCGTGGGGGACAGCGCCAGCTTCACCACCCACAGCACCGGGTAGAGCACCGCCGCGCACGCGAGCGAGAGCCCGGCGTGCAGCAGCGCGGAGAACCAGAAGGGGCGCGACTTCATGTCAGGCCACCTCCGGCTGGGTGAGGCGCCTGGTGGCGGTCGTGTAGAGCCACAGCACGCAGAAGATGAGGACGGAGTAGGCCGCGGCGAAGCCGTACTGCTCGTTGCGCTGGAAGGCCCAGCGGTAGGCCTCGCTCACGAGGATGTCCGTGGCCCCGCCCGGCTCTCCCCCGGAGACCAGGTAGATGATGTTGAACATGTTGAACGTCCACACCGAGCCGAGGATGACGGAGGGAAGCAGCGCCGGCCGGAGCAGCGGCAGGGTGATGCGGCGGAACTGCGTCCACTTCGACGCGCCGTCCACCTCTGCAGCTTCGTACAAGTCCTGCGGGATGGACTGCAGCGCGCCCAGCGACACCACCATCATGAAGGGGAAGCCGAGCCAGGTGTTGGTCACCACGTTGGCGGCGAAGGAGGTGGAGAAGCGCGTGAACCAGCTGATGGGCTCCACGCCGAGCGCGGCGAGCAGCCCGTTGATGGCCCCGAACTGGCGGTGGAAGAGCCCCTTCCAGGTGAGGGCGGTGATGTAGTTGGGGATGGCCCACGGGAGGATGAGCAGCACGCGGTACACGCCGCGCAGGCGCAGGAGGGGATCCTTGAGGACGAGCGCGAGCAGCAGCCCCAGCCCCACGTGCAGCACCACGTTGACGAGGGCCCAGGCCACGGTGACGGCGAGCGTGAAGTAGAAGCTGAGCGGCTCGGTGACGGCGTAGCCGCGGCTCTGCAGGATGTCCGCGAAGTTGGCGCCTCCCACGAAGCGGTAGCTGCCGTTGGGCTCGTGGTGGAAGAGCGACATCCCGATCCCGAACGCGAACGGCACGAGGATGAGCGTCACCACGCCGGCCGCGGCGGGGGCCACGTAGAGCAGGCCGCGCGCGGCTTCCGGGTAGCGCTTGCGGAACGGCTCGCGCGGGCGCGTCACCCACGCCCAGGCCGCTGCCAGGAGCAGCAGCGCGCCGGCCCCCGCGAGCCAGGGGAGCGGGGAGGCATCCGCGGGGGCAGGGCGGTGGAGTGCGCGGTAGCGGCGGTCCGCGAGCGCGCCGGCCTCGTCCGCGGTGGTGCCACCCTGGAGCAGCGCGCGGAGCGCAAGCTTCATGGGCTCCCACATCTTCTGCATCTCGAGCTCGTGCGGCATGGGGACGGCCGACTGCGCCGCGTCCCGGAAGTGGGAGATGAAGGCGTCCCGCTTCACCGCGTCCGTGCGCAGCGTGGCGAGGTCCGCCGGCACCTGGTGGCCCACGGTGGTGCGCAGGAAGGCGCCGTCTCCCACCGAGAGGGCGTGGGCGAGGGACTGGGCCTTGTCCGGCTGGGTGCTGCGGCTGCTCACGAACGCGGCCTCCACGCCGAGGAAGGGGGACATGGGCTTGCCGGTGGTGGAGACGGTGGGCAGCGGCGCCACGCCCCAGCGGATGGCCGGGTCAATCTCCCCCGCGAACCACGGCCCACTGATGACCATGGCGACGCGGTGGGCGTTGAAGAGGGACTTCACCAGCGCGCCGGAGGCCTCCTCGGGGACGTAGCCGCGGCGGTGCAGCCCGAGCACGAAGGCGAGCGAGCGGGCCATGGGCTCGGACTGGAACTCGGCGCGGCCGGCGTCGTCGAACAGCCGCCCGCCGAAGCCGAAGAGGAACGGGGCGTGGAAGTAGAAGTCCCCGGCCTCGTACGCGAGCCCGAACTGTCCCTGGGCCGGTTGGCTGAGCTGACCGAGCTGCTCGAGCCACCCGTCCGTGGTGGTGGGGGGCGAGGAGACGCGGTCCTTGTCGTAGTAGAGCGCGAGGCACTTGAGGGACAGCGGGTAGCCGTACGTGACGCCGTCCAGGGTGAGGGCGGAGAGGGCGTTGGGGAGGTAGTCCGCGCGGACGAGCCGTGCGTCCGACGGGGCGAGGAGCGCCTTTTCCCGGAAGCTGCGGAGCTTCTCGTGCGCGTAGAGGAAGACGTCCGGTCCCACGCCGTGCGGGATGGCGGCGGTGAGCTTGGAGGAGAAGGCGTCGTAGGGGAGCGCGAGCAGTTCCACCTTCGTGCCGGTGTCCTCGGTGAAGCGGGCGACGGCCTGCTCGAGGGCTGTCTCCTCGGCGCCGCGGTAGGCGTGCCAGAGCCGCAGCGGGGCGTCCGCCCAGGCGGGCAGCGCGCACAGGAGCAGCAGCGCGGCGAGCCGCGGGCACATCAGGCCACGACCTCCACGCGCGGGCGGGCGTCACCGGGGTGGAGGATGGCCGCCTCGCCGTCCGAGCTGAAGACGTGCAGGGCGTTGGAGAGGAGGCACACCTTCACCGTTTCGCCCACGGAGACCTGGGTGCCCCGGTCGAAGCGGGAGACGAGGGGGCCGGCCGGGGTGGTGAGGAAGGCGTAGCCGTCGCTGCCGAGCCGCTCCACCGCGTCCACCGTGCCGGTGAACTCGCCGTCCGACTGGATGCGGAGATCCTGCGGGCGGAGGCCCACCTTCACGTCGCGCAGGTCGCCGAGGTCCACGGGGCAGTGCAGCTGGAAGCCGGGGCCCTTGAGGAACGTCCCCTCGCGGTGGGCGGGCAGGAAGTTCATGGAGGGGGAGCCGAGGAAGGTGGCCACGAAGTGGTTGGCCGGGGCGTTGTAGAGCTCGAGCGGCGCGCCCACCTGCTGCAGCTTGCCGCCGTTGAAGACCGCCACGCGGGAGGCGAGCGTCATGGCCTCCACCTGGTCGTGGGTGACGTAGATCATGGTCGCGCCGAGCTTGCGGTGGAGCCGGGCGAGCTCGCCGCGCATCTGCACGCGGAGCGCGGTGTCCAGGTTGGAGAGCGGCTCGTCGAAGAGGAAGATCTTCGGCCGGCGGACGAGGGCGCGTCCCATGGCCACGCGCTGCCGCTGGCCGCCGGAGAGCTCCTTCGGCTTGCGGTCCAGGAGCTTCGAGAGCTCGAGCTGCGCGGCGGCCTCCTCCACGCGGGATTGGATGTCCTTGCGGGGGAGCTTCCGGAGCTCCAGGCCGAAGGCCATGTTCTCGCGCACGGTCATGTGCGGGTAGAGGGCGTAGGACTGGAAGACCATGGCCACGTCCCGGTCGCGCGGGGGCGTGTCGGTGACGCGGGCGCCGTCGATGAGGATGTCCCCCAGGTCCGGGGACTCGAGCCCGGCAATGAGCCGCAGCAGCGTGGTCTTCCCGCAGCCGGACGGGCCCACCATGACGAGGAACTCGCCGGAGCGCACCTCGAGGTCCACCCCCTTCACGATGCGGGTGGTACCGAAGGCCTTGTGGACGTTGGTGAGCGTGACGGAGGACACGGGGCGGGCACTCTAGCCCAAGCGGCGGGAGAGGCGCGCGCGGTGGCGAGCCGGAGATATACCCCCAGGAAATGCATCCTTGGGGTTGACCTGTGTCGTTGCAGGTGTCTAAGACGGCTGTCCTTCAGGATGGGGGAGAGCGCTCATGACCGCTGGAATCTTTCGTGTCGCCGCCGTGGCAGTGCTGGCGCTGATGGCAGCCTGCACTGGGACGGTGCAGGAACCCGACGCGCTGTGCATTCCGGGCGCGAGCCTCGCGTGTGCTTGCCCGGATGGACGAGTCGGGGCGCAGGTGTGCGCGAGCAACGGGGTGAGCCTAGGGGCGTGCGTGTGCGGTGAAGTGGATCTGGACGGCGGGCAGGTGGCCGGAGATGCCGGGGCAGGGTCTGGCTGCGGCAACCTCACGCTCTGCGCTCCGGACGGGGGCCCCGAAGTCTGTGCGGACATGGAGAGGGATCCCGCCCACTGCGGCGCCTGCGGAACCCGGTGCGAAGCCGATGAGGTGTGCACGGGCGGCGAGTGCAAGCCAACCTGCGGTGAGCTCGCACGGTGCGTGTCGGACGGCGGGACGAACTCCTGCGCGAACCTGGATTCGGACAACGCGAACTGTGGCGCATGTGGCGTGGCCTGTCCTCCCGGCACCGCGTGCAGCGGCGGGACGTGCGGCACGACGTGCGGGGCACCGCTGGAGCTGTGCAGCGGGGCGTGCGTGGACACCCAGTCGGACCGCGCGCACTGCGGGGCGTGCGGCAACGCGTGTGCGCCGGGTGAGGCCTGCAACAACGGGACGTGTGGCCCGAGCTGCGGCGCGCTGGCGACGTGTACGGGGACGGGGGGAGCGAAGTACTGCGCAGACACGAAGACGGACCCGCTGAACTGCGGCGGCTGCGGGACGGCGTGCGCGGCGGGGAGCACGTGCGTGCAGGGAAGCTGCGAGCCGACGTGCGGCGGGCTGGTGCGGTGCACGCCGTCAGGCGCAGCGCCGTATTGCGCGAACACCCAGACGGACAACGCGAACTGCGGGACGTGCGGCAACGCGTGCACGGCGGGGACGCTGTGCACGGGAGGCGTCTGCGCCTCCAACTGCGGCGCGCTGGCCACGTGCCAGGTGGGGGGTGCCCCGCGCTGCGTGAACACGCAGACGGACAACGCGCATTGCGGGACGTGCGGCAACACCTGCACCGCGGGGACGGCGTGCGCGGCAGGGGCGTGCCAGACGACGTGCGGCGCGCTGGCGACGTGCACGGGGACGGGGGGAGCGAAGTACTGCGCAGACACCAAGACGGACCCGCTGAACTGCGGCGGCTGCGGGACGGCGTGCGCGGCGGGGTTGGGCTGCAACCAGGGCGTGTGCGAGTGCCCGGCGGGCCATGTGCGGTGCGGCAGCGCGTGCGTGTCGCTGACGACCAACCCGGCCCACTGCGGGGCCTGCAGCGCAGCCTGTGCGGTGGGGCTCGCCTGTCTGTCAGGGACGTGTGGATGCACCGCGGGGCTGACGGCGTGCGCCGGCACCTGCGTGGACATCAGCCGGGACGAGCGCCACTGCGGCACGTGCGCGACGACGTGTGGCGCGCTTGAGGCATGCGTGGCAGGCAAGTGTGAGACGGTCCTCCCTCCGGCGGACCTGTCCGGGACGCTCAATCCCTCACTTCCCGCGGGAACTGGAGGGGCGTCCGGTGCAGTCCCGGCCGCGGCTGCAACCATCTCGCGGCAACCTCCTTCGGCGGTGGCGGCTGCGTTGAAGGGCCCCATCCCGGTTCGGCCTTCCCGTCCCGACGTCGTGGCCGGCAGCCTGCTCGTGAAGTTCGAGGCCCGGCTGGACGGCGCGCGGGCGGTGCTCAAGGCCCTCGGGCCCTCCGGCCTTCGCATTGCCTATGAGCGGCCGCTGTTCGGCACGTGGCACGCGGTGAAGGTCCAGGACGCAGACGGGCGAGGTCTGGAAGGTCCCCCGCTCGATGAGGCCCTTCGCGCGGTGAAGCGGACGCCGGGCGTCCTCGCCGTTGAGAAGAACCACGTGGCCCATCCTCAGGCGGTTCCGAACGATCCCTACTTCTCCACCCATCAGTCCTGGCACTACTGGATGGCCAGCCTCCCTCAGGCCTGGGACGTGACCACCGGAAGTTCCAACATTGTCGTCGCCGTGCTCGATGACGGCATCACGCCCCACCCGGACTTCGGAACCCGCCTACTCCCCGGCTACGACTTCGTGACGGATGTGGCGGGCGCAGCGGACGGGGACAGCAGGGACGCGGACCCGCTCCGCCCGGCCATCTTCCCGGATGGGCACGTGTCCTTCCACGGAACGCACGTGGCGGGGACCATCGGGGCCAAGAGCAACAACGGTGTCGGTGCCGCTGGGGCTGACTGGGAGGCCCAGTTGCTTCCGGTGCGCGTGCTGGGGGTCGAGGGTGGCTCTCGCATCGACATCATCGACGGGATGCGCTGGGCTGCCGGATTGTCCGTGCCCGGGGTTCCCGCGAACACGACGCCCGCGAAGGTCTTGAACATGAGCCTTGGGGGCGGGGGCGGTAAGTCTCTCGCGTACCAGGACGCGATCGACGAGATCAACCAGCTGGGGAAGATCATCGTGGTAGCGGCAGGAAACTCCAACGTGGATGCGTCCCAGTTCGCGCCCGCGAGCCAGGACGGGGTCATCACGGTGGGCGCGGTGGGGTTGGACGGCCGCCGGTCGTCGTACTCCAACTATGGAACGGCGCTCGATCTCGTCGCGCCGGGCGGCGACTTCGAGGACCTGGACTCGAACGGACGCGAGGACCAGATCTTCAGCCTGTTCGCGACGGCCACGGGCGCCCCCAGCTACGGCGGCTCCAATGGAACGTCCATGGCCGCGCCCCACGTGGCAGGAATCGTCGCACTCATGGCGAGCGTGAATGGGACCCTGGATCACTCCCAGGCAGAGGCCATCCTGCGGCAGACCGCGCTGGCGCAGTACACCTGCGCGGAGGGGTGCGGCTCCGGCCTGGTGGACGCCTACAGCGCGGTCCAGCTGGCGAGCGGGGTGGCCGCTGCCATTGGACCCCGGTTGTTGGTGACGCCCGCTGCGCTGGAACTGGGCGCCGCAACGTCCGCCAGCGTCGAGGTGAACAACGTGGGGGCGGTGGATCTCCACTTCACGTTGTACGCGCGTGGGATGTACGGCCCCCGGTCTGGCATCACGATGCAGACTGGCACCGTGGTCTCCCAGCAGAAGCAGGTGGTGACGTTCAACATCGACCGGGCGAACCTGGCCGACGGCATCTACCGGTTCACCCTGCGCTTCGAGTCTGACGGAGGCACGCAGGAGGTGCCCGTCAGCTTCCGCGTGGGGCCGCGTCCCTCTCCGGCGCTGGAGGTGGTCGCGCTCCAGGTGAATGCAGCCGGCGGGGTCACCGCCGTTGCGAGCACCATTGCCCAGGAGGCCTCGGGGTGGGCGTGGTCGCTCTCGGTCCCGCCGGGCGTCTACTTCCTCGGCGCTGGCACGGACGACGACAACAACGGGTACCTTGGGGATCCGGGAGAACACCTCGGACTGTGGCCCAACCTGACCGATCCCCAGCCGTTCGTCGCCTACTCCCAGCAGGTCATCTCCGGATTGAACTTCCCCACGTCCCTCCAGCTGGTGGTCCCCACGCCAGGGGCGGGGCAGTTCGCCGGGAGCTGCGCTGACAACGCCGAGTGCGCCTCGCTGCTCTGCCTGAGCGACGGTGCCGGTGGCGGGCGGTGCACGCAGGGGTGTGCCGCTACGTCAGACTGCCCGGCGGGGTATTTCTGCGGGCACGGCCACAGCACCCTCACGGGAGAGGGCGTGGACGTGTGCATGGAGACCCTGGCGCGTGGCGCGGAGTGCAAGCGTGCGGAGGAGTGCACCTCGGGGACCTGCTTTGATGGGTTCGTGACCGATACGTGCGAGCAGACCTGCCAGTCGGCAGCGGACTGCCCGAGCCCAGATACCTGTTCCGGTCGGTACGACGCGAGCTTGAACGAGATCCTCGTGTGCCAGGAGCCCCGCCCGCTCGGAAGCAGCTGCACTTCTCCAGATCAATGTGACCGCCCGGCCGCGCTCGGGGGGCAGGCATCGTGTGCCACAGACGCTCCGAGCGGGGTGTGCACCCAGCTTTGCAGCTGGGGTTGCCCAGCGGGTACCACCTGTGCAGCGATGGACTACGACGGAAACGGAAGCACGGAGTACGAGGTGTGCCTCGCGAGCTGTTCCACCCAGGCCGATTGCCGGGGCGGCTTCATGTGCAGGCAGCAGGCCTCCGGCGACAAGGCCTGCGTCCCTGAGCGAGACCAAGCTTGCAGTTCCAGCTTCGACTGCTGGTCCGAGCAGTTCTGTGATGCGACCGCGGGCTTCTGCCGCGACGCGTACGTGACGTCGTTCGTCATCAAGAACCTGCAGGTCATCCTGGATTCCTCCACCGACGAGGGCGCTGGGGATCCCGCGGATTCCTACGCCTGGGTGGTGAATTCGCTCGTGACGGTGTCTACGACGGAGCAGTCCAACACCTCGACCCCGTCGTGGCCCACGGCCTTCACCGTGGCAGTTCCCGTGGGAGAGGCGCTGACCATCAACTTCACAGACGTGGATGCCTTGTCCAGCGACGACTTCATCGGCTCGGTGGAGGTGACAGACTGGGCGAGTGCGGTACGGAACGGGTACTTCCTGGCGTCATCGGCGGCTGGCCCCATCACCTACATCAGGTTCGACATCACGCCTGCGCCCTGAGCAACGCCTCGAGGAAAGAGGTCTCTGGGTTTGATGTTTATTGTCGTTGGTGGATAAGACGACAGGCTTCGATGTCGGGGAGAACATCATGAGAGCTGGGTTGCTTCACGTGGTGGCGCTGGCGGGGCTGGCGCTGACGGTGTCCTGCACCGGGACGGTACAAGAGCCCCCAGTGCTGTGCATTCCGGGTGCGAGCCTCGCCTGTACCTGTCCGGATGGACGTCCCGGGGCGCAGCAGTGTGCGAGCAGCGGGTTGAGTGTGGGTTCGTGTGTCTGCACGTCGAAAGGCGACGGGCAGGTGGCCGGAGATGCCGGGGCGGGGGCTGGCTGCGGCAACCTCACGCTCTGTGCTCCTGACGGGGGCCCCGAAGTCTGCGCGGACACGGAGAGGGATCCCGCCCACTGCGGCGCCTGCGGAACCCGGTGCGAAGCCGACGAGGTGTGCGCGGAAGGTGAATGCCGTCCGTCGTGCGGCGAGCTGACGCGCTGCGTGCTGGATGGCGGGACGAGCTACTGCGCGAACCTGCAGTCCGACAACGACAGCTGCGGGGCATGTGGCGTGGCTTGCCCTTCCGGCACCGCGTGCAGCGGCGGGACGTGCGGCACGTCGTGCGGGGCGCCGCTGAACCTGTGCAGCGGGGCGTGCGTGGACACCCAGTCGGATCGCGAGCACTGCGGCGCGTGCGGCAACGTGTGTGCGCCGGGCGAAGGCTGTGACAACGGCACCTGCGGGCCGAGCTGTGGGACGCTCGTGGTGTGTGGAATCGCGGGCATCGGCCGCTATTGCGCGGACACCAAGACGGACCCGCTGAACTGCGGCGGCTGCGGGACGGCGTGCGCGGCGGGGAGCACGTGCGTGCAGGGAAGCTGCGAGCCGACGTGCGGCGGGCTGGTGCGGTGCACGCCG
>JBDLRJ010000467.1:0-7275 GCA_039800145.1 Pseudomonadota bacterium | reverse complement strand
CCTGGCGCTGGGCGTGGTGTTCGGCGCCATGGGGGCCGGGCTGGGCTCCGCGCTGGTGACGTGGCTGGGCCGCGTGGGCATCCCGGCGAGGAACGACCAGCTCTACTTCTTCTTCTCCGGCCCGCGGCTGCTGCCCTCGGTGAGCCTGGGCAACGTGGTGGCCGCGTTCCTCGCGGTGCTCGCCGTGTCCGCCATCTCCACCCTCTACCCCGCCCTCGTGGCCACCCGGGTGAGCCCGGTCAAGGCCATGGGCCAGGACGAGTGACATGCAGACCCTCCTGATCGCCTACCGGAACCTCCTGCAGCACGGCAAGCGCACGGCGCTGCTGGGGAGCGCCATTGCCGGCGTGGCCATGCTGCTGCTGCTGCTGCTCGGCCTGTCCAACGGCACGCGCGAGACCATGCTGCGGAGCGCCACCACGCTGTCCACGGGGCACGTGAACATCGGCGGGTTCTACAAGGTCACCGCGGGCCAGTCCGCGCCGGTGGTGACGAAGTACAAGGAGCTCGTGGAGCACGTCCGCAAGAACGTCCCAGAGCTGGACTTCGTGGTGACGCGCGGCCGCGGCTGGGCCAAGGCGGTGTCCTCCGGCGGGAGCCAGCAGGTGGGCATTGCCGGGGTGGACATCGACGCCGAGCGGGATCTCCGCAAGGTGCTCGTCATCACCTCCGGCAACGTGGACGCGCTGCGCACGCCGGGGAACGTGATGCTCTTCGAGGAGCAGGCGAAGAAGCTGGAGGTGAAGGTGGGGGATCTCATCACCGTCTCCGCCCCGACCCTGCGGGGTACCAACAACACGCTGGATCTCACCGTGGGCGCCATTGCCCAGGACGTGGGGCTGCTCAGCAAGTTCAACGTCTTCGTCCCGGCGCAGAGCCTCCGCCAGCTGTACCGCCTCAACGAGGACTCCACCGGCGCCATCCAGCTGTACCTGAAGGAGGTGAAGGACGTGGTGGCGGTGCAGGAGCGGCTGCGCAAGACGCTCGCCGAGGCGGGCTACGGCGTGATGGACAACGATCCGCGCGCGTTCTTCCAGAAGTTCGAGGTGGTCAACCGCGAGGACTGGACCGGGCAGAAGTTGGACCTCACCACGTGGGAGGACGAGATCTCCTTCACCAAGTGGACGCTCACCGCCCTGGACGCGCTCACCTTCCTGCTGACGCTGGCGCTGCTGGTGGTGGTGGGCATCGGCATCATGAACACCATGGCCATTGCCATCCGGGAGCGGACCCGCGAGATCGGCACGCTGCGCGCCATGGGCATGCAGCGCGGCCAGGTGCTGCGGATGTTCCTCGCCGAGGCGGTGCTGCTCGGCCTCTTCGGCGCGGTGGCAGGCGCGCTGCTGGGCGTGGTGGTCAGCACCACGGTCAACGCGTTGAACATCAAGGTCCCCATTGCCGTCCAGCTGTTCCTCATGTCGGACACGCTGCACGTGGCCATCCAGGGAAGCGCCATGGCGTTCACCGTGGCGTTCATCACCGGCTGCATCTCGCTCATCTCGCTGGTGCCGTCCTGGATGGCGGCCCGGCTCAAGCCCGTCACGGCCATGCAGCACGCCGGCTGAAGGAGACTCCCCATGCGCCCCCTGCTCACCGCCGCCCTGGTCCTGTTCCCCCTGCTCGCGCGCGCCGCGCCGCTCTCGGCAGACGAGGTGAAGAAGCTCGTCGCCGCGCTGGACGACCGCCAGCGCAACGGCGGCGACTACCGCGCGCTCATGTACCTGGAGCAGAAAGAGAAGGACAAGTCGGACGTCGTCCGCGAGGCCATGGTTTACCGCCGGGACTCGGACGACAAGCTGATGATCCTCTTCACCAAGCCCAAGGGGGAGTCCGGCAAGGGCTACCTCCGCATGGACAAGAACCTGTGGTCGTATGACCCGGGCACGGGCAAGTGGGAGCGGCGCACCGAGCGCGAGCGGATCGCCGGCACCGACAGCCGCCGCCAGGACTTCGACGAGTCACGCCTCGCGGACGAGTATGATCCCTCGTACGACGGCGAGCAGGGGCTCGGGAAGTTCAAGGTCCACGCGCTCACGCTCAAGGCGAAGGAGGGCGTGGACGTGGCCTACCCGGTGGTGAAGCTGTGGGTGGACCAGGAGAGCGGCAACATCCTCAAGCGCCAGGAGTTCGCCCTGTCCGGGCGGCTCATGCGCACCGCCTACTACCCGCGCTGGAAGAAGGTGTTCAGCGAGACCAAGAAGGCGGACGTGTGGTTCCCGGAGGAGATGCGCTTCTTCGACGAGGTGGAGAAGGCCAACAGCACCGTCATCCTCACGAAGACCGTGGACCTCCGCCCGCTCGAGGCCAACCTCTTCACCAAGGCGTGGGTGGAGAGCAAGAGCCGATGAGGCGCGCCCTCCCCTCCTCCGCCGCGGCACTGCTCGCCGCGGCGCTCGCCTTCCCCGCCCTCGCGCAGGAGGGGGCACGTCCCTCCGAGGACGATCTCTTCGGGTCCGACTCCCCGCCGGACGCCCCGGCAACGCCCACCGCGCCCCCCGGTCCGCCCGCCCCGCGGGACGCCCCCGCGGCCGAGGGCACCGGGGACGACCGCGCGCAGCAGCTGCTCTCCGGCCCGGCCGCCGAGGACAAGTTCAAGTCCGGCGAGGCCGTGGAGGACCCGCTGCAGATCGGCGGGCAGTTCTACCTCCGCTACTTCTTCAACGCCGCCGACGACCAGCCGCCGAAGGAGGCGCGCGTCAGCAGCCCCACGCTGCTGGACGTGTACATGGACGCGCGCCCCAGCGAGCGCATCCGCGGCTACGCACGGTTCCGCGTCTCGTACGATCCCACCCTGGACCCGAATGCCAGCTCCGCGCTCGGTGGGCTGTCGGTGCTGGGCGCCACCCAGCGCCCCACCACCGGGAGCGGCACCAGTACGGATCTCTCGAGCGGGAGTGCCCCCACCACCTTCGGTGCGCCGCGCACCACGGCCAACCCCAACTTCCTGTTGGACCAGCTGTGGCTGAAGTTCGACGTGGGGCAGACGCTCTTCGTCACCGCGGGGCGGCAGCACGTGCGCTGGACGGTGGCGAGGTTCTGGCAGCCCGGGGATTTCCTCTCGCCGCAGCAGCGGGATCCGCTCGCCGTGTTCGACCAGCGGCTCGGGGCCAACCTGGTCAAGCTCCACCTGCCCGTGGAGAAGCTCGGCTGGAACTTCTACGGCGTGGCAATGCTGGACAACTTCGGCCCGGCCAACGCGCTGGGGAAGCTGGGCGGCGGCCTCCGCGGCGAGTTCGTCGTCGGCAACACGGAGGTGGGCGCCTCCGCGGTGTTCCAGGCGGGGCGCACGCCTCGCTACTCGCTGGACGTCTCGTCCGAGCTGGGGCCGCTGGACGTGTACGCGGAGGCCGCGCTCCGCCCGGAGGCGGACCGGCTGTCCGTGCGGTACGTGGCCGGGGCCGAGAGCCGGCCGTTCCGGTACGATCTTGCAAGCGCGCTCAACACGCTGCAGCCCCTGCCCTACGAGACCTACCGGCTCGAGGGGCCCGCCGCGCAGGTGACCGGCGGACTCAGCTGGTCCTGGGCCTACCGGGACAACGACACGCTGACGCTCGGCGCGGAGTACTTCTACAACCCGTACGGCTACGACGATCCCAACCTCTTCGCAGCCGCCATCCTCACCGGCACCTACGTCCCCTTCTACGCGGGCCGCCACTACGCGGGGCTCTTCCTCGTGCTGCTCGGGCCGGGCTCCATGGACAACGGGACGGTGACGTTCTCCACGCTGGGGAACCTGTCGGACCGCTCCTTCCTCTCGCGCGTGGACTTCATCTACCGCGCGCTCTCCTTCCTGCAGCTGGAGGCGTTCGCCGCGTACCACTACGGGAACCTGGGCGAGTTCCACTTCGGGTTGAACCTCCCCGCCCAGCCCAACCTGCCGGCCACGCCGCCGGGGCTCTCCGCGGACCAGGCGCGCTCGTGGGAGTCCATCCGCACGGGCGGGATCCAGGCCCCCGCGCCGCTGTTGGACGTGGGGATCGGCGCGCGGATCAGCCTCTGACGCTCACTCGTTGAGCGCGGGCGGGAGCATCCGCCTGCACTTCTCTCGGCCCTCGGCCGCCTCGGAGACGCGCGGGTTCAGCTTCAGCACCGCGCCGAACGCGGCAATGGCCCCCGCGCACTCGCCGCGGTCCAGCCGCGAGCGGCCCTGGGCCAGCTGCTGCAGCGCCTCGGTCACGTTGCCCAGGAGCGCCTTGCGCTCGGCATCCGAGTCCGCGTCTGGAGGCATGTCCTCGAGCGCCTCCCGCGCAGCCGACAGGCGCCCGTCCTCCCACGCCCGTCGCGCACGGCGGAGTCCCTCGTGCGCCTCTGCAGAAGGACGCACCCCCGGCTGCCCCGCCGCGGCCGCGGCCTGCACGGGAGCCTGCCCCGAGGGCACCCCGGGCCCGGAGCCCACGGCGGAACCCGCCGCCTGCACGGGGGGCAGCACCGTACCGGGCTGCGGGCCCGCGACCGGTTGCACCGGTGCGACCCCGGCGGGCACCGGAGCCGGGGACGGCGTGGCAGGGACGGCAGCCGCTGCGGCAGGCACCTGGGCCACGGCGGGCGGCGGCACTTCGACCCGGGGCGCGGTCCCCCCGAGCACGCGCACGGCCACGAGCGCCGCGACCACGACGCCCACTCCACCGGCTACGAGGGGCGCCTTGCTGCGCCCCGGCGGCTGGGCCGTCCCGAGAGCGGAGCGCGCTGAGCGGGGGGAGACCGTCTTCGTGAAGGGATCCACCGGCCCGGTCCCTGCCGCGGCGGGCGGGGCACCGGAGGGCGTGGCCGGCGCGGGGCTCGCCCCTGGGGGTGCCTCCGGCGAAGGTGCGGGTGACCGCGGGGCAGCCGCCGAGACCTGCACCGGGGCTGACGCCCCCGGCGGATCCTGGAGGATCTCCCCCCGCTCGGTGGGACGGGCATCCGGGGCCACGTCCCGCCCGGCCGCGGGCGCAGGGCCCTGCTGCCCGAGCGCGGCCGCGGCCCCCTGCAGCGACGGCGACGCGACGACAGACGGAAGCGCCGCCCCCGACGAAGACGGGACGAAGGTCTGCACCTCCACGTCATCGCCGGGCGAGCCCGCGGCCCCCGAGGGGAGCTCCGCGGGGAGCGCCGGGGACGTCCTCGCGCTGGCGAGCGTGGGCGAGGAGCCGTACGCGAGCGTTCCGCCCCCCGTGGACACGACCGTCACCGGTCCCCCCGGGGCCACGGCCTGCGGCGCGGGGATGCTGACGAGGGTGGGCACCGCGTTGGAGAGATCCTGCGCGAACGCCTGCATGGACGGGTAGCGCTCCACCCGCAGCTTCCGCGTGGCGCGCTGCAGGACGTCGTCCAGCGCGTGGAGTTGAAGCGTGGACTCCACCTCCCACAGGTGGGGCATGGCAGAGCTCACCTGGTGGTGGAGGATCTCGGAGATGGAGACGCCGTCGAACGGGACGCGGCCGGTCAGCATCTCGAACACCACGATCCCCAGCGCGTAGATGTCCGCCCGCGCGTCCACGTCCCGGCCCTCCACCTGCTCCGGAGGCATGTACCGGGGCGTCCCGGCGATGGCCCCCTGCGCAGTCAGGCGCGAGGCGTTGTCGTGGAGCAGCCGCGCGATCCCGAAGTCCAGCACCTTGGCGAAGTGTCCCCGCAGGCCGGGGCGCACCATGATGTTCTCGGGCTTGAGATCCCGGTGGACGATCCCCTTCGAGTGGGCCAGCTGCAGCACGTCCGCCGCCTGCAGCGCAATGTCGATGGCCTCCGCGGGCGTGAGCCGGCCCCGCTCCGCGAGCACGCGGCGCAGGTCACTCCCCTCCACGTACTCCATGACGATGCAGAGCGTCTCGTCCTCCTCCTGGAGGAGATCCAGCACCGTCACCGCGTTGGGGTGCGCGAGCCGCCCGTACGTCTTCGCCTCGTTGAGGAAGCGCCGGACGATGTCCGGCTCGTTCACGAGGCTCGCGTTGAGGAACTTGAGCGCGACCTTCTGGTCCAGGCGCTGGTTCTCCCCGAGGTACACCGCCCCCATCCCGCCCTGTCCCAGCTTCTTGAGGACGCGGTAGGTGCCGCCCACGAGCCGACCCAGCATCTGGTCTTCCTTGCGGGAGACCTTGAGCGAGGCGGTGCTTCCGCACGCGGGACAGGTCCCGGTCCAGTCGGCGTACTCCGCGCCGCACCCCTGGCAGAGCGTCACGGCCACGGCGGTCAGCGGCCTCCCTGGAACTTCGCGCGGAAGAGCAGCTCCTCGAGCTGCGCGGCCCCTTCCGGGGCGGAGCGGCCGGCAGCGAGCGCCGCGCGCAACACCTGCGTGCGCGGGTCCGCCGGGAGATCCTTCTCGAGCGCGGCGAGCGCCGCCTCCTTGTCCCCCGCGCGCCACGAGGCCATGGCCCGCAGGAAGCGCGCCTCGGTGAGCGAACCGTCCGCCTCGAGCGCCTCGGTGAAGAGCCCCTGCGCGCGCTTCGGGTCCCCGGACTGCAGCTCCGCGGTGCCCTCGGCAAAGGCGCCGCGGGAGGCCGCCTGCGGCCCGGGCTCGCCCAGGTCACCTGCAAGTTCGTACAACACGCGGACCTCGCGCAGCTGCTCCACGGGCACGGCCGCGCGGGCGAGCGCCTTCTGCACGGTGGCGTCCGCCTGCCCGAGCGCGGCGGACCGGAGCTTCTGCGCCATGTCGCCGAGGTCCAGGCCCAGGTAGCCCCCGGTGCCGAGCGCGCGCAGCGCCTCCGCGGCCCCGTTCTCACCGAGCAGCTGCCGCTTCTCGAGCGAGGTGTAGAACTGCGCCTTCAGCTTCACGAAGGCCGCCGCCGGGTCCGCGGGCGGGGGCGAGAGGGCCGCCTTCTTCTTCTCGCAGAGCTGCGACTCCTCCTGCACCTTCCCGTAGTTGATGGACGTGGGCGGGGCGGCCTTGAGCCACACGCGGTAGGCGCCGCACGCCACCGCCACGTCCTCCACCTGGAGGCGGCTCCGGGCGTAGCCGAGGTACGCGTCCAGGAGCGAAGGGTTGGCGCGGGTGGCGGACAGGAAGCGCGCGGAGGCCTCCGCGAACTGCCGCTCGTTGTAGAGGCGGTTGCCCTCGGCGAGGAAGGCGTCCGCGCTGCCCACGGAGGGGCCCACCAGTGGCTGCGCGAGCGCGCAGGTGGAGAGGAATGCCGCCGCGAGTGCTGCCCTATTCAAACGCATACCCGAGCCCAGCCTGGTAGGAGAGGATGCCCGCGTTGGTGCTCGTGAGGGGACGCGACCAGCGGGCCGCGCCCTCGAGGAACAGCCCGCCCACGACGGTGAAGCGAACCCGCCCCTGGGCTTCCAGCAGCAGGC
>JBDLRJ010000466.1:0-3281 GCA_039800145.1 Pseudomonadota bacterium | reverse complement strand
GCTAGCGGGCTCTCCGGCGATTACCCGCGCGGGACTCTCACCCGCTGGTGTTGTGCAGCGTGACCCCGCCCGCTCGGTCGGTCGCCCTTCCGCTGGCTTGGAGTCGTCACGACGCACCATGAAGCGACGGCTATCCAAACCGCCCGCAGGTCCGCCACCGTGAAATTTCGAACACGTACATTTTCACGCTGCGGGCTACGGCCGCTCCCGGATGAACCACCGGTGGTTCATGTTCTGGCCGGACGAGTGCTGGGCCCCGTTGCACACGTACAGGAACGAGTCGGTGTTGGTGAAGGCCATGTAGAAGTGGTGCCAGCCGGCATTGCTCACGGTGCCCATGTTGATCGTGCACCCGGCTCCCCCCTGGGGGTTGGGGCCGCCGGTGACGGCCAGGCAGTTGATCCCGAAGCCGGGCTCCCCGCACGCGAGCGTCCCGGTCCACGCGAGCGCTGCGTCCGCGGCCCGGTAGGACTGCATCGTGGTCGGGGTACTGGAGGCGGCCACGGTGCCGGTGAACTGCCACGTGCCCGTGTAGTTCCTGAGCACCACGTACTCGAAGTTCCCCACCGAGTACGCAGAGTTGAAGCCCACCTGGTCCGCGAGCACGTCGAAGTTCGCCTTGCTCCCGATGATGGCGCGGACCACCTCGTCCGACAGCTTGTAGCCCGCCCCTTTCAGCGTCCCTGCCGAGGCGACGCTGCCGACGGCACCGGGGTTCCCGGGGATCCCGGACTGGTACCAACTCTTGACCGCAAGCGTCCAACCGCCGCCGTCCCGCTCGAGGTCGCAGTACGCCTGGACCGGCGCGAGGGGGCCGTCGGCGTCGGGATCTATCAAGTAGACGCCGCTGCGCGCCGTGGGGAACGCCACGCGGACCCCGCGGCAGCTCGTGGGCAGGCAGCCGTTGTTCACCAGCCCGTCGCAGTCGTTGTCGAGCGTGTCGGCGCAGGCGTCCGGCGTGGGCAGCACCTCTCCGGCGCAGCTGCTCCACGCCGTGCCGGTGGCGTTGCAGGTCCGGCGTCCACTGCGGCACGCGCCGACGCCGACCGAGTTCAGCGGCCCCGAGTAGCACGTCTCCTCTGATCCCGGCGTGCAGGTCGCTCCCACGCACGTTCCCTCGTCGCAGTACTGGTTGGCCGCGCAGGCGAGGTTGCAACCTCCGCAGTGTGCGGGATCCGACCGGGTGTTCGCGCAGGACGCGCCACAGCGCGTGGTGCCACCCGAACACTGGAGCGAGCAGCTCCCCGCAGCGCAGACCTGGCCCTGCGAGCAGGCGTTGCCGCAAGCCCCGCAGTGCTGCGGGTCCGACGAGAGCGTCGCGCAGCGCGCCCCGCACAGCGTGGTACCTCCCAGGCACTGGACGAGACACTGGCCGTTGGAGCAGACCTCGCCCGGGGCGCAGGCGTTGTTGCACGCCCCGCAGTGCTGGGGATTGCTCCCGGTCGTGACGCAGCTCCCGCCGCAGTCGAACGTGCCGGGCGGACACTTGATCCTGCAGGCGCCGTTCACGCAGTCCTCGTCCGTGTCACAGGAGAGGTTGCAGCCACCGCAGTGGACCCGGTCGCGCGAGGTGACCACGCACTGCCCCTCGCAGAGGCTCTCCCCCGCCCCGCACTCCCGCTTGCATGTCCCCTGGACGCACAGCTCGCCCTTCGCGCAGGCGTTCCCGCACGTCCCGCAGTGCGCCTCGTCCGTGTCCGTGTCCGCGCAGGCCCCGCCGCAGGAAAGGATCCCCGGACCGCACGCGGCAGCGCACGTTCCCGAGGAACAGACCTCGCCGGACGGGCAGGCCTTGTCGCACGCACCGCAGTGGGCCGGGTCCGAGGCGAGCGTCACGCAGGACTCCCCGCACGCCAGCGTTCCGCCCACGCAGCGGAGCGCACACGCCCCCTCGGTGCAGGAGCGCCCCTCGGGGCAGGCCTGTCCGCAGGCCCCGCAGTGGCGGTCGTCCCGCGAGAGATCCGCGCACGTGCCGTTGCACGCGGTGGTCTCGGGAAGGCAGCGGTCGGCACACGCGCCCGCGGCACACACCTGTCCGCCGGTGCACGCCTGACCGCAGGTCCCACAGTTCAGCGGATCCGACCGGAGATCCGTGCACAGGCCGCTGCAACTGGAGGCCTGGGGAGGACACACCGGCCCGGCATCCGGCCCCCCCAGCCCGAGCACACTGCACCCCGCGAGCAGGAGAACGGCGCCCAACGCCACGAGCCGGAAAGACATGGCCGCAGCGTACCCCTACACCGAGCGCACCGGCCACGGCGCCCGGGCCGGGATCGTCATTCCGCGGGAGGGTTGCCGAGGAAATGCCGGCCCAGGAAGCGAAGGGTGCGCTCCCACGCGAGCCGCGCGTCGTCGTCGATGTCGGGGGGCGGGGCGTCCCAGGTGCTGACGGCCATGGGCCGGCCAGGCTCGATCTCGACGTACTCCTTCACGTTCTCCACGAGCGCCCGCGCTTCCCGGATGACCTGGAGCGCCTCGTGCTCGGTGAGCTCGTCCGCCGCCACGGCCCGGAGCACCCCGCACGAATACCTCCTGCAGGTGTCCGGGCGGTCGTCGTAGGCCCCGCACCCGGTCCCGGTGTGGAGCACGCAGCCCTCGTCGAAGGTCTGCTGGTGGTTCCGCTCGATGAAGCGCAGCTGGGTGTACTTCTCCAGGCGCGGCATGTCGTCCGGCACGAGCGTGACGTAGGAGTAGAGCGTGCCGTTACAACAGAGACCGCATTCGCTGCAGAGATCAGACAGGGGTGGCTCCGGCGAGAAGGCCGCGGGGTGAGGCACCCGGAGTATCCCGAGTCCGTGCGCGCCACAACCGGGGAGGCGAACGCCGTGACGCCCGGGGACGGTCAGCTGCGGGGAGCCCCTGCCTGGATGAAGCCCGTGACCCGCTGGCCTACCCGCATCCCTGCCGGGGACTCGAGCTCCACGACGACCTCCAGGATCTTCGTGTCGTTGCGCTCGGTGGGATCGTCCGTGCGGACGTTCTTCCGCCCGAAGCGGCGCGCCACCTCCACGACCTTTCCCGCGAAGCGCTGGTCCCCGAACGCGTCCGCCGTCACCCACGCCGCCGCGCCCTGCTTCACGCGCGCGACATCCCGCTCGTCCACGTCCATCCGCACCCGCAGTCCCGCCGTGTCCCCCATGATCACCAGGGGCTCCGAGGCGCCCTGGAAGCTGTAGAGCTCTCCGGCGCGCACCTTCACCTGGAGCACCTCGCCCGCGAGGGGCGCCCGCACCGCGAGCCGCTCCAGTTGCGCCCGCGCCTGGGCCACCCGCGCCTCGGCA
>JBDLRJ010000465.1:0-3094 GCA_039800145.1 Pseudomonadota bacterium | reverse complement strand
GGGACGGGATCTTCTTCGTCTGCTCTTCCACCATGCTCGTCGTCTTGCCTTCGTTTTTCATGTGCCGAAGGTGGACACGCCCGTCCACCTTGGCTTGCCCGGCTGCCCGGGCGTAAGGTCTTCCATCCCCTGCCGTGCTGCTCGAACCCGACTACCTTCTGTGGGAGGACACCCTCCGGGACGACCTCCTGTTGGAGGTGGGTCCGGGCGGCGTCGTTGCGGGTGCACCGCCTAAGGGCTCCACCGTTGGAGTCGTCCGGAAGCTGCCGGGCCGCGTGCTGCTGCCGGGGCTCGTCAACGCCCACAGCCACGCCTTCCAGAGGCTCATCCGCGGCTGCACCGAGTACGTGGCCGCGGGGGCTCTGGGGGATGACTTCTGGAGCTGGCGCGAGCTCATGTACCGCGCCGCCGAGCGGCTCACCCCCGAGGACATTTACGCCTCCGCGCGGCAGGTCTTCATCGAGATGGCCCGCGCGGGCATCACCACCGTGGGCGAGTTCCACTACCTGCACCACGGGCCGGACGGCACGCCGTACGCAGACCGCAACCTGCTCGCGCGCGAGGTGGTCCGGGCCGCGCGTGACGTGGGGCTGCGCGTGGTGCTCCTGCGCGTGGCCTACGCGCGCGCGGGCTTCCAGAAGCCTGCCAACCCGCGGCAGGCGCGCTTCATCGACACTTCCCCGGACGCGGTGCTGGACGCCGTGGCCCGGCTGCGCGCGGACTTCGCCCACGACGGCTGCGTGAGCGTGGGCCTGGCCCCGCACAGCGTGCGCGCCGTGCCGGTGGAGTGGCTGCGTGTCTTCGCGCCCGTCTCCGACATGCCCGTGCACATGCACGTGGCCGAGCAGCCCGCGGAGGTGGCCGCGTGCCTCGGCGAGCACCGGCTGCGTCCCGTGCAGCTCCTGGGCTCGGTGGGGCTGCTGCGCCCCAACTTCACCGCCGTGCACGGCATCCACCTGGACGCAGACGAGGTGGAGGCGCTGGGCCGCGCCCACGCGAACGTCTGCGCCTGTCCGTCCACCGAGCGCAACCTCGGGGACGGCATCGTGCCCGCGGACGCGCTGGTGCGTGCCGGGGCGTCGCTCTCGCTCGGGTCCGACAGCCAGGCCCACGTGGACCTGCTCATGGAGATGCGGCAGCTGGACGGGCACCTGCGGTTGCTCCGCCTCCGCCGCGCGGTGCTGGACCCGGGGACGGGGGAGCCCTCCGGGCTGGCGCGGCGGCTGCTCGGCATGGCCACCGAGGGGGGCGCCCGCAGCCTCGGGCTCCCGGTGGGACGGCTCCGGCCCGGTGCGCCGGCGGACTTCTTCACCGTGGACCTGGACCACCCGTCCCTCGTGGGCGTGCCGGCGGACCGGCTGCTCGCGGGACTGGTGTTCGCCGTGGAGCGCTCGGCGGTGCGCGAGGTGGCGGTGGCGGGGCGTTTCATCGTGGAGGAGGGGCAGCACGCGCAGGAGGAGGCCGCCGGCCACGCCTTCCGCGCCGTGGCCCGGAGGGTGTTCGCGTGAGCATGGAGCAGGGGCTGAAGGAGACGCTGCGGCAGCTGGTGGCGGTGGACACCACGTCGGTGCGGCCCAACGGCCCGCTGGTGGACATCCTGGAGCCGCGCCTGCGGGCCCTTGGATTTTCTTGCGAGCGCGTCGCCTACGTGGACGCGGCGGGCGTTCCGAAAGTGAACCTGCTCGCGCGGTACGGGACGTTCGAGGTGGCGAAGCTCGCGCTGGTGGGCCACACGGACTGCGTGCCGTTCGACCCGGCCTGGGCCGAGGCGCTGACGCTCACCGAGCGCGGCGGGCGGCTGTACGGGCGCGGCGCGTGTGACACCAAGGCCTTCATCGCCTGCGCGCTGCACGCGGTGGAGAGGGTGCGGAAGGACGGGCTGCTGCTCGCCTTCACCGCGGACGAGGAGGTGGGCTGCGTGGGGGCCCGGCGGCTCGTGGAGCTGGAGGTGGGCAAGGCGCGGTACGCCATCGTCGGGGAGCCCACGTCGCTCACGCCCATCCGCGCGCACAAGGGCTACTGCCTCGCCGAGGTGGAGGTGCGCGGCAAGGAGGGCCACAGCGCGTACCCGGACACGGGGGCCTCGGCCATCTTCCGCGCGGCGCGGTTCCTCGAGCAGCTGGAGAAGCGGAGCCTCGGCGAGCTGCGCGCGGTGCCGCTGCAGGACCCTGACTTCGATCCGCCCTTCACCACGGTGAACGTGGGGCTCATCCAGGGCGGCAAGGCGAAGAACGTCATCCCCGGCCGGTGCCGCTTCATCGTGGAGTGGCGGCCGCTGCCCAGCCAGGACGTGGACCACGTGACGCGGATGCTGGAGTCCATCGTCTCGGAGCTGCGCGCGTCGGACGCCACGCTGGAAGTGGACATCCAGGTGCACCGCGAGGACCGCGGGGTGAACACCTCGCCCGCGTCCCGGGTCGTGACGTTCCTGCAGGCCCAGTCCGGCAACGCGCCGGCCACGGTGGCGTTCGGCACCGAGGCGCCGCACCTGACGGCGCTCGGGGCGGAGACGGTGGTGTTCGGCCCCGGGGACATCAAGAACGCGCACCAGACGGGCGAGTTCGTCCCGGTGGACGAGCTCGTCCGCTGCGAGGCCATTCTCGAGAAGGCGCTGGAGCACTTCCTGTCGTGAGGCTTCGCTACGAGCTGCAGGCGGAAGATCCCGTCGGTGCGCGGGCGGGGCTGCTGCACACGCGCCGCGGCACGGTGGAGACGCCGCTCTTCATGGCGGTGGCCACCCACGCCAACATCCGCAACATGTCCGTGGAGGACGTGAAGTCCACGGGCTCGCCGGTGGTGCTCGGCAACACGTACCACCTCATGCTCCGCCCCGGCGCCGAGGTGTTCCGGAAGTTCGGCGGCATCCACGGCTTCATGCAGTGGGACGGCCCGGTGCTGACGGACTCGGGCGGCTTCCAGATTTTCTCGCTCCCGTCCGATCGCACCATCACCGAGAAGGGGGCGCTGTTCCGAAGCTTCTACGACAACAGCCGCCAGATGCTCTCGCCGGAGGTCTCCATCGCCATGCAGCAGGCGATCAACTCGGAGATCATGATGGTGCTGGACGTGTGCATCGACAGCACGTCGGACGAGA
>JBDLRJ010000464.1:0-10659 GCA_039800145.1 Pseudomonadota bacterium | reverse complement strand
GGGCTACCGGCCCAGGGACGTGGACTTCAAGGCGGCCATGGGCGCCATGGGCAGCGTGGGCGGGGTGGTGGGGGGAACTTCGGAGGCCGCCCCGCTCTCTCCCATGGCCGCCCTCGGCAGCGCCCCCTCCCTGATGCAACCGGCAGCCCCCGGCACGCCCGCACCAGCCGTTCCGGGCGCAGCCGGCAGCATCCAGGCACAGGAGATCTCCGGCACCTCCCCCACGCAGGACGGGAACACGGTGGACCTGGACCGGACCATGGCCGCGCTCTCGGAGAACGCCATGCAGTACGGCGCCGCGTCCCGCGCAGCCCAACGCAAGCTCGCCATCCTCCGCTACGCCGCCTCCGACGGCGCGGCATGACTCCTGAAGGGAACTGAACCATGGACTTCTTCAAGGCGATGCAGATCTCCGGTTCCGGCCTCTCGGCGGAGCGCACCCGCGTCAACCTGGCCACCAGCAACCTGGCCAACGCCGAGTCGACGCGCGGCCCGGATGGCCAGCCCTACAAGCGGTTGGACCCCGTTCTCCGCGCCGTCTCCTTCGACAGCGCGCTCTCGGCCGAGGGCGTCTCCGGGGTGCAGGTGGAGAAGGTCGTCGCCGACCCGTCCCCCGGCAAGCGCGTGTACAGCCCCGGTCACCCGGACGCAGACGCAGACGGGTTCGTGACGCTGCCCAACGTGAACCCCATCCACGAGGTCGTCAATCTCATGTCGGCGAGCCGCGGCTACGAGGCCAACGCCACCGCCATGGACACGCTGAAGACCATGGCCAGCCGCGCGCTGGAGATCGGGAAGTAAGCCATGCCCACGGACATCAGCCGCTTCCCGACCATTTCGTTCGAGCCCGGCTCCGCCGTCCGGGCCCCCAGCACCTCCGGGGCCACCGGTGGCGCGGACTTCGAGGGGGCGCTGCAGAACGCGGTGTCCTCCGTGGAGCAGCTGCAGCAGGACGCGGACGTCCAGGCCAGCAAGGTGGCCATGGGCGAGGGCAACCTGCACGAGATGGCGATTGCGCTCGAGAAGGCGGACATCGGACTGCGCGTGATGACCAAGGCGCGGAACAAGCTGGTCGAGGCCTACCAGGAAGTCATGCGGATGCAGGTCTGAGGAGAGCCACTGAATGGAGCCGCTCATCAACGCGCTGAAGGATCTCCCCGAGCGTTTCGGCAAGCTGCCCGCCGGGACGCGCATCGCCCTCGTGGCGGGCCTGCTGCTGCTCGTCGTGGGCGCCGGGGCCGCGGTGCTGCTCGGGGCCGGTGCCTCCGAGGGCTACCAGTACGTCTTCACCAACCTGGCCCCGGAGGACGCCTCCGAGGCCTCCGCCATGTTGAAGACGGCGAAGATTCCCTTCCGCTCCGAGGCCAACGGAGCAGCCCTCGCCGTGCCCGCCAGCCAGGTGCACGAGGCCCGGATGCTGCTCGCCACCGCGGGGCTGCCGCGCGGAGGCGGCGTGGGGTTCGAGCTGTTCGACCGCGGCGACATCGGCGTCTCGGAGTTCACCCAGAAGGTCAACCTGCGCCGCGCGCTCGAGGGTGAACTCGCGCGCACCGTGGGCCGGCTCTCCGAGGTCCGCAACGCCCGCGTGCACCTGACGTTCGCCGAGCGCGGGCTGTACCGGGACGAGGACCGCAAGGCCTCTGCCGCCGTCGTGGTCAACCTGCAGCCGGGGCGCACGCTGGACGAGCGGCAGGTCTCCGGCATCCGCCACCTCGTCTCCTCCGCCGTGCCGGGCCTCTCCACCGAGTCCGTCTCCGTCGTGGACGGCAAGGGCAACGTGCTGTCGGACACCAGCCCCTTCGGCGAGGGCCCTGGCCGGTACCAGAGCAAGATGGAGCGCGAGCTCGAGCGGCGCATCGTCACGCTGCTCGAGCCGGCGCTCGGTGCAGGCGCCGTCGTGGCCCGCGTCAACGTGGGGCTGGACACGAGCGAGGTCCGCACCGCCGCCGAGGTGTACGACCCAGACCAGGTCGCGGTTCGCAACGAGCGCAAGGTGACCACCAACTCCAACCAGACCCAGCCCTCCAACTCGGGCGTGGCCGGGGCTGCCGCCAACCAGCCCATGCAGGAGGACGAGGCCGGCGGCGAGGGCGGGGGCACCACCAACAACATGAACGCGGCCAGCGACGAGAGCCGCAACTTCGAGATCTCCCGCACCACCACCACGACCGTCATTCAACAGCCGCGCGTCAGCAAGCTGTCGGTGGCGCTGCTGATTGATGGCGTGGACGGAAAGCCCCGCTCCGACGAGGAGCTCGCGCGGTACGCGGAGCTCGCCAAGCGCGCCGTGGGCTTCGACGATGAACGCGGTGACCAGCTGGACGTCCGCTCCGCCGTCTTCACCCCGTCCGCCTCCGACGGAACCGTGGCGGAGGCCCCCGTCAAGGCGGCCTGGACCACGTGGGTGGCGGTGGGCGTGGGCGCCCTCCTGGTCCTGCTGCTCGCGGTGGGCGGCTTCCTCGCCCTGCGCCGCCGCCAGGTGGTGGAGCCGGTTCTCGAGGCAGGCCTGGCCGGTGCCAACGCAGCCCTCCCCACGGGCCCCTTCACCCCCGGCATGAAGCTGTCCGAGCTCGAGGCGAGCTTCGGTGCCGCACCGGGCGGCCTCACCTCTGGCGCGCAGGTTGCAGTGGCCAGTACCATGCTGCCGGAGCCTGCGGTGGCGCTGCGCGAGAAGGCCCAGCTGCTGGCCGGCGCGGATCCAAACAAGGTCGCCATGCTCATCCGGGCCTGGATGACCAACGACGAGGGAGCGAAGGAGCCTACCAATGCCTGAGGTCCAGCCGCAGAACCTGCCCCCCGCGCCGCCGCCCATCAGTGAGGCCGCCGTGCGCAGCGCAGCCCTCCTGGTGGGGCTCGGCCCCGAGGTGGCCCGCGCGGTCTTCACCCAGCTGAGCGAAAGCGAGGTCCGGAAGATCGCCCTCGGCGCCAAGGAGCTCCGCAAGCGCTCCCCGGACGAGGTCCCCGCGGCACTCCGCGCCTTCGTGGAGGCCATGGAGCGGGTGGGCGGTGACGCGGTCGCCGGTGATGACCTGCTCCGCATGGTGGCCGCCGAGGCGCTCGGCCCCGAGGTGGCGCGCCGGGCCTTTGACGGCGTGGTGGTTGCCACCGCGGTGGAAGAGGTGCTCGGCCCCGTGGCGGAGGCGGACCCCGAGTCCCTCGCCATGGTGCTGCAGCGCGAGCAGCCGCAGACGGTGGCCCTGGTCCTCTCCTCGGTGCCCGTGGAGAAGGCCGCGGCCGTCATGGACTTCATGCCGGAGGCAATGCGGCCCGCCATCGTCCGCCGGATGGCGCTCGTCAATGCCGTGGCGCCGGACGTGCTGCGCGAGGTGCGGCAGGCCCTCACGCTCGAGCTCCAGGCCGTGGTGGCCGAGGGCGTCCGCAAGGTGGACGGCCGGAGCGCGGCGCTCGAGGTGCTGCGCCGTACCCCCACCGCGCAGCAGAACGAAGTGCTCGCGGCCATCGAGGCGGACGACCCGAAGCTCGCCAGCGAGCTGCGCACCAAGCTCTTCACCTTCGAGGACCTGGAGCTGCTCTCGGACCGCGACATCCAGACGCTGCTGCGGGACGTGGACCAGCGCCAGCTCGCGCTGGGGCTCAAGGGGGCCTCGGCAGAGGTGAAGCAGCGGTTCCTCAAGAACATGTCCAGCCGCGCCGGCGAGATGCTGAACGACGAGATCCTGGCGCTGGGGCCCGTGCGCCTCTCGGACGTGGAGACGGCCCAGTCCACCATCGCCCGCAAGGCGGTGGAGCTGGCCGAGGCGGAGAAGATCACCATCGTCCGCCCCACGGACAAGATGGTCTGAGCGAGCCCGCACCATGTCCACCCCTCCCCGCAAGCCCAGTTTCCTCGGCAGGACCGGCGCCGGCGCCCCCGTGGCGCTGTCGTTCCCCCGGCTGGGAGGCCCGCGCCCGGCCCTGGGCGTGGTGCACGGGGAGGCCGAGGACGAGGGGCTGCCCCCGGGGCTCTCCATGGCGGTGGCCGAGCCGGCACCGCAGGTGGCGTATGTCCCGCCGCCACAGCAGCCGCCGCCTGCCCCCCCTGCCCCGCCGTCCGGACTGGCCGAGGGCTCGCGCGCCCTGGCCATGGCGCTCGAGCAGCTGCGGCTCGAGTCCGAGCACCTGGCACAGCAGGCGCGCAGCGACGCGCTCGAGCTGGGCTTCGTGGTGGCGCGGAAGATCCTCGAGATGGAGATCTCCGCCAACCCCGCGGCGCTCTTCGCGCTCATCCGCTCCGCGGTGCGCAAGGTGGGCGACGCCCGCACCCTCACCCTCCGCCTTCACCCGGAGGACTGCCAGCGGCTCGAGGCCGCCGGCGGCGTCCGGGAGATGGGGGAGCTCGCCATGATGACCGTGGAGGTCCGCCCGGACACCTCGCTGTCGCCGGGGGACTGCGTCATCGACTCGGAGCTCGGCCGCGTGGATGGCCGCCTCGCCGCCCGGCTCGCGGAGCTCAAGCGCCAGGTGGAGAGCGCGGAAGCCGCCGAGGAGGCCGTCTCGTGAGCCTGCTGGACCTGGAGCGCCTGTCCCGCGCCGTGGACCAGGCGGACCCACTCGTGCTCGAGGGAAAAGTCGTGCGCTGCGCGCCCATGGTCGTGGAGGCGCAGCTGCCCGGCGTGGGCGTGGGCACCTCCTGCGACATCCGCTCCAGCACCGGGCGGCTCGTCCCCGCCGAGGTGGTGGGCTTCTCCGGCCCGCAGGCCCTCCTCATGCCCTTCGGCGAGATGACCGGCATCTGCGAGGGCTGCGCCGTCATCCCGCGGCAGGGCGGCCAGGACGTGGCCGTGGGCGAGGCGCTGCTCGGGCGAGTGGTGGACAGCGGCATGCGCCCGGTGGACGGCGGTCCGGCGCTCTTCCTCCGCGGACGCGTGCCGCTGCAGGCCCCGCCTCCCAACGCCATGAGCCGCCGCCGCATCCACCGCCCGCTGCAACTGGGGGTGCGCGCCATCGACACCTGCCTCACGCTCGGCGAGGGGCAGCGCATGGGTATCTTCGCCGGCCCCGGCGTGGGCAAGAGCGTGCTCATGGGCATGGTGGCGCGGGCCTGCAGTGCGGACGTCATCGTGGTGGGGCTCGTGGGCGAGCGCGGCCGCGAGGTGCGCGAGTTCGTGGAGAGAGATCTCGGCCCGGAGGGGCTCGCCCGCAGCGTGGTGGTGGTGGCCACCGCGGACGAGCCGCCGCTGGTCCGCATCCGCGCCGCCATGGCCGCCACGGCCGTGGCCGAGTGGTTCCGGGCCCGCGGCAAGAAGGTGATGCTCCTGGTGGACTCGCTCACCCGCGTGGCCATGGCCCAGCGCGAGGTGGGCCTGGCCGCGGGAGAGCCCCCTACCTCCCGCGGCTACCCGCCGTCCGTGTTCGCCGTGCTGCCCCGCATGCTCGAGCGCGCGGGCAACGGCGCGGGAGAGGGCAGCATCACCGCGCTCTACACGGTGCTCGCCGAGGGAGACGACCTGAGCGATCCCGTGGTGGACAACGCGCGCGCCGCGCTGGATGGCCACATCGTGCTGTCGCGAAAGCTCGCCGGCGCGGGACAGTTCCCCGCGGTGGACATCCTCCAGTCCGTCTCCCGCGTGATGACGGACATCTGCAAGCCGGACCACCTGCAGCTTGCCAACAGCGTGCGCGAGCTGCTCGCCACCTACCGCGACAGCGCAGACCTCATCGAGGTGGGCGCCTACGTCGCCGGCAGCAACCCGAAGGTGGACCGCGCCATCGCCTGCCGACCGGGCCTCATCCAGGCCTTCAAGCAGGCCCCCACCGAGTGGTGCTCCCTCGCGGACTCCCTGGAGTTGGTCCGCCGCGCCACCCAAGCCCCGGAGCCGCGCCGTGCCTGACGCCCTGCCCTCCCTCGCGCTCGCCGCCACCCTCTTTGCCGCCGCCGCCGGCCCCGGCCAGCACGGCACGCCGGACGCCGGGAAGAGCGGCCCGTCTGCCGCCCCCGCCGCGAAGGCCACGGCAGACGCCGGGGCCGCCGTGGCTTCCGGGGGCGCGGACGGCGGTCAGCCCGAGCCGCAGTCCGCACCCTCCACGCTCTCCGGCAGCGCGCTCGGGGACGAGTTGAGGCGCGCGGCGGCAGCACGCCAGGCAGAGCGCAAGAAGATCGAAGAGGAGCGCCATGCGATCACCGCCGAGCGCGAGAAGCTGGAGAAGCTGGCCGCGGAACTCACCGCTGCGCGCGAGGAGCTCCGGGCAGAGACGAAGAGGCTCCAGGAGGCCGGCAAGACGGCCGCTGCGGCAACCGCGCAGGCCGCGGCGAACGGGCAAGGCGGCCCCGGCGCCGCGAACGCGCAGGGGGGAGTCGCAGGGACGCGCGCCGCGGGCGCCAACCTTGGCAAGGCGCAGCTCGACAACCTCGCCTCGGCGGTGAAGTCCATGAAGCCCGACCAGGCCGCCGGCCTCATCAGCCGCCTCGACCGGCCTCTCGCGGTGGCGCTGCTTCAGAAGATGAAGCCCACGGCCGTGGGCAAGGTCATGGAGAACATGCGCCCGGATGTTGCAGCGGATTTGCTGAGCGGCATGGCCGTGGCGCCGCCGAAGGCCGGTGAAAAATGAGAGAGCTCTCCCCGCTGTCCGCGTCCTCCCCCGCAGCCACTCCCGCACCCGGCGGACGCCCCCAGGACGGCGGTGGCTTCGCCGAGCTGCTCGCCTCGGCACCCCGAGACCCCGGCGAGCCCGAACCGGCGTCGCCTGAACCCTCCTTCGCGAAGGCGGGGAACGCGGCGGGCTCGAAGCCTCCGGCCCAGGGACGGGTGCAGGAAGAACCCGGCCCGGACGAGGCCGCCCCGTCGGCCCCTGCCGGTCCGCCACGGCCGCTCCGCGAAGGGCTCTCTGCCTCCGCCCGCAAGGCGCGGGCTGACACCGCCTCCGAGGAGTCCGACGGAAACGCCCAGGCAGACGCCAGGGGGCGCAAGGGACGCACCGTGCCCCGCACCGCCCAGGACGGGCTGCTCGGCTTCCCCGTGTTCAACACCGCGCCCCAGCCCGTTCGCGCTGCGCAGGCGGCGAGCGCCACCCAGCTCAAGGGGCCGGTCGCCGCAGCCGCCACGAAGGTGACGGCCCGAGGCGTCCGCGAGCCGGCCGACGCGAAACCTTCCGCCCCGGAGACGGGGGACCTCTCGTCCCACCGCCCCGGGGCTTCCCCCTCCACACCCCAGCCCCAGCCTGCCTCCAGCGGCGCCACGTCCGTGGCGGAACTCGCCGCGCCGCCGCCGGTGCTGCCCGCCCCCCTTGTCCAGGCAGCCCTGGACATCCCGGCGCTCCATCTCTCCATCCTGCCGCACTCGGCGCGACTGTCCGTTTCGACGGAGGAGGGAGATGTTCGGGTACAGCTCCGGGTGAAGGACTCGGTGGCCAACGTCCGCGTGGAGGGGCCCGGCGCCGCCGCATTCCAACGTGCGCCGGACGAGCTCCGGGTGACGTTGGCTCAGGCAGGCCTGTCCCTCGGCAGCTTTGAACTGGGGAGCGGTGACGGTCAGCAGCGCAGGGAGCGGCAGGATCCTGTCGTCCCGTTCGAGCCCGAGGTGGCATCCGCCGGATTCGTGACGCGTCGTGCGGCCGACAGCGGCGGCACGGAAGGTGAAAAGGCCCATCCACGTCAAGTTCGCGTCAGGGCCTAACATGTCCATCTCCGGAATCGGCAGCAGCAGCG
Organism: Pseudomonadota bacterium; assembly: GCA_039800145.1. Classification (GTDB taxonomy): domain Bacteria; phylum Myxococcota; class Myxococcia; order Myxococcales; family Myxococcaceae; genus VGRA01. The sequence continues at coordinate 3,014 of JBDLRJ010000464.1, read as the reverse complement.
CAGGCAGCTCCCAACAGGCCACGGGCAGTGGCCAGCTCGGGAAGGATCAGTTCCTCAAGCTGCTGATGACCCAGCTGTCCCACCAGGATCCGCTCTCCCCCATGGACAGCCAGGCCTTCGTGGCCCAGCTGGCGCAGTTCGCCAACGTCGAACAGCTCCAGGGGATGAACGCGCGGATGGAGACCATGGTGCTCGGCCAGGCGGCTGCGAACCAGGTGGGCGCGGCCAACCTCGTGGGGCGGCAGGTGAGCTACCGCGCGGACACGGTTCAGGCGTCCGGGGGCCCCGTGTCGCTGCTCGGCAAGCTGGGCGGCTCGGCCACGGAAGTGACCGCGGTGCTCAAGGACGAGAGCGGCCGGACGGTGCGGACGCTGAAGCTCGGCGCGCAGCCCGCGGGCGAGTTCTCCGCCACCTGGGATGGACTGGACGACGCAGGCAACCCGGTGCCTCCCGGCAAGTACACGGTCTCGTACACCGCGAGCGACAACGCCGGCGCCTCGGTCTCCGTGGACGCGCGCGCCCGCGGCCTGGTGCAGGGCGTCTCCTTCGAGGCCGGCTACCCGGAGCTCAAGGTGAACGGCTCGACGCTGAAGCTCTCGGACGTGGTCGCCATCGAACTGGCGGGCTGAACCGCCGCACCGTCGTTCCCTCTCTTCCCTCCTCCCCGCAGAAAGGACGCACCGCCATGAGCCTCATTTCCTCCCTGTACATCGGCACCTCCGGTCTCGCCGCGAACACCGACGAACTCAACGTGGTGGGTGACAACATCGCCAACGCCAACACGGTGGGCTTCAAGGCGGGGCGCGCCGCGTTCGAGGCGGCCTTCAGCGAGACGCTCATCGGCGGCGTGGGGCAGATGGGCAACGGCACGCGGCTGCAGGCGGTCCAGCGGATGTTCACGCAGGGGGCGCTGCTCCAGACGGGCCAGGCCACGGACCTCGCGCTGCAGGGGCCCGGCTTCTTCGTCGTGAAGGGCGAGCACAACGGGGTGCCGGGGCAGTTCTACACGCGCGCCGGGCAGTTCCGCCTGGACGAGGGCGGCCACCTGGTGAACCTCGAGGGGCTCCGCGTGCAGGGCTACACGGCGGCGAACGACGGCGCCATCGCCGGCCCGCTCGGGGACATGAACATCGGTGCGGTGACCTCGCCTGCAAAGGCGACCACGTCCATCACGCTCAAGGGCAACCTCTCCTCGGACGCGCCGGTGCAGACGTTGCCGTTCGACCCGGCGAACCCGGCGGACACCTCCAACTTCTCCACGGCGGTGACGGTGTACGATTCGCTGGGCAAGGCGCACCAGGTGGACGTGTACTACGCGCACACCGGGCCGGGGACGTGGGAGTACCACGCGGTCACGGACATCGGCGGGGTGGCCACGGAGATCGGCGGCGGCAGCCTGACGTTCGACTCGGACGGCAAGCTCACGGACGCCACCACGGGGCCGTTCAGCACGGCGTTCCCGGACGCCACCCCCACGGAGCTGACCTTCAACTTCGGTGACGCCACGGTGTCCGGCGGCACGGGGCTGGGCGGCTTCACCCAGTTTGCGAACGCGTCCGCCACCACCTTCACCAACCAGGACGGGTTCGAGGCGGGCGTGCTCAGCCGCGTGGACGTGGACAGCAAGGGCAACGTGGTGGGCATGTTCACCAACGGCCAGTCGCGCACGGTGGCCCAGGTGGCGGTGGCGGACTTCGAGGCGCCGGACAAGCTGTCGTCCGCGGGCGGCAACCTCTGGGCGGAGCGGCCGGACTCGGGGCAGCCCACCATCGGCGTAGGTGGCGAGGGTGGACGGGGCGCGGTGGTCTCCGGTGCGCTCGAGCAGAGCAACGTGGAGATCTCCAACGAGTTCGTCCGGATGATCGCCGCCCAGCGCGGCTTCCAGGCCAACAGCAAGACCATCAGCACGGCGGACCAGCTGCTCTCGGAACTCATCTCGCTCAAGCGCTAGGCTAGGATTCAGCGCCCCACGGGGAGTCACTCCATGATTGCCGTCACCCGACTGGATGGAAGCGAGTTCCTCGTCAACGACGACCTGATCCTCCAGGTCGAGCGGACGCCGGACACGGTGCTCACGCTGAGCACCGGCCTGCGGCTGCTGGTCAAGGAGTCCCCCGAGGAGATCGTCCGGCGGGTGGTGGACTTCCGCCGCCGCATCCAGGCGGGGCTGCAACTCATCCCGGAGCAGTCGTAAACCATGGATCTCCTCACCATCCTGGGCATCGTGGGCGCCATCGGCGCCATCCTGCTGGGCCAGTTCCTGGAGGGCGGCCACGCGGGCTCGCTCGTCCAGCTCACCGCGTTCATCATCGTCATCGGCGGCACCCTGGGTGCCTGCATGGTGGCCTTCCCCAAGGCCGAGTTCATGCGCGGCATGAAGCTGGTGGGGACCACCTTCAAGGCGAAGCCGTCGGACCTCGGAGAGCTGTCCGCGAAGCTCGTGGAGCTGGCCACCCTGGCTCGCCGCGAGGGCGTGCTGTCGCTCGAGGGAAAAATTGCCGAGCTGAGCGATCCTTTCCTCAAGCGCGGCCTGCAGTTGGTGGTGGACGGCGTGGACCCGGGCGTGACGCGCGAGACGCTCGAGGTGGCCATCTTCATGGAGTTCGAGGAGAACAACGCGGGCGCCAAGGTCTGGGAGTCCGCGGGCGGCTTCGCCCCCACGGTGGGCATCCTGGGCGCGGTGCTCGGGCTCATCCACGTGATGGAGAACCTGGACGACCCGACCAAGCTCGGTCCCGGCATCGCCGTGGCGTTCGTGGCCACGGTGTACGGAGTGGGCTCGGCCAACCTTTTCTTCCTTCCGTTCGCGACCAAGATGAAGCGCAACGGCGCGGCCGAGAAGGAACGAAAGACGCTGATCGCCGAGGGGCTCCTGTCCATCCAGGAAGGGTTGTCGCCGCGCATCATCGAGGAGAAGCTGAAGTCGTTCGCCGGGAGCCATGCGCACCACGGCGAGGAGAAGAAGTAGAGTCCCGCAGGGTTTCCCGGAGCGCGTCCCTTGGCCGGCAAGAAGA
>JBDLRJ010000463.1:0-3598 GCA_039800145.1 Pseudomonadota bacterium | reverse complement strand
GTCGGGGCAAACCAATCCACGCCGGCGTTCATCGCGCAGGTGAGCGCGGCGGAGGAGGCGGAGTTCCGGCCCTCGGACAAGATCACGGACGTGGCGGCGCTGCGCGCGGACTACGAGAAGCTGCGGCTCGCGCACGAGTTCCACCGGCAGGTGGGCGTGGAGCTGGACCAGAAGAGCCTGCTGGACAAGATCCTCAAGGTCTCCTTCCAGCTGCTCGCGGCGGACAACGGCGTCATCTTCCTCGCGGACGCGCACGGCCGGATGATCCCGGCGGCGCTCGGGCGGAAGAAGGGGACGGACGGAGACATGGTGGTGTCCGACACCGTGTTGCAGCGCGTGGCGGAGACGCGCGCGGCGCTGCTGACGTCCGACGCGGTGCTGGACAGCCGCTTCAGCGGGGCCGAGTCCCTCGTGGCCCGCGGGGTCCGGTCTGCCATGGCGGTGCCGCTGCAGGTGAAGGACGCGCTCAAGGGGGTGCTGTTCCTGGACTCGCGCGCCCGGATCAACGCGTTCAGCGAGAAGGATCTCAAGCTGCTCTCCGGCATCGCGGCGCAGGCGGCGGTGGCGCTGGAGAACGCGGAGATGGCCCGGAAGATCGAAGCGGACGCGGTGGCCCGCGCGGAGCTCTCGCGCTTCCTCTCCCCGGCCGTTGCGGAGTTGGTGGTGAGCGGGAAGGTGGAGCTGCTCAAGCAGGGACAGCTGGCCGAGGTGACCACGCTGTTCGCGGACATCCGCGGGTTCACCACCTACTCGGAGTCCGAGTCTCCGCAGGAGGTGGTGGACATGCTGAACGGCTTCTTCACCGCGGCCTCGGAGGTGATCTTCCGGCACGAGGGGAACCTGGACAAGTTCATCGGGGACTGCGTGATGGCCACGTGGGGCCCCCCGTCGCAGCACCCGGACGACCCGGCGAGAGCGCTGCGCGCGGCGCTGGAGATCCAGGACGCGGTGCGGACGCTCAACGCGCAGCGCGCGGCGGACGGGCTGGCGCCGATCGAGGTGGGGGTGGGGATCAACACCGGCCAGGCGGTCGTGGGCTACATGGGCTCGGACGTGCGGCACGAGTTCACCGCCATCGGAGACTCGGTCAACACGGCCTCGCGGCTGTGCGGCGTGGCCGAACCCGGTGAAGTGGTGGCCTCCGCGGAGACGGTGGCGCGCGCGGGGCCGGGCTTCGGGGTGGAGCCCAAGCCCACGGTGCACGTGAAGGGGAAGGAGCGCGCGGTGGAGATCTTCCGCGTCGTCTCGGTGCCCGCGCTCACCTGACCTGCACCGGGTGGCCGGGGGAGCAGGGGCTGTTCAGGGGCGCGGGCCCACGTTGGCGCGCAGCAGGGCCGGGGCATCCTGGGTGTTGCCCGTGAAGCACTTTCCGCTCACGTGGCGGGTGTCGTAGGGGGCCACGCCGAACTGGGCGCCGCTCGACGCGTACTGCATCACCTGGCTGGTCCCGGTGACGTGGGAGAGCCCGAAGCTGTGGCCCAGTTCGTGCGCCACCGCGCGGGCAATCAGTGCGGCGTTGGGGAAGCGGCGCGTGTTGTTCGCCCGGTACACGAAGACGATGTCGTTCCGGTTGGAGTTGCCACAGTCCAGCGGGGCGATGCCGTGGCTGGTGGTGGTGATGGTCGAGGGGGACACCACCGCCATGGTGTACGGCCCCGAGGCGGGCCGGGTGGTGGTGAAGGTGACGTGGTAGGCCGCGAAGTAGTTCCGCAGGTGGGTGAGGATGGCGGCCTTCCGCGCCGCGTTCGTGTAGGGCTGGAACTGGTAGCCGTTCGCGTGGCCGAAGTGGCCCATCACCAGGGACCGGTTGCCCTGCGCGTCGCTGCACCCTGCGCAGTTCTGGATGAACGGCCCATCGAAGTTGACGTAGACGACCTGCGGGGTGCCGTCCGCCAGTGGCTGGGTGGCCTGGGAAAAGCCGTCTGCCTCCGCCCGGACAGGCAGCTCGCACGCCTCCTCGAGCGCCGACGGATCTGCCTCCCACTCCGGGTGCTCGTCCAACTCGGCCTCCGTCAGGCCGCCACAGCCCACGAGGGCCAGCGCGAGCAGGGTGGAGAAGGAGCGACGGGCGAGGCGGGGGAGTGGCATGGGCTCTCCAGGAGACGGGGTCCCCCGGTTGTCCGCGCGAGGCGCCGTCCGGTTGTGTCTCAGACGTTTACAACCGGAGCGTGAAACCCCACCTCGGCCCGGGCCGAGACTCCCTGCATGAACATCCACCTGCAGGCAGCGAAGCGTCTCATGGTTTCCGCAGTCCTCCCGGACCGGACGGTGGGGGGCCTGGTGGACGCGGCCCTGGACGGTACCGGGCGGAGGGGGGCGGGCCCCGTCCTCCGTGGTCTCCGCGAGGACGCTTTCGAGGTGGTGGTGAACCCGTTCAAGGCGCTGGTGGAACTCGGACGGGCCGCCCGGCGAAAGTCCTGAGCGGAAGGACGAGGACGCACCGCCGGCCACCGTGGGCGAGGCGCGCCGGAACCTGGGGTCGCCCCCGCTCCTCACGGGCTGCCTCGTCCGGGAGCTCATGGTCGTCGCGGCCTCCAGGAGTCCAGCCGGGAGGGCCGCGTTGAGACGCAGGATCCTGCGACGGTTCAGATCCCTGTCGCCGGGTTAGAACAGCAGCACGACGCCAGCGGTGACGTGGAGATCCCGCCCCCACTCGGCGCGGACGGTCTGCCCGTCGGGCGTGGCGCGCGTGGAGAGCGACGCGGCATCACGGTTCTGCTGGTACCGGAGCGAGACGGGGAAGCGCACCATGTCCAGCACCGGGAGCGGCACGGCGATCTCCGCCCCCACGCCGCCCACCCACATGGCGTAGTTGCCGGCGGTGCAATTCACACCGATGGAACTGCAGGCGTTCGGAAAGACGAAGTCCAGCCCCGCGAGCGCGAACGGCTTGATGAGCGGGAGCGGGATGACCACCTTCGCCACGACCGGCACGTGCCACGAGGCCTGGCCCACGGACTGGGTGGGGGTCGGGATGCCCTCGAGTGACACCGAGCCTTCGCCGCGGTCATTGGAGCGGACGAGCCCTGCTTCCACGCCCACCACGCCGAGCAGTCGGAGCTCCGCGGAGGCGCCGACACCGGTTCGGAACCCGGCGTAGCCCGGCAGCGCGAGCGAGGGGGATTGGTCCAGCCAGTTCACCCCGGCGAGCGCGTGGGCACCGATTCCGACGGAGAACAGGTCACCCGCGAGGGCAGGGGAAGCAGCCAGCAACGCGGAGAGAAGGGCGGTCTTGAACGGGGCCATGCCTTTGACTCTAGCCGGGGCCCGGACGGTCGGTGGCGGATTTTCAGGAGGCGTCGTGCGCAGGGACGTTCCATTCCCTGAGCTTCCGGAGCAGCGTGTTGCGCCCAATGGCCAGCGCCCGGGCCGCGGCGCTCTGGTTGCCGCCGTGCCGCGCCAGGACTGCGAGCACGTGCCGCCGCTCTGCCACCGCGAGCGTCTCGTCGCCTGGTACGCCCATGCCCGACTGCATGGGGACGGCGTCTCCGGGTTCCTGTGCGTCGCGGTCATGCACCTCCACGGCCGGCATGGGCAGGTGCTCGGGATGGATCACGCCGTCGCACAACACCACCGCGCTCTCGATGCAGTTCTCCAG
>JBDLRJ010000462.1:0-5380 GCA_039800145.1 Pseudomonadota bacterium | reverse complement strand
ACGTGGAGGTGTTCAATGCCGGGGACGCGGATGCCAACGTGTGCCTCTACAAGATCGGGACACCGAGCGCCTCGGCCTTCGCGTGCTCAGGCACGCTGACGGTCCCCGCGGGCGGCTACGCGGTCCTCGGTGGCACCAACTTCTGCAACGCGGCCACGGCCAGCTGCGCCGCCAACGCGTGGTCGCTCCCCGACGGCGCGCGGGTCGCCAGTGGGATCTACGCCGGCCCCATCAGCGGCGGCCTCTCCAACTCCACCCCGCCCACGCTCCAGCTGTCGCTGGGCGGCACGGTGGTCAGCACGGTTCCCGGCGGGGCCCCCTGCCCCGAGGGCCAGTCCCGAACGCGGCTGGTCACCACGGCCCCGGACCTGGCGCCTTCGTTCGAGTGCCGGCCAGGCACACCCGCGGGCCCCACGCCCTGACGGGACACGCCCGCGAGCTGCGTCGTCCGGGCTGCTCGGCTCAGGCCACCGGGGGCACGAGCAGCAGCACCATCCGCCCCGCGTCATACCCCTGGAGCGTGGTGACGAGGTCCAAACGCTGCTGCGCGGAAGCAATCCACTTCGCCAGCTCGGCCGCGGGAGGCTGGGGTGGGAGCAGCACGTCCTGCAAGGCGACCCGGCCCTCGGCGGACTTGAGCATCGCCGCGCCCACGTTCATCACTTCGCGGAAGTTCTCGAGCAGCGCCTCGCTGAACTTCCCGTCGCGCGCCGCGGACTGCGCCGTGGCCGAGGGGATCATGCTCAGCGCGGCACCGAGCCCCGCCGCCGCCGGGAGATCCACGAGCCAGTAGACGACCGCCGTCGAGCCCTGCACGCCGGAGCCGTACCGGGCCACGGCCCACTTGTCCCCCGGCTTCGGTGCAAACGGCTGCGGTGCCTTCTTCGCCGCGAACGTCCTGCCCATCAGGTCGGAGTAGTTCCGCGAAACCAACTCCGGGGTCGGCAACGTCACCTTCATGGATGCTTCACTCCCCCTGCAGCAGCAGCACCACCACGAAGGTGGAGCCCCCGGCTCGCACGTCGAAAACGTCCACCGCCATCCGCTCGCGGGGCTTGACCGCGCCCTGGATGAACAGCGGCAGGCCCAGCGTCAGGCCAGGGTGCGCCTCGGACAGCCGCGCCTTCACGTGGCCGGCAGCGATGTTCACCACCTCGCACACGGCGTCCGCCACGTCCGTCGGAGAGAGCGCCGCCGCCTCCGCCGCGTCCACCTGCAGCAGCGCCGCCGCCAGGCCCCGGCACTCGTCCTCGCTGCCCACGAGCCCGAACTGCGCCCCGAGCCCCGGCCCGGCCAGCGGGATGAAGGCACCCGCGAGGTTCGCCGGGATACCGTCCCGGGCGCTCGCCTGGACCTGCCCGGAGGCTCCCAGCACCCCGGCCGCCACCACCTCGCACGCGCCCACCGCAGCGTCGTGGAGCTCCGCGACGGTCACCAGGCCCGCGCTCACGCGAGGTGCCCCGCCACCACTGCCTTGAAGGTGTCCACCGTGAAGGGCTTGGTGAGCAGGAACAGCGCGCCGCTCTTCAGCGCGTGGTCCTTCGTCTCGGCGGCGCTCTCGCTCGTGATGAAGCCCAGGCGCGTGGCATTGCCCTCCGCGCGCAGCGTCTCGAGCAGCGTGATGCCGTTCATCTCCGGCATGTTCCAATCCGCCAGGACCAGGTCCGGGCTGCTGCTGCGGATCACGTCCAGGGCCTCCTTGCCGTTGGAGGCCTCCACGAACGTGTGCCCCTCCAGCCCCGCCTGCCGGAACGTCCGCAGCACGATGCTGCGCATGGCCTTGCTGTCATCCACGATCAGGATCTTCACGCGTCCCTCCTTAACTCGCGCTGCCGGCGTCTGCAGCCTCGAAGAGGCTGATCCAGACCGGCTGCAGGTCACAGCTCATCCCGGCGCGCACCTGGAGCCGCCCGAAGGCCACGGTCGCCACCGGTCCCACCGTGGGGAGCGACAGCGCGCTGGGCCCGGGCAGCATTGCCTTCAGGTTCCCTCCGAGGATGTTCACCACTTCGCCCACGGCGTCCGACACCTCCGAGTCCGACACCTCGTCCTCGGACATGGCGAACAGCGCGGCGGCCACCCTGCGGGCGAGCGGCACGGCGAGCTCCACCGTCACCGTTCCGCTGAAGGCCCCGGAGATGCCCACGCGCGCACAGATGCACTCGGGCGCCACGGCCGGGGCTCCCGCCTCGAGCGGCAGCCCGAGCATGTCTCCCCAGACCGAACTGGCAATGCCGTGGATCTCCGGCTCAGCGATCATTCATGACTCCGCGGCGGAGTTTGTGGGGCCCGCCCGTCCCATGTCCAGCGTGCCTCGCGTCACTTGGCGTACCAGCCCGGCGAGACCGACTGCAGCGGCATCAGCTCCGTGGAGCCCACGCCGATGAAGCCTCCCGGCGCCGTGGCCGTGGCCAACTGCGCGAGCACCGTCTTCCGGTCCACGTCGTTGAAATAGATGAGGACGTTGCGGCACAGCACCACGTCGAAGCGCGACCCCGGCGGCGCCTGGAGCAGGTTGTGCACGTGCCACTGCACCCGCTGCCGCAGGTGGGCCTTCGCGCGCAGGCCGCCACGGCCCTGCTCGAAGTGGCGCACCATCCGCGCCGCGTTCAGTCCCCGGTTCACCTCGATGGTGCTGTACGTCCCGTCCCGCGCGCGCTCCACCGAAGCCGGGGACACGTCCGTCCCCAGGATGCGCGTGGCCGCCGCGATGGTGGGGTACTTCTCCTCCAGCAGCATCGCCAGCGAGTACGCCTCCTGGCCGAAGGAGCAGGCGGCACTCCAGACGGACAGCGGCCGCGGTCCGGAGGAGGCGAACAGCTTCGGGAGCACGATCTCCTCGAACGCCTTCCAGAAGCCGAGATCCCGGAAGAAGAACGTCTCGTGCGTGGTCATGGCGTCCACCAGTGCCAGCCCGTTCGGGCCGCCCGGCACCGCCACCGCGGCGTTCACGAACTCCAGGATGGTGGGGAAGCCCCGGTCGCGCGCCACGGGCCCCAGCCGCGCGTCGAGCAGGTAGCTCTGCTCGTCCGACAGCACGACGCCACAGGCCTTCTTCATGAAGGCCTGCACCGCCGTCCAGGCAGGCGGAACGGGCTCAGCCACCCATCACCCCGGCCACCCGCTCGGCAAGCGCCTCGGGCGTGAACGGCTTCATCAGGAAGTCGTTCACGCCGGCCTCGAGCGCCCTCTGCACGGACTCCAGCACCGCGTCCGAGGTCACCATCAGGATGGGCAGGGTCGCGAAGCGCGCGTCGGCCCGCAGCACCTTGACGAGCTCCAGGCCGTCCAGCCCCGGCATGTGCCAGTCCGTCAGCAGCAGGTCGCACCGCGGCATGGACCTCAGCAGCGCCAGCGCCTCGTCCCCGTTGGACGCGGACTGCACCGTCCAGCCCATGCCCTCCATCGCGCGGACCTGGATGCGGCGCATCGCCGCGGAGTCGTCCACCACCACCGCCACCTTGCTCACGGCGTGCCTCCCTGTCCGCGCGGCTCGTCGCCGCCCAGCGCCCCGGCCCGCAGCCCGAGCACCACGTGCCCCTCGATGGGGCAGATGCCGAAGATGTACGTCCGGTGGTGCTCCGGGAGCGTGTCCGGCGGCGGCTTCCAATGCGGCTGCGGCAGCTCCATCACGTCTCCCACGTCGTCCACCACCACGCTGAGCAGCTCCTCCGCCGTCTTCACCACCAGCAGGCTCGAGGCCTTGCCCGCGGGCCGCGGCGGAAAGCCCAGCCGCTTGCGCAGGTCCACCGCGGGCATGATCTGCCCCCGCAGGTTGAGCAGCCCCAGGATGTGCCCCGGGGCCAGCGGCACCGGCGTCAGGGGCTGCTGGTTCAGCACCTCCTGCACGTCCTCCACCCGCACCGCGAGCACCTCGTCCGCGAGGAAGAACGTCACCCAGCGGCCGCTCTCGCTCTCCACCTCCAGCCGACCCCTCATGCCGTCCTCCGGTCCTCGCGGCGCCTGAAGCCCACGCCGTTCGCCTCGAACGCCGCGACCAGGTCCTCGCGGCTCATCTTGCCCACGCACGCCCGCGCACCCGCCGCCACCGCGCGCTCCGCCACCGCGGGCTCGTCGTGGAACGTCCACGCGAAGGTGGGCAGGTCAGGCCGCTCCCGCTTGAGGGTGGCGAGGAACTCGAAGCCGTCCATCCCCGGCATCTCCAGGTCGGACACCACCGCGTCGAACGCGGTGCCCTTCTGGAGCACCTCGGCCAGCGCCGCCTTGCCGCTCGCGGCCTCCACCACGTCCATCCCGGTGGACTGCAGCCACGCCCCCAGCGCGCTCCGCATGGCGGCCGAGTCGTCCACGAGGAGCACGCGCAGCTTGCGCGCCCCGCGCCGCCGCTCCCTCACGAACTGCGGCACCAGCTCCCGGACGATCTTGTACACGTCCAGCAGCAGCGTGGTGCGGTTGAACGCCACCACCTTCCCCAGCGCGAACGGCGTGGACTGGCCGAGCGAGTCGTCCTTCACCTCCAGTTCGAGGATGTCGAGGATCTCCCCCACGGCCATTCCCACGGACTGCCCCAGGTCGAAGACGATGATGGGCTGCGTGGCGCCCGCCGCCTGCACCGCGCCGAGCGGCAGCACCGCCTCCGGCCGCACGATGGGCATGATGCTGTCCCGGTACTGGATGACCTCCGTCCCGGCCACGCGCTCGATCTTGCCGGGCTCCACGTGCTCGAGCCGCGCCACCATGGAGAGCGGCACCGCGCACTGCCCGCCCTCCCCGGCCCGGAAGACGATGAAGGACTGCCGCTTGCCGCCGCCGGACTCCTCGTCTCCTGACCCCGCGCGCCGCTCGGTGGAGGTGTCGATCCCCGCCGTGTCCGCCAGCCCTGCCACGTCCAGGATGAGCGCCACGCCCCCGTCGCCCAGCACCGCCGCCCCCGCGTACGCAGGGATGCGCTTGAGCTGGCCGTGCAGCGGCTTGATGACGATCTCCTCCGTGTCGTGGATGCCGTCCACCACGAGCCCGTAGCGCCGCGTTCCCACCGCCAGCACCACGATGTACACGCCCGCCTCGCCCACGGGCTGCGCCTGCGTCTCCATCCCCAGCACGGCCCCGAGCCGGACGATGGGGAGGATCTCCCCGCGCAGCCTGTAGATGGCCGCGCCGCGCACGTACTCGATCCCCTTCTTCGCCTTCTCCTCGTCCAGGTACACCAGTTCCAGCAGGTTCACCTGCGGGATGGCGAAGCGCTGCTGCCCCGCCCGCACCAGCAGCGCCGGGATGATGGCCAGCGTCAGCGGCATCTTCAGCCGGATGACCGTCCCCCGGTTCACCACCGAGTCGATCTCCACCTGGCCGCCGGAGCGCTCCACGTGCGTGCGCACCACGTCCATCCCCACGCCGCGCCCGGAGATGTCCGTCACCG
>JBDLRJ010000461.1:0-6409 GCA_039800145.1 Pseudomonadota bacterium | reverse complement strand
CCAGGCGTCCAGCAGCCCCGGCGCCTCTCCAAACGTGGTGAACGCGAGCCACGCGGCGATCACCGCCGCCAACACCGCCCGCGCGCGCCTGCTCTCAAAGAAGGACGTGGCCACGGTGCTTGCTCAGCGCGTGACGCGGTAGACCTTCGACGTGGGGCCCGAGAAGCCCCGCGCATCCTGCGCGGAGACGCGCCACCAGCTTGTCCCCTCCGGCACCGCGGAGGCGGGCAGCGACGTGCCGTCCGCCCGCTCGCGCCGGGGCTCGCGGACGAACTCCGCGTCTCGCGCGAACTCCACGACGTAGCCGGCAGCCCCCGGCACCGCGCGCCACGAGAGCCCGGCCGCACCCACCGGGCCACGGCGAGGGGCGAGCCCCTCCACCACCGCCGGGAGCACGGAGGGCGCAGAGGGCGTCCCGTCCGCACCGAGGACGGCCCCCTGGCCGGCCCCCACCAGGACCTCGCCACCGGGCCCCTTCAGTGCCACCGCCCCCTCGAGCGTCTCGAGCCGCATGGACTCGCCCTCCGTCCCGATGCGGAAGGTGGTCCCACGAACGCCTGCGAGCCCGAGCGGCGTACCGACCTCGAACAGAGAGCCTTCTCCGCCCTTGCTCGCCACGACGTTCATGTTTCCCCGGAGGAGATCCACGCGGACCGAGCGCTTGAGCTGCGCGTTGAGCTCGATGCTCCCGAGGCGCAGCAGCGTGTCCGGCTTGATCTCCAGCGCGCTGCCATCCGCGATGGCGATCCGCGCCCCACCGCCGGTCCCTGTCTGGACGTGGTCGAACGGGACGAGCTTCGTCCCTGTCGAGGAGGGCTTGAGCCCGGCGGCGTCGGGGCCCGTCTTCACCTCGCCCGCCGAGGACACCACCGCGGCCACCGGGCGCGCGGACTTCTGCTCGGTGTAGGCGAACCGGACCGAGGGCTTCTCACCGGCGGGCAGCAGCGGTGCGACCGGGGAGATCCGCGCCGCCGGGATGCCTTCCGAGGCGAGCAGCGCGGCCCATGCCTTCGCCACTGCGATCCCACCGCCCCCGGAGCGGTCCGCGTCCGACATGCGGACGGCCACCGTGACCGAGCGGATCCCCCCGGTGCCCTTGAGGGCCGCGGCAAGGGCCTTGCCGCACGCGGTGTCACCGGCGGTCAGCGCGGATGCAGGGGCCGGCGGCGCCCCTAGCTCCACGGCCCCGGCGTTGAGCTTCACCCCACCGCAGGGCGCGTCCGCCCACGCCTGTCCCGCACACACCGCCAATGCCAGGGCCCACGTCTTCATGTCTGCCTCCGAATACCGGAACATACGGGAAGCCCGGGCGGGACTGGGGCGTGAATTCGCGGAGTTCCCCCAGTGCGGCGAGGATCGATCCGTGCCTTACCCCTCCCGCAAGGGCCGGCGGCGCCGCTGCGTGCTGTGCGGCCTCGCCGAGCTGACCTCCACGTCCGAGTTCGGCCGGTTCCTCCTGGTCGCGGATCCGCGGGGGCGTGGGCCGGTCTGCCCCGAGCACCGGGGGTGCGGGGACCGGCAGCGGCAGCTGGATCTCCTGTCGTGGGAGGCCCCGCTCCCCACGCGGTGAGCCGGGCCGATTCCGTGCGCTGCTGCCGCGCTGTGCTACAGCTCTGACGCATGAGATCTCCCACGCGCCTGCTCACCGCTCTCGCGTTGCTCCCGCTGCTCGGGTGCGCCTCGTACACTGCCCTTGCGCCCTCGGACCGCGAGCTGTTGGAGCGCGAGTTCACCGACCGGGACGGCACCGCGTACCTGAAGCTCAGTTGCTACGTGACGCCGTTCTTTGGAGACGCATCCAAGAAGCTGCTGTCCCCGGTCCTGCCCGAGCAGTCGCGGTTGCTCGAGAGCCCGGCGGGAGATCCCATCTCGCCCGGCGCGGTGGAGAAGACGATCCCCGCGGGGCGGCGCGCGCGCGTGCTGAAGGTGGAGTTCCCCACCTCGTGGGCCGTCACCGAGCGGATGGTCTACACCCCGCGGACCCAGCCCTGGGTGTTCCTCGCGCTCGAGGGCGAGCGCAACGAGGTGCCGTACATCCTCGTCCTCCGCCCACAGCTCCGGACCCCGGACGAGGTCCGGCAGGAGCTGGGCCGCTACCTCTCGGCGGAGGATCTTCGCCCGCAGCTGGATCGCTTCACCGCGCAGGTGCGCGAGGCGGTGTCGCGCAAGGACGTGGTGGTGGACATGCCCACCGAGGCGCTCGAAATGGCCTGGGGCTACCCGGAGACGAAGACGTTTTCCTTCGAAGGCCAGGTGCGCAAGGAGCTCTGGAAGTGGCCCGGCGGCACCCGCACCGCCACCGTCGTGGACGGCCGCGTGGCCGAGTTCACGGGCGCCCGCTGAGGGACGTCAGCGGCGCGGGCCCCCGCCGCCCCCCGCACCGACCCAGCGGCGCCGCTTCTTCGCCTTCTTGGCCTTCCGCTCCTGCTCCCGGCCCTCGCCCGGCCGCAGCAGGCGCGGGAGCTCTCCCATCTGGACTGCCCAGTAGCCCTGGCGCGAGAGCAGCACCTCCACGAGCTGTTTCTGAGACGTCACCGGGTCCTTGAAGAACGTTGCGCCGAAGCCCACCTCGTCCAGCGAGCCCCGCGCGTCGCTGCCACCCACGCAGGGGAGCTTCAGCTGCTCGGCGGCTTCCACCGCGAGATCGTTCCCGGACTGGCGGACGCGGGCGTTGTAGCCCTCCACCGCGTCCAGGCCGCCCACGGTCAGCACCGCGTCCAGCGCGGGGTGCTCGAAGTCCCGGTCGTAGGGCCGCGCCGCGACGACGGCTGCGCCGAGGGACCGCAGCTTCGGCAGGCACTCTGCCGCGCTCCAGGGCTTCTCGCGGTTGCTGCCCCACAGCTGGACCGGCTCCGGAACCTTGAGCGGATCCGGGAAGAAGCAGAGGAACTGCCCCTTGTCCGTGTTCAGCTCGAGCCCCACGAAGATCTTCACCTTCGACTTGCGGGCGAGATCCAGCAGCTCGTCCACGCCGTCCTGGGTGTTGGTCTCGGTGAAGGCAACCCCGTCCAGCCCGTGCGCCGCGGCCCGCTCGAGCACCTTGGCGGGATCCAGCGGGCAGTTCATGGAGAGATACGAGTGGCAGTGGAGATCGATCAGCATGGGAGCGGGGCGGCGCTGTAGCAGCCGGCCGCGTACCCCCGCAACCTCCACCGCGCAGCGCGCGCGCTCAGGCGAGCGCGAAGGGCTGCGGCAACCCCACCGGCGCGCGCTTCCGCTCTTCGTTCTGCCGGATGAGGTACCCCATCAGCATCAGCGAGGAGGTGTTCTCCAGTACGCGCGCGGGATCCCTCGAAATCAGGCTGGAGGCGTACGTCAGGAAGAACTGCGCCAGGTCCTCGCCCGCCTCGCGCACGATCAGCGCGTTGAGCACCTGGGGATCCATGGTCCGGATCGCGTTGATGAACTCGATTGCGAGATCCTTCTTGCCCTTCTCTCCACTCCCCATGCCCACCCTCCCCGTTCCGTCGCCCGTGCCGCGGGGTGCAAGGTGGCCCCGGGCGCGCCGTCACGGAAGGCGCGGGGCCCGCACACTGGCCACCTTTTGACACCTGCTTCTGGCGCGTGCGATACCGCGGCGCATGTTCACGGGCGTGAAGGTCTTCTCAGCCACCAAGGCGCGCGAGCGCGAAGAGCTCGGCGAGAACGTCACGCGCTGGATCAAGAGCAATGCGGACCTCGAGATCGTGGACCGGGTGGTGTGCCAGTCCTCCGACCAGGAGTTCCACTGCTACTCGCTCGTGCTCTTCTACCGGCAGGCCGGTTCGAAGTAGCCGCGCTCAGGGACAGGGCGCATCCAGCGGCTGCGGCGCCACGATCACCGGCCCGCCCGCACGGCCCACCGTCTGGGCGAAGCACAGGTACTGGGACTGCGCCTCCGGCGTGTCGAACACCACGTAGTGGCCGAGATCGTTCGGCACGGCTTGGGGGACCACCGCGCCGGTGATCCCCCCGGGCAGGTTGCCCTGCACGGGGTAGCTCGCCTCGGCCCGTCCCGCGAGCGCGAGCGCGGCGGGCAGCGTCTTCTCCACGGCGGCCCCCACCTGCTGTCCTCCCAGCGCCACGGCAACGGCCTGTTGCGCGAGCGGGTGGAAGTAGCCGTCGGTGATGGCGGCGAACTGCAGGAAGGGACGCCCGCCCCGCCCCTCGCGCGGCTCGAGCGCCACGTGGCGCGCCTTCGCCACGGGGTCCACGTGGTCCCAGAGGTGCTGGAACAGGTGCATCAGCGGGTGGCCCCGGGAGATCTCCTCCCCCGCGGGAAAGGACATGAAGTCCTGCACCACCGGCTTCAGCACCACCGGGTAGCTCCCGCTGTTCGCCACCTCGATCAGCATTCCCCCCGAGCCCGAGAACACCCAACCCTGGACCCGCGGGTCCACCGTGGCAGCCACGATCCCGAGCGTGCTCCCCATGGAGTGGCCCATGGCGGACAGGCGGGAGACGTCGAACTTGAGCATCCCGTCCGCGGCGCCCCCCGCGTCGAAGCCGGGATCCAGCGCAGCGGGGATGCGCAGCGCGCCGAGCAGGCGCGTGAGGTAGGTCACCTCCATGACGGCGACCGTCATGTTGTCGATCGTCTGGTTGATGTTGTACGTGTCATCCAGCGTCCCGAACAGGCTGTAGAAGTCCAACCCCGAGGTGTCCGGGGGCGAGCGCCGCTCTCCGTGCAGGGGGAAGTCGAAGCCCAGCACGGCCACGCCCCGCTCCGAGAGGTAGCGGGCCGGCCCGGTCCCCTTCGGCGCGTCCGGGCGCGGAGGCGGTTGGTCGAGCGTGGAGGGGCCGCGGTCGATGGGCTCGTACGCCTGCCCACCGGAGCCATGCAGGTACACCATCAGCGGGAAGCCCTCGGCGGGCATGGGGCGCTTGGGAACGCCGAACACGAGCCGGCACTCCTGCGTCCCGGACTGGACCGGGCGGCCGTCCTCGCCCCACTGGATGGCGCCCTCGCCCGGCCGCTCACCGGACTGGATCTTCGGCACGCGCCAGCGGGCCTTGACCACGCGGAAGGTGGGGTAGTCCTCCGCCACCTCGAAGCTGGACGCGAGTTCCGGGTCCGGGAGCGTGGCGGCCCAGTCCACCAGCCGGCGCAGCGTGGCGTTCGGATCGTAGGTGCGGAACACGGCGGCCCCCACCACGCGCGCCGGGTCCAGTTTCTCCGTCTCCATCCAGGCCCGAAGCGGCTCCAGGTTCTCCACCGCCGCGGCATCCGCGCCGGCCTGCGCAGTCCAGGCCGCGTGGAAGGCCTCGCTCCGCCCCACCGGTTCACCCGCCGTGTCGCGCACCCCGTCCGTGATCACAGCGGCGTAGGTGGTGTTGGGGCGCCGCACGAAGCCGAAGGTCTGCACGAGCGACAGCAGGTGCGCGGGGCGGGTGGCACCGCCCTCGGCGTCGAACGACACCTCCAGCGGGAAGCGGCGGCCGCGCTCGGGCGAAGCCGGGTCCACGTCCACCAGGAACACCGAGGCCCCCGGCGCCATGCTCTCCGCCGCGGTTGCCGGGAGCGAGGACGGGGCCACGTCCGCGGACAGGGTGAAGAAGACACCAGGCGTCAGCCCCCACCCGTCTTTCAGCCGGGCGTCTGCGGTCTTCAGCCAGGCCTCGCTGATGAGGCTGCGCGGCCCGGGGTAGCGCGTGAGGTTGAAGGTCCCATCCGCCTCCCTGCGGAGATCGCTCGGGAACGGGAGGGACCAGAACTCGCTCCTGGACGTGGGGTCGAACGTGACCCGCGTGTCCCGCGGAATGAAGCGGTCGGTGCACGCGGTGAACACGAGCAGCAGGAGGGGAACGAAAGAGCGGACCATGGGCAGACACATAGCAGGGACTTCCGGCTAATGTGTGTCGCCCAGATGGCCCCCAAGCTCGCCCTGCGTCCTGGCCTCATCCTGTTGCTGCTCGCTGCCGGTTGCTCCCTGGAAGGACTGGGAGGCAGCGGGACCGGCGCGCTCGGCGTCACCGTGAAGGTGACCACCGCAAGCATCTCACGCTGCGTGGAGGTCGTGGTAACGCCGGTCTCCGGCTCCTCCCTGTCCACCGGGAAGCTCCCGTACGACGGGAAGGAGCTGAAGGTCGCCGTGTACCAGGGCAACGGGCTCACGGGGCCGGTCACGCTGCACGCGCTCGGGTACGAGCTCTGCGACCGGGGCACCTCCGCGGAGCGAAGCCCCTCCGTGAATGCCGACTTCCCCTGGACCGGTACAAAAGAGGTGACCCTCACCGTGGGCCCCACCCCGGTGGCCGGAGACGCGGACGGAGACGGCTACTTCACCGGGGACGGACCGGACGCGGACTGCGACGACCTGGACCGCGACATCCACCCCGGCGCCCGCCAGAACTGCTCGGTCGCCGTGGACACGAACTGCGACGGGATCAAGGGCTGCGCCGCGGGCAACACCTGCGTGGTGGACACCTG
>JBDLRJ010000460.1:0-39963 GCA_039800145.1 Pseudomonadota bacterium | reverse complement strand
GTTGAAGAAGGCGTCGTTCCCCTTCGTCCACCACGCCGTCACACCTCGCACCCGGAGCACACCATGAACCGCCTCTCCCTGCTGACCGTCCTCTGCGCCACCGCCGTCTTCGCCGCCCCCGGCACGGGCCCCTGCAAGGCAGACCGCGAGAAGTTCTGCGCCGGGATGAAGGGCAAGGAGATGAAGGCGTGCATGGTGTCCCACGCCGCGGAGCTCTCCCCCGAGTGCGGCGAGTTCGTGAAGAAGCAGGCAGGGCGCGGCGGACCGTGCAAGGCGGACCGCGAGAAGTTCTGCCCGGACATGAAGGGCAAGGCGCTCAAGGAGTGCATGGCCTCCCACGCCGCCGAGCTCACCCCCGAGTGCCGCGAGAAGGCGGAGAAGATGGCTTCGCGCGGCGCGTGCAAGGCGGACCGCGAGAAGTTCTGCGCCGGGATGAAGGGCAAGGAGATGAAGGCCTGCATCAAGTCCCACGAGGCGGAGCTCTCCGAGGCCTGCCGCGCCATGGTCAACAAGTAGCCGGCGCCCGTAGCATGCGCGTCGTCGCCCCGCCGGCCTGTCCCCGGGGATGCCGCGCCCTGCAATAACCTTCCATGTCGTCTGCCCACTTCCAGGACCTCGCAGAGCTCGCGTCCGAGGGACGCACCTTCGTCGTGGCCACGGTCGTGTCCACCGGTGGGAGCACCCCGCAGAAACCGGGCGCGCGGATGGCGGTGCTCGAGGACGGGAGCCTCCGCGGCACCGTGGGTGGAGGTGCCATCGAGCAGCAGGTGGTGGAGGCGGCACGTGCGCTCATGCGCTCGCCCGACAGCCACCGGCTGCTGGAGACGCACCTCACGCACGAGCTGGGAATGTGCTGCGGCGGGAAGATGCAGCTCTTCCTGGAGAAGCACGTGCCGTCGGCGCGGCTGTGGGTGTTCGGCGCGGGCCACGTGGCGAAGGAACTTGCTTCGCTGGCGCGGCACGTGGGCTTCCGGGTGTCGGTGGTGGACGAGCGCGCCGAATGGGCCACGGCGGAGCGGTTTCCCGGGATGGAGCTCGTCCGGAGGGACCCTGCCACGGTGGCGAGCGAGCTGCCCGGCGGCGCGGACTGCTTCTTCTGCGTCACCACGCATGATCACCCGCTGGACCAGGCCGTGGTGGAGGCGCTGCTCGGCAAGCCCGCGGCCTACCTCGGCGTCATCGGCAGCCGGCGGAGATTGCCGTCAGCATCGTGGCCGAGTTGGTCGCCGTGCGGCGCGCAGAGCCGGGGCGGCCGTGACGCTGCGTGCGTTGTGCACCTCGCTGCTGCTCGTGGGCAGCTGCGCGCTCGACCCCGTTGCTCCTCCCGACGGTGGCACGGCAGCATCGCGCGACGGCGGGGCAGGCGGCGCGGACGGCGGGCGTGACGCGGGGGCCGGGACAGGCCTCCACGCAGACAACGCCTGCGCCGTGTTGAACGCGGCCCACTGCAGTGCCCTGCAGCGCTGCGGACTCGTGGGCGGAGAGGACGGTGGACTCGAGGCCTGCGCCGCTGCGCTTTCCGAGACGGAGTGCGGCCCGGCCTACTGGCCCTCGCGCGTGGCTGCCGGGACGCTGCGCATGCTCCCCTCCGTGGTGGTCGCCTGCGCGCAGGCCTGGGCCGGGCGCCCCTGCGAGCTCGTGCAGGAGCCCCCGGACGTGTGCGGGGACTTCCTGCTGCCTGCCGCCGGCAGCGGGGGACCGTGCTTCGGCGGGCCCTACTCCGAGTGCCCCGCGGGAGAGGTCTGCCGGGGCCTCGCGTGCCCACGGACCTGCCGACCCCCGGGCAACGCCGGCGAGGACTGCACGGCGGACGCGGACTGCCTGGCGGGTGCAGGGCTGTTCTGCCTGCCCGCTGGGGATGGGCGGACGGGGCTCTGTGCAGCGCCGTCCCCGGAGGGCGCACCGTGCGACGGGCGGACGAGGTGCGCCGAGGGGTTCTTCTGCGGAGCAAGCGGCGCCTGCGAGCGGCGCAACTCCGCCCGGACGCCCTGCGCCTCGCGGGACGAGTGCCTGGAGACGCTCTTCTGCGCGCTCGGCTCGGACGGAGGCACCTGCGTGGCCCGCTCGCCGGACGGGACGCCGTGCACCGCCACGTTCCAGTGCCGGCCGGGCAGCGTCTGCGTGCCGCAGTCCGGGCGGTGTGCGCCGCGTGGCCCCCTCCCCCGCACGGCCGAGTGTGGAACGGGGCAATCCTGCGCCCCTGGCCTCACGTGCGCGGGACGCACCGCCCAGCACGTGGGCCTGTGCCTCTCGCCGCTGGGCGAGAACGCCCCCTGCCTCGCGGACGACGACTGCGCCCCCCACCTTGCCTGCGTGGAGGAAGCCGGGGCCTGGCGCTGCCGTCCGCGCAGCCCGGCGGGAGCCCCGTGCGGCTCGGACCGCGGGTGCCGGGCCTTCGGCGCCTGCGTGGAAGGATATTGCACGCAGCTCCCCCTCTCCGGCAGCCCGTGTGCAGGCGGGGAGTGCCTGCACGGCGCCTGCGTCCCCACCGCGGACGGGGGCGGGGTGTGCAGCGGGCTGCTCGGTCCCAATGCCCCCTGCACCGGGGACGCGTCGTGCAGCTCGGGCCGGTGCGTGTCCGGCACGTGCCTCGCGGGGTGTGCGCCGTGAGGCTCAGCGGGTGAAGGGCACGTCCAGCCGCGGACTGCGCTTCCCCGCCTTCCACTCGTAATGCCACCACTCCATCCGGTTCCGCTTGAAGCCGGCGGCTTCCATGGCTTCCAGGAGGCGCTCCCGGTTTCGCCGCGCCTCGGGCGGCGTACCGGGCGCACCGTGCCAGGCCGCGCGGCCGAAGAAGTCGAACGCCGTGGGCAGCGGCACGTCCGATCCGTCCAGTGCCACGAGCCCCACGTCCACCGCGGCGGCGCGGTTGTGCACGCTGCCTCCGCGCGCGGGGTCCGCCACGTAGCCCACGTGGGGGAAAGCCTCGAACATCACCTGCTGCACCGAGGCCGGGCGGTAGCAGTCGTAGAGGCGAAGCCGGTACCCCTGCGCACGCAGCGCCGCTGCCGCCCCGGCGAGCCCCTCGGCCACCTCGGCGCGCAACAGGCAACGCGCACCTGCCGGGTACAGGGGGCGCTTCAGGAAATTGTCCGCCGTGGCGTAGCGGAGATCCAACACCGCGTCGGGGATGCGGACGGTGACGTCCACCAACTCCTGCGCGGGGGCCGCGGCCCAGAGCCACGCGGCCAGGTGCAGCGCCGCGCTCACGCGTAGCGCGTGGGGTCCGCCACGCCGGCCTCCCGGAATCCCTTGCGCCGCAGCTGGCAGCTGTCGCAGTGGCCGCAGGCGAGGCCCCCGGGGGAAGGATCGTAACAGCTGTGCGTGAGCCCGTAGTCCACGCCCAGCGCCGTGCCCGCGCGGATGATGTCCGCCTTCGTCATCCCCGAGAGCGGCGCATGCACGGTGAAGCGCGCCCCCTCCACGCCCGCCTTCGTGGCGAGGTTCGCCAGCTGCTCGAACGCGCGGATGAACTCGGGACGGCAGTCCGGGTAGCCGCTGTAGTCCACCGCGTTGACGCCGATGTAGAGGTCCACCGCGCCGACCACCTCCGCGAGCCCGAGCGCCAGCCCGAGCATGATGGTGTTGCGCGCCGGCACGTAGGTGACCGGGATGCCGTGCGCCATGTCCCCCTCGGCCCGGTCCCGCGGCACCTCCACCTCCGCGGTGAGTGCCGAACCGCCGATGGCGCGCAGGTCCAACGACAGCACGCGGAAGTCCGCCACGCCGAACGCCTGCGCCACGGCACCCGCCCGGTCGATCTCCACCGCGTGGCGTTGCCCGTAGGACACGCACAGGCACACCGGCTCGAAGCCCGCCGCCTTCGCCATGGCCAGGCAGGTGGTGGAGTCCAGGCCCCCGGAGAGGAGCACCACGGCACGTCTCGTCATCGCCTCACCCCGCGCACCGCGTAGCGCATGCTGCACGCGGCGCAGAAGCAGCCCTCCGCGGGCTGGATGTCGTCCACGAGTTCACCGCACGCGCGCACCGCGTCGAAGCCGCGCGCCGTGGTGGTGGGCAGGAAGATGCCCGCGTCCGAGGCCGGCGTCGGCATGCCGCCGTCCAGCGCATTCGCAGGGCACGCACCGCCGAGCACCTGGTCCTGGCTGAGGGACGCGAGCGCCACTTCGAGCGTCTCCGTCAGCGTCGCCCCCGTGCACGCGCAGCCCGCGTCGCGCTGCTCGGCGTTGCAGCTGCAGTCCGCGAAGACGCGCGGTGCCTCGAACACCGTCCGCAGCACCTGCCCGTCGAACGAGGCCGGGCGCTCGAGCCCATTCAGCGTCACCGTGACCGCGCCGCCGTCCAGCGTTCGCCGCACCTGCAGCGTGAACGGGAGGTTCCCGCTCGGGGCTTCCGCGTAGCTGCACGTCGAGGAGACCGGCTCCGCGACCAGCTCGAACTGGCCGAGCACCTCCTCGCCGGAAGGCGCGGACGGACCGGGACACCCCGCCAGCAGCAACCCCACGGCCAGCAGCACGCGCCGCCTCATGCCCCCTCCGCCACCGCTGCCTGGGCGCGGGCGAGCACCGCCGCGGCACCGGGCGCCTCGGGGTGGAGACGCACGGCCTCGCGGGCCGCTGCCTCCGCCGGCCGGGGCGCAGCGAGCTTGTCGAGGAAGAGCGCCGCGAGCTGCAGCAGCACCGCGGCGCGCTCGGTGGGCGCCTCCAACACGAGCAGCTGCCGGTCGAGCCAGTCCGCCTCGGCGGCGGCGTCCTCTCGCCTGCGCGCGAGCTCTGCCCCGGCGCGGGCCACCTCCACCGCGCGCTGCAGCTCGAAGCCCTTCAGCAGGCACTCCTCGGCGGCAGCGAGGTCAAACCGCGCGTCCCGGTAAAGCGCGGCGCGGCGAAGCTCCACCGCGGCAGCGCCCGCGTCGTCGCCCTCGTCCTCGCGCAGCTGCCGGACACGCAGGAGCGCCGAGAGCGCCGCGTCCGCCCGCCCCAGCTGCTCCCAGGTCCCTGCCTGTTCCTCGAACAGCGCCTCCGCGAGCTCGAGCCGTCCGCGCCGGAGCTCCTGCTCGGCGAGCCGCCCGCACGCCTCCGCGAGTTCGTCGGACGGCGGTTCCTCGGAACGACGCCGGGCGACCTCCTCCTCGAGCGCGCCGACGGCCACCGGCACCTCGCGCACCGGCAGGGCCGCGGCCTGGGCCTGCAGCGAGGCGCGCTCCGGCTCCGACGGCGCGTGGGCGAGCAGGACCTCCAACGCCGCCCGCCGGTCCTCCACGGCCTCGGGAGGTGAGGCACGGAGCAGCACCGCCGCCGCCTCGGCGTCACCCGGCGCGCGCCGCAGCCACTCGCGGGCAGCCTCGGCGGCGGAGGAGAGCTGGCCCAGTTCCATGCGGAGCGCCGCGGCCTCCCTCAGGAGCGGCAGCGCCTCGTCCGGGCCCACCACCTCGAGCAGCCGCCCCAGCACCTCCGCCTCCGCCTCGCGCGCACCCGCCCTGCGGTGGAGCGACAGCAGGGAGGAGAGCGTGTCGCGGTCTCCGGGCGTCGCCTTCGCGAGCATCCCCAGCAGCCGCCTCGCCGTCTCCCACTGGTCCACCGCCTCGGCCACCTTCACCGCGCGGGAGAGCGCCGGGATCCGCTCTGCGTCCGGGAGGCCATCCGCGCTCTCCGGCG
Organism: Pseudomonadota bacterium; assembly: GCA_039800145.1. GTDB lineage: Bacteria > Myxococcota > Myxococcia > Myxococcales > Myxococcaceae > VGRA01. The sequence goes on along the minus strand of JBDLRJ010000460.1, from coordinate 34,348 downwards.
GCACCGCGCACGCCGCCTCCATGTCCTCGAGCGCCGAGAGCGGCGCCGTCTCTGCCCGGAGCTGTCCACGCGCGAGCCGGGCGGGGGCGTACAGGGGCGCGCGCACCAGCGCCTGCTCCAGCAAGGCCGCGCGCCGGCCCACGTCGTCCACGAGCCGCGCCGCACCCACCAGCCACCGCGCCGCCTCGCGACCGTCCCCCTGCACCGCGGCGAGCCGCGCCTGGAGTTCCGCGGCCTCCACCTGCGCGCCCCGCTCCAGCGCGAGCTGCGCGAGCAGGCGGAGCGCATCCGCCGCGAAGTCCGCCGAGGGGCCGCAGGCGAGCGCCTCGGTGAGCCGCTGCGCCGCCCCGCCCTTGTCGGACAGCGCCGCGAGCGCACGCCCGGACTCGAAGAAGAGCCCCGCCGCCTCCTCGGTACGCCCTGCCCCGCGGAGCGCCTCTGCCCGTCGGCCATGGACGTGTGCGAGCTCCCGCGGCAACCCCGCGACCCGGTACAGCCGCTCCAACCGTCCGGCGAGCCCGTCGTCGAGCGGCCGCAGCGCGAAGGCGCGGGCGCACTGTTCGCGCGCCGAATCCGTCTCGCCGAGCAGCTCGAGCGCCTCGCCCAGCCGGGCGCGCACCTCCGCCACGCGCTCGGGAGGGGCGTGCGCCGGCAGCCGCGCGAGCGCGTCCTCCAACGCGCGGCGTGCCGCCTCCGGGCGGTCGCACTGCAGCGAGAGCGTCCCGAGCTCCAGCAGCACGGAGGACTCGGGGAGGAGCAACACCGCCCGCTCCAGGGACCCGAGCGCGTCCACGCGCCGGCCGAGCCGCTGCGCCTGCACCTCGGCGAGTTCCCGGAGCGTGGAGGCCGCGAGCCGGACCTCTCCGGCCGCCTCCGCCGCCGCTGCGCGCGCCGAGAGCGCCTGCGCCAGGGCGCTCACCTCGCCGCGGCGGCGCAGGAGCTCGCGGAGCTCTCCGAGCGCGGCGAGGTCCGCGGGCTCGGTGGCAAGCAGCTCCGAGAGCGCCCCGGAGGCGCGCTCGAGATCTCCCACCTCGCGCGCGGCCACCGAGAGGCGCCGCAGGAACCGGTTGCGAGCAGGGCCCGGCAGCTCGAGGTCCGCGAGCGCACGCAGGCACCGGCAGAGCGAAGCGGCATCCCGGGAAGCCTCCGCGAGCGCGAGCAGCGCCTCGAGCGCGGGGCGGTGCGCAGGCTGCGCCTCCAGGGCGAGCCCGTGCAGGCGGGCCGCGGCCTCGGGACGTCCGAGCCGGGTGCGGTACAGCTCGCCCGCCTCCGCGTACAGCTGCGCGCGGTCCGGCAGCGACCGCGTGGTGCGCGCCAGCTTCTCGAGCGCGTCCGCGAGCTCCGCGGGACGCCCCGCCGCGCGCCACGCAGGCACCAGCACGGAGAGCGCCGCCGTGTCCGCGGGCTCCAGCTCCAGCGCCTGGGCGAGCGCGTCCTGCGCACGCGAAGGCTCGCGGAGGACCTCCGCGTACACCTTTGCAAGAAGGTGCCACGACTGGTGTGCCGCGGCGCGTGTCGTCGAATCGACCGGGGCAGGGCCCGCGAGCTCCACCGCCTGCTGTGCCGAGGCCAGCGCCTCCTGCCAACGGCCGAGCTTGTGCGCCACGCGCGCCACGCCCGCGTGCGCCACGGCATCGGCTGGACGCAGGCCCGCGGACTCGCGGTAGCGGAGCAGCGCGTTGTCGAGCTGGGCGAGGCCCGTCTCCCACGCGCGCCCCGCGAGCGTGCTCGCGGTGGCCACCCGGCCGAGCTCGTGCCGCGCCAGCGCCAATTCCCGGAGCCGGTCCAGTGCCCGCAGCGCACGGAGGTGCTCGCCGGCGCGGAGGCACAGCTCGCCGAGCAGCTCGAGCGCGTCGAGCTGGTCCGGTTGCAGGCGCAGCGCCGCCTCGCAGTGGAGCCGTGCAGCGGACAGTTCCGCGGGGGCACCCTCCGCCGTGAGCCGTGCCAGCTGGACGTGCGCCTCGGCCGCGTCCCGCACGTCGCGGGCCAGCGCGGAGATGCGCCGCCACGCACGGAGGGAGGACGCGCGGTCCCCGGAGGCGTCGGACGCGCGCGCGAGCGCCTGCAGCGAGGGCAGGTGGTCCGGCCGCAGGCCGAGCAGTTCGTGCAGCGCGCGCACCGCGAGCGCGGGGGCAACCTCGGTGGCGAGCCGGGCCGCCGCCTCCGCGGCGAGGAACGCCGACGCAAGCTCACCGCGGGCGCGGGCCTGCAGCGACAGCGCGAGGTAGCGCTCGGCCGCGGAGGCCTTCTCGCCGCGCCGCTCCCGCACCACCGCCTCGGCCCACAGCGGGGCTGCGGCGTTGGGACGCCTCCGCGCGAGCAGGTCCGCCACGTCCAGGGCCAGCGCGTCCGCGCCGGGGTCCGCGGCCAGCAGCTGGAGCAGCCGCTCCACCGCGAACGGGTGCGCATCCGCGACGTCGCCCGCGCGCAGGTAGGCGTCCCGCGCCTCGGGGAGCCTCCCCTCCGCGAGCAGCCCTTCTGCTTCCGCGAAAGCGCGCGCCCCCTCGAGCTGCAGCAGCAGCGTCTCGTCCGGGACCGCCGGGGGAGGGAGTCCCGCGGCGGTGAAGCGCAGCACGATTCCCCCCGCGCCCACCTCCACCTGCGCAAGCTGCGCGCGGTCCACGTCCGGCACCTTGAAGCCGCGCGAGACGGCGGCCACCTCCACGAGCCCCTCGAGCACGCGGGCGGTGAAGCCCGAGGCGCCGCGCGGCCTCACGCCCGGGAGCACGTCCAGTCCCGCGAGCGCGCGCACCAGCAGCGCAGGCACCTGGGCCGCCGCGAGCGGGACGGGCGCATAGAGCCGCACGTCGTACACCCACGCGGCGAGCTCCGGCCCCAGTCCGTCCAGCGCGAGCTTGAAGGTCAGCGGCGCGCCGCCCGCCGCGGGGAGGCGTGCCTCGCCCTCGAGGTGACCGGGTCGGAAGTGCAGCACCACGTCCGAGAGCCCGCCGGCCCGGCCCGCCGCCTCGGCGAGCTTCCGTCGCACGAGCTCCGCGGAGAGCTCCACCTCGAGCTCGCCGAAGAGCAGCTTCTGTCTCTGGAACCGGGTGGCCCCGCCGGTGACGTTGAAGGGGAAGGTGACGTCCGGCACCTGCAGCGCGAAGTCCCGCACCACCACGCCCGGAGCCACCTCGAGCGGCGGAAAGCCGACGAACGCGCGGCGGTCCTGGAGCCGGAGCTCAGGTCCGCCCGCGGGCCTCTCGGGAGAGGGGCTCGGGGAGCGTGCGTCGTGGGACATGGGTACGCCGGAGAGGCTAACACCCGGCGTCCACCGCCGGGAGTTTCCGGCTGGCCGCGTCAGGCGCGGAGGAAGGCGGTCCCCCGGCTGCCCGGGTGGGCGGCCTCTTCCAGCACCGCGTCCGCGGGCTCGATGCCCACGATGTGCACCGCCCCGATGCCGGCTTCCAGCATCTCGAAGCTCTCCTCCACCTTGGGAATCATCCCGCCCTGGATGACGCCGGAGGCAATCTGCGCCTGCGCCTCGGCGCGCGTGAGCGTGGGGATGCGGGTGGTGACGTCGGTGCGGTCCCGCAGCACGCCCGGCACGTTGGAGACGAGCAGCAGCCTCGCCGCCCGCAGCTCCGCCGCGATGCGCGTGGCCACCGTGTCCGCGTTGATGTTGAGCGGGTTACCGTCAGCGTCCCCCGCGAGCGAGCCCAGCACCGGGACGAAGCCTGCGGCAGAGAGCGCGCCGAGCGCCTTCACGTCCACCGAGGCAATGTCGCCCACGAGCCCGAGGTCCACCGGCCCAGGCCCCGCACCGCTCATCACGCGCGGCGGGCGGCGCGTGGCCACCACGAGCGAGGCGCTCATCCCGGAGGTGCACAGGGCCGGCACCCCCGCGAGACGCAGCGCAGAGGCCACGTCCACGGAGACCTGCCCCGCGAGCGTCATCTTCATCACCTCCAGCGTGGCCTCGTCCGTGTAGCGCCGGCCGGCCACCATCCGCGGCTCGAGCCCGAGCCGCTTCTGCATCTCGGTGGCCTGCGGTCCGCCGCCGTGCACCACCACCACGCGGACGCCGGCACCGTGGAAGGTGCGCACCGCGCGTCCCACGGAAGCAGCGAGCTTCGCGCGGTCCTGCGCCAACTCCCCGCCAATCTTCACGACGAACCACTGGCCCGCGAACGCGGAAAGTTCCCCGGTCATGGCCACAGCCCCGGCTCGGCGAGGGTCAGCTTCTCGTCGAAGCCCATCATCACGTTGAACGCCTGGATGGCCTGCCCCGCGCCGCCCTTCACCAGGTTGTCGAGTGCACTGAAGCAGACGACGCGGCGGGAGCTGCCCGCGACGGGCCCCAGCGAGAAGCCCACCTCCACGTAATTGGAGTGCGCCACGCCGATGACCTCCGGCTGCCGGCCACCGCCGACGATGCGCACGAACGGCTCGCCCGCCCAGGTCTTCTTCCACAGCGCGTCCAGCTGCCCCTGCGTGGTCTCCGCGGGCACGTCCACGAAGGAGGTGGCGAAGATGCCGCGCGGCAGCGGGGCGGAGACGGGCACGAACTCCAGCGAGGCCTCGGCCGAGCCGCCGGCCCGCGTCAGCGTCTGGAGGATTTCCGGCACGTGCTGGTGTTCCAGCGGCTTGTAGGTGCGCAGGTTCGCGGCCCGAAGCGGGTGGTGCGTGGTGATCTGCGGGTTGGCGCCGCTGCCGGAGCTGCCCGTCGCGGCCACGGTGTGGATGGCGCCGGAGAGCAGCCCCCCGCGCGCCAGCGGCATCAGCCCCAGGGCAATGGCCGTGGCGAAACAGCCGGGGCTCGCGACGTACCGGGCGGTCTTCAGCGACGCGCGGTCCAGCTCCGGCATGCCGTACGTGAAACGCCCTTCCCGCAGCAGCTCCGGGGCCGGGTGAGCCGCGCCGTAGAACTTGCCGTACGCGTCCGGGTCGCGGAGGCGGAAGTCACCGGACAGGTCCACGATGCGGCAGCCGGAATCGAGGATCTCCATCACCACCGCCGCGGTCGTCTTGTGCGGCATGGCGAGGAACACCACGTCCGCGCCCTTCACCGCCTCCTTCGGCGAGAGCTGCTCGAACGTGAGCTCTGTCAGCCCCTGCAGGTTGAGGTGCACGTCCCCCACCCGCTTGCCCACGTTGTCCACCGCGGTGACCCGGGTGACCTCCACGTGGGGATGGAACAGGAGCCGGCGGAGAATCTCCGCGCCGCCGTACCCGGTGCCGCCGATGAGCACTGCCTTGAGCTTGGCCATGGTGACTGCGCGTTCTGGCGCATCCGGCCCGTGCGCGGAAGCCCGGCGCGTCCGAAGTGCGAATTCGTGACTGTCAGCCGCGCGACGTTTCCTTCCCCACGATGGACGCCAGCAGCGAGACCATCTCCTGGTTGAGCGACACGCCATCTTCGCGTGCCCTCCTCGCCAGCGCGCCGTGCAACCAGCGCGGCAGCCGCAAGAGCACCCGCCCTGAGAAGTCCGCGGAAGTATCCGGCTCGGGAATGTCCTCCCCGTCTTCCCGCAGTACCTCGAGCATCCCCTCCGCGGCCTTCCGCGCTTCGCGCGAGGCCTTCTCGGGAGAGGGCCCGTGGCCGGCAGCGCCAAGGGCTGGTACCCGGGCAACGAAGACCGAGTCTTCCTCGCTCCACTCCGTGACGATTCGGTACGGGAAGACGTCCATCACTTCACCTCCAACTTGTACTGTTCCACGAGGTCGATCACCTGCCGCACCTGGTAGGGCTTCGCCTTCCCTCCCTCCGACTGGAGGTTGATGAGGGGGAGCCCCGGCGCCTTGAAGATGTGGTGCGAGCCGGACGTGCGACGGCGTTTGAATCCGAGCGCTTCGACCAACCGGACGAGTTCTGCGAACCGGATGTCGCGTGGATTGCGCCGGGCAGCTTCGAGAATGTCTTCCGGTCCGCCCACGTGACAATGATACTGCCCCTGATATCTCCCCGGCAAATCCCGGACGAGGGGCCTACACCGTTACGGCAAATTTGAACCCACACCTCTCACCCGAGCGAAGCATCCGCCCGGACGGCCTTCCTCCCCGCGCCGTCCACGGCTCCACGCAGACGTAGTCCTTCCCCTTCACCGTCCACACCACGCACACCGGGAAATCCGCGCAGCCCCACTCGAAGGTGATGGGCGGCAACCCCGGCCGGTGCAGCACCGGGCGCTCCGTCCGCGCGTCCAGCAGGTGGAGGTCCAGCTCCTCTGCCGTGAAGTCGAAGCCGGTGAACGCCCCCTCCGTCCCCGTCCGGTTGTCGAACGCGCGCGTCGCCTCGACCTCCAGTCTCACGTCCCGCTTCACCGCGTCCGGGACATAGAAGTACGGGTGGAGCCCGTAGTGCACCGGCGCAGCCACGCTGCCGCGGTTCTCCACGCGCGCGTCCACCGAGAGCCGGCGGCCCGACAGTCCCACCGCGAGCTCCAGCCGGTAGGGCGCCACGTCCACGCCCATCACGAGCTCCGCCGTGTCCCCACCGGACAGGCGCACGGTCTCCCACGCCACCTTCCGCGCGAGCCCGTGCTGCGGAAGGTCGCTCCCCGGCGGCGCCTTGCCCGCGAACGGAAACAGCACCGGCACGCCGCCTCGAACGTTCTTGCCGGTATCCCGCAGCGTCGCCTCGTCCAGGTACAGCACCGGCGCGCCGTCCACGTCGAACCGCGCCACCAGGCCCCCGCGGGCAGGGTGCACCTCCACCCGCGCCTGCCCGTTGGTCAACTCCACGACGTCCCAGCCCGGCCCCGGTCGCACCTCTGCGCGGTGATTCATGGCGGATTGCGGCTATAAGCCTGCCCCGCCATGCTCGTCATCCGGGATGTGCAGAAGACGGACCTGCAGGGGCTCAAGCGCCTCGCTGCCGTGCTGAACACCGTCAACCTGCCCCACAACGAGGAGGTGCTCGAGAAACTCATCGACACCTCGGTGCGCAGCTTCGCCGGGCGCATCCAGAACCCGCTGCAGCGCGAGTACCTCTTCGTGCTCGAGGACCTCCGCAACGAAGTCATCCTGGGTACCAGCATGGTCATCGCCCAGCACGGCACCTACGAGTCCCCGCACGCCTATTTCGAAGTCAGCGAGCGCGAGCACTACTCCGCGAGCCTGGACCGGCACTTCCGTCACAAGGTGCTGTCCATGGGCTACAACTACGACGGCCCCACGGAGATCGGCGGCCTGGTGGTGGACCCGCCGCGGCGCAGCGGCCCCGAGAAGCCGGGCAAGCAGCTGTCCTACGTCCGCTTCCTCTACATGGCGGCCCACCGCCGGCTCTTCCGGGACAAGGTGCTCGCGGAGCTGATGCCGCCGCTCGGGAAGGACGGCAAGTCCGTGCTCTGGGAGGCGCTCGGCCGGAACTTCACCGGCCTCAGCTACCAGGAGGCGGACCGGCTCAGCCGCGGCAACAAGGAGTTCATCAAGGAGCTGTTCCCCCAGTCGGACATCTACGTGACGCTGATGGGGGACCGCGCGCGCCGCGTGGTGGGCGAGGTGGGGCCCGAGACGAAGGGCGTGCAGCGGATGCTCGAGCGCATCGGGTTCCGGTACGTGGAGCGGATAGATCCCTTCGACGGCGGCCCCCACTACGAGGCGAACCTCGCGGACGTGACGCTGGTGCGGCGCTTCCGCACGGCCAAGCTCGCGCAGGAGCCGTTCGAGGACGAGGCCGAGGAGGTGCTCGTGTCGTACGAGAAGGACTCCGGCCGCAGCCGCTTCCGCGCGGTGCGGTGCCCGGTGCGCTTCGACGACACGCGCGTCCACCTCCCTGCCCGCGCGCGCGAGGCACTCGGGGCCCCCGTGGGCGCGAAGCTCTCGCTCATCCCGTTCGACTAGCGGCTACTTCCGCACCACCCCGCGCCGGCCCGCGAGCAGGTCGAGGAACACCTTTCCCCCCGCCGCGTCGTCCGCGGGGTCCGCGCTGCGGAACAGCGTCACGTAGCGCTCCGGCGTCACGGGTTCCATCGAGCTCGGGTCCAACTCCAGCGGGCCGGTCTCCGTGATGACCCGCACCCAGGCGTGCGGCAGCGCGCGGTCCCCCTCCACGAGCAGCCCCGTCACCACCTCCGCCCTCACCCGGTCCTTGTTGGCCTCGGCGCGGAACGCGCGCGCCAGCTCCAGGCACGCGTTGGAGGTTCCTGCACTGCCGGCATGCACCTTCTCCGCGAGCCCCTGCGCCTGCTTGCGGCTCCAGCGGTCCGGGTTGAACGGCTCGAGCTTCACCGGGGGATCCACCTGCGGACGCCCCTCGTACCCGTCCACGCGGAACCCCTCCCCGGAAAAGTCCGGAGGGGCGGGCGCCTTCGCCTCCTCGTCCGCGAGCCGCACGTACTCCGCGTCTCCCAACCTCAGCGTCTCCAGCCTCAGCGGCTTTCCCGAATAGGTGGCTTCCCAGGGACTGCCGAGGAACTCCCCCTTCGTGCCCTGGAGCTCGGCGCACAGCCGTCCCACCTTCCCGGTGAGCTCGTCCCTCGCCTTGCGGCAGCCGTCTCCCGGCTTGTGCCAAAACAGCAGGGACGCGGGCCGTGGCGCCCGCGTCGCAGGCAGCGTCACCGCGCGCCCCTGCAGTGACTCCCGGCCTCCCCGGTTGAACCACTGCCGCGAGCGGTAGGTGAACTTCCCCTTCTCGAGCTGGAGTTCCACCCGCCCCACGGGCGTGCCGAGGAGGCGGAACTCGAACGCGGCTGTCTCGGCGTAGACACCGGCGGAGAAGAGGAGAGAAACCAGCAGCGCAGCGCGGCTCGACATGCCTCGGATGCTAGCGCTCCTGCGCGGCCCTGGCGTCCACGGCCGAGTTCACCACCTGCGCCGCCAGCTGCTCGAGCGCGGCTGCACCCTGCCCCAGCGCCACCCGGACAGCGCTCTCCTCGTTGCGCCCGGAGCCGGTGAGCACGCGCTCGCCCTCGAACAGCACCCGCTCGCCCGCTCCGAGCAGCGCGGCCCGCACGCGGAGCACCACCTTCACCCCGGGGCCCACCCGCAACGCCTCCTGGACCTGCGCCTCCGCGCGCAGGGTGAAGCGGCTCGCGTCCGCCCGGTGTGACAGCGGCGTGGCCTTCAAGCCTTTCAGGAACGGCTCCACCACCTGGCCGGAGCGGGCCTCCGGGACGACTGACAGCTTGACCGTCATGGCCTCCCGGTACACCCGCTCGAGCCCCCTCAGCGCCTCCTCCTGCGAGGGCCCCTCCACCGGCGCCCCGAGCACGTGCGCCACGGTCCGCAGGCGCGTCGCCTTCCGCAGGTCCTGCATCACCTGCTGCGCCTCCCGGACGTGGGCCGCGGGGAGCTCCCCCTCCAGGCCCTCCATCACGGTGGGCAACAGCTGCTGGGCCCTTCCCTCGAGCTCTGCCACCACGCCGCGGATGGCCGCCGCGGCCGGACGCCGCTCCAGCACCACCAGGGACGTGGTCGCGAGGTTGCCGGGGTCCGTGCACGTCTCCACGATGGAGAGCCCCGGCAGGTCCACCGCCTCCACCTCCTCCTCCACCTTCCAGCGCTGCTCCTCGCTGCTCCCCTCGGACGTGGAGGCGCTCGTGGCCGTGGTGAAGGAACTGCGGACGTTCACCACCAACTGCGCGGCCACGTTCGCCTTCGCCGACGCCTCGGCCTTCGCGCGTGCGTCCTCGGGGTTCCACGCGCCCGTGGAGACCCCCACCCCCACCACGTACAGCTCGCGCGGGTACCGGAGGCGCAGCGCCGAGTCCGCCCGCTCCAGGTGTGCGCACGGGGCCGTGGGCCGGACCGGCGCCGTCGCGCAGCCCACGCAGGACAGCACCGCCAGGAGCAGCGCCCGCTTCAAGGCGCAGGCGCCCCGGCAGACGCCGAATCGGACTGCGCCTTGACCTTGTCCGACTCGAGCTTCCACTGGTTCGCCCGCGCGAGCATGGCGACGTACTCCTCGCTCGGGACGGTGGACGAGGCCCGCTTGAGCTGCCCAATCCCCTGGTCGTACTCGCCGATCATCACCAGCCCCAGCCCGAGCGAGTAGAAGGCCCGCGCCGCGCTCTCCGGCTTGTACATCCCGCTGGAGGCCGACACCGCCGCCACCGCCGCCCCGTACCGCTGCACCGCCTCCGACCACTGGTTCAGCGCGGCGAACTTGTTCCCCTCCTCGAGCTGCGGCAGCGCCCCGTCCGTGACCAGGCGGACCTCCTCGTCCACCGAGTACGGCGCGAGCACCCGCATGAACTCGTTGACCACCTCGTCGCGGAGCCCGTCCACCAGCTCGTCGTAATTGATGGCCCGAGGCTGGCCGTCCGTCGCGGAGGTCGAGGCACGCCGCTCCTTGCGGTAGTTGCGCGTGCCCAGGACCTTCCCGGTCGAGACGTCGATGATCTTCGCGTTGACGACGTAGTTCGCCCTGCCCTCCCGCGTGTAATCCGTGCAGGGGTAGGTGTCGGTCTTCTTGGTGTTGGGGTTGAAGCGGGAGCACTGGCGCCGGTTGGACGTGGTGTTCTCGACCGCGCGGGTCTCGGCATCACCGGTGACGTAGGCCCCCGCGATGAGCAGGTCTCCCATCCGCACCGTCCCGTCCTCGCGCGCGAGCGCCGAGGCGGACATGGACTGCTCGGCGAGCAGCGACTGCAGCTGGCTGCGGTCGATGAGGTCGTGGAAGCCGTTGCTCTGGATGGCCTGCTCGAGTCTCCCCTGGAACGCCGTGCCGTCCTGCCCACTGAAGTCCTTCACCGCCACCCGGATGCGGCCGGAGATGCCGGCCTCCGCGGGCTTCAGGCGCCGGACCCTCACCGTCGACGAACAGCCGACGAGCAGCGTCACGGCGAGACACATCAACACGAATCGAGGGTGCACTGGAGTCGTCATGGACCTGGGTGTTCCGGGTGAAGGTACGAGGGGCACGTAGCGTCGTTTCTCGGTCTCGCCGAGTCAACGCGCAATCCGGCCGGGACACAGCGCTCGAGCAGACCGCTGGGACATTTCACGCAGGCGGACGGCCCGGCCCCCTTCCCTATTCTGTCCCGTGCTGCCATCGACGGTGCGGACGGGCTCAACTTCGGCTTCGGTCTTCGGCTTGGGTCCTGGCGCGCCGCCGCGTCCACCAGCGGATGGCCACTGCCACCGCGGCCACCAGCACCAGGAACCCGGCCGCGCGCTGGTACTGCGCCATCAGCGCGTTCAACTTCTCCAGGTTCCCGCCCACCGCCACGCCCGCGCCCATCACCAGCCCATTCCACGCGAGACTGGAGAGGAACCCGAACAGCAGCGCGCGCCCCAGCGGCACCTCCGCCAGGCCCGCCCCCACGAAGGCGAACGCGCGGATGCCGGGGAAGAAGCGGTTCACCAGCAGCAGCCACGTTCCCTTCGTCCGCAGGCGTGCCACGGACGACAGCAGCGGCCCGTGCGGCACGGAGAAGGTGCTGCCCTCCGGCTGAGAGTGCACGCGCACCGAGAGCCTCCGGCCGAGCACGTACTGCAGCCACGCACCGACCGAACCTCCGAGCGTCATGGCGAGCAGCACCAGGTACGGGTTCTGCGCCCCGCGCACCGCGTAGATGCCGCCGAGCAGCAGCAGCGTGTCGCCGGGAAAAGGTGGCACCAGGTACTCGAGGCACGCCGCGGCCGCGAGCAGCCACAGCCCGTGGGGCCCTACCGAGGTGAGGAATGCGTCCAGCGTCTCGAGCACGGGACAGCCCCTAGCACGTCCGTCACGCGCCGGAAGCCGGCGTGCGCGGCTTGAGTCGCTCGGAGAGCACCGGCCACAAGAGCACAGCGAGCGCCAGCACCCCCAGCCCGCCGATGTACCAGCGCCCCTGCTCGAACAGCCGCTTCACCCGCGCCTCGTCCCCCGCGGCGGACGCAGCCACCCCGAGCACGAGCACGTTGCGGAGCACCACCGGCGAGAGCCCGGAGAGCAGCGCCGGCCAGAAGCCGAGCCCCGCCACCGCCGCCGAGCCGAACCGCACCGACCGCACGAACGGCACCAGCTCCCCGAGCACCATCCACAGGTACGCGCGCCGGCGCAGCCGCCCCGCCACCTCCAGCACCTGGGCATGGCGAAGCCCGAGCGTCTTCCCCGCGGGCGCTTCCTCGAACCGCTCGCGCAGCCGCTTCCCGAGCACGTACTGCACCGAGGCGCTGAAGACGGTGGCCGTGGTCAGCATCCAGAACGCCCGCACCGCGCCGCAGTCCCCGCGCGCCACCGAGCCCGCCGCCACGAGCAGCAGCACGCGCCCGGGGATGACCGGGAAGAGGTACTCGCACGCGGCCACCAGCGCGAGGACCGCCACCGTCCACGGCCCGAGCGAGGTGAGCCACGCCTCCACGCGTCAGCTCCCGGGGGAGACGGCGAGCAGCTCTCCGCCGTAGCTGGACGCGGACAGCGTGCCGCACGCCGCGCCGATGTCCTTCCCTCCCGAGTACCGCCGCGCGATGGGCGCCTTCACCACCTGCAGGTGGTCCCGGAACGCCTTCAGCTCCGCGTCTCCCGGGGGGAGGTACTTCCCCGTGGGATCCGTCACGTCGATGAGGTCCACCATGATGGGGATGCCGGCGAACGCGTCCCGCAGCGCCTCCGCGTCCTCGCGCCCGGTGTTGAAGCCCTGGATGACCACGAAGGCCAGCATGGCCCGCGCGCGCCGCGACGCGGTGTACTCGCGGATGGCCTCCACCAGCTCCGGCAGTGGGTAGGTGTTCTCCACCGGCAGCACCTTCCCCCGCTTGGATGGAATTGCAGAGGTGATGCTGAACGCGAGCCGGTACGGGTGCCCCTCCCGGATGTACCGCTTCACCATGGGGACGATGCCCACGGTGGAGAGGGTGATGGACTTCCCCGAGATGGCCAGCCCCGCCGGGTGGCACATGACGGACGCCGCCTTGATGACCTGGTTGTAGTTGAGCAGCGGCTCGCCCATCCCCATGAAGACCACGCCGCGCACCGGGCGGTCCGCCTCGTCGCGGATTTGAAGCACCTGGTCGAGGATTTCCCACGCCTGCAGGTTCCGCTGGAACCCGAGCTTCCCCGTCATGCAGAAGTCGCACGCCATGGCGCAGCCCACCTGCGAGCTGACGCAGACGATGTACTTCTCGTCGAAGAGGGGGATTCGCACCGCCTCGAACCGCCCGCCCTCGGGGGACTCGAAGAGGTACTTCACGAAGCCGTCGGAGGCCCGCCGCCGCTCCAGCACCGAGAGCTTCGGCAGCACGCCGTGGTCGCGGATGCGCTGCGCCACCGCGCGCGGCACCTGCGGGGCACGGGCCACCGTCTCCACGTCCTGCGCCCCGTGTGCGAACACCTGCGCGAACACCTTGAGCACCGCGGTGCGGGAAGGCGCCGCCGGGGCCAGCTCGGCCGCCAGTTCGTCGAACGACAGGTTCTTGAGGTTGAGCGGCGCCACCGGAGCGGCGCGTTCTACTTCTTCATCCGCTCGCGGAGGAAGCCCTGCAGGCTCGACGCCACGCTCTCCGGCATCTTCGCCGCGAGCGCCCGCTTGCACAGGTTCGTGGTGTCCCGGTACGTCCGGATGAAGTCCACGCACGGCGTGCAGCCCCCGAGGTGCTCTTCGAGCGCCTTCGCCTCGTCGGGGGGCATCTCCCCGTCGAGGTACTGGAGCAACACGTCAATGGAGTCTTTGCACGTCTTCATCGGCCGCGCTGTCAGATGCGGTCCTGCCCGTCCCGTTTCAAGCCCTTCTCACTATAGAAGCGATCAATCGCTTCGCGAAGCGCAAGTCTCGAGCGGTGGAGACGGGACTTGATGGCGGCCACCGAGTCCCCCGTCACCTCGGCGATGTCCTCGTACGACAAACCTTCGACATCCTTCAGCACGAAGACCTGCCGGTAGGTCTCCGGGAGCGCGTCCGTGGCCCCCTGGATGCACGCGCGGAGCTCGGCATCCAGCGCCACGTCCTCTGCAGAGCGGCCCCACGCTTCGGAGGGCATGCCGGCGAGCGAGCCGCGGGGGGTGAACTCCGGCTCCGCGAGCGCCTCCTCTGCGGCCGCCCGGACTTTTCGGTGGCGCAGCCGCATCAGGCAGAAGTTGGCGGCGATCCGGTACACCCAGCTGGTGAAGGCCGCGTCCCCCCGGAAGTTTGCGAGTCCCTGGTAGGCGGAGAGGTAGGTTTCCTGGAGAACCTCTGCGGCATCCGCCTCGTTGCCCATCATCCGCAGGGCCAGCCCGTACACCTGGTCCCGCGAGGCCTCCACCAGGGCCTCGAACGCGGACACGTCCCCTTCACGCGCTTGGACGAGCAGCGCCTGCAGGGGGTGGTCATCGGACTCAGGAATCAAGGCCCAGAAGGGATAACCATGCCGGGCAAAGGTCAAGGGGAACGGGACATCCGTTCAGCCCGAGGCGACAGTCCGGGATCATTGGACCGTGTAGGAGAAGGGGACGGAGTAGGTGTTCTGCAGCGAGTCCGTCAGCGCCAACTGGAAGTCGATGACCGTCCCCAGCGGCACCGTGCTCGACACCGCGATGTAGGGGCCTGCTCCCGCGTTGTTGCATGACGGCTCGGCCGCACACGCCTGTGCACCGGGCACCATGTCCCCGAAGGACAGGTTCGTCGCGTACGTCAGCGTCACTCCGGGCGTCGTCGTCGTCAGCGTTCCCCTCACGGCGAAGGCCTTGATCGTTCCCGAGTTCGACACCTTCACTCGCAATGAGCCGCTCTCGCCTGGACTCAGCTTCCCATCCCCGTTTGTCTCGCTCAGCAGCGTCAGCGACACGGGCGAAAAGCCCCTCAGCGGACTCATCACAGACGAATAGCTGTACGTCACCGTGTAGCTGTTCTGCAGCGAGTCCGTCAGCACCAACTGGAAGTTGATGACGGTCCCCACTGGCACCGCGCTCGACACAGTCAGGACCGGTCCCACCGTCGTCGATCCGCACGTGGAATCGTCTGCGCAAGACAGCGCGCCCGCAGAGATGTTTCCGAACACCATGTCCGTCGCGTAGGTTAGCGTCACACCGGGCGTCGTGGTCGTCAGCGTCCCCGTCACGCCGGTCGCCGGCATCGTCCCCGTGTTCGAGACCCGCACCCGCAGTCTCCCTGATTCTCCAGGGCTCAGCCGCCCGTCTCCGTCCGTTTCGGTCAGGAGGGTCAGCCCCGCAGGTGAAAATCCAATCCCGTCGACCTTGTAACTGAACGGGACCGCGTAGACGTTCTGAAGCGAGTCCGTCAGCACCAACTGCAAATTGATGACCGTCCCCGGAGCGGCGTCGGTTGCCACCGTTACCTCGGGACCGACGGTCGTCGAGGTGCACGTCGGATCCTCCACACAGGCCCGAGCACCCGGAGCCAGGTCGCCGAGGGACAAGTCAGCTGCGGATGACAACGTCACCCCCGTCGTCGTCGTGGTCAGCGTCCCGCTCAGTCCAAGCGCCGTGAGCGTCCCCGAGTTCAGCACCTCCAGCCGGAGCCGACCACTTTCTCCGGGCTTCAGCTTCCCGTCCCCGTCGGTGTCAGTCAGCAGCGTCAACGCCCCGGGCGCAACTCTCGTGGCTGAACTGCTCACGGCCTCGTAGACGAATGAGACCGTGTACCTGTTCTGCGCCGAGTCGGTCAGTGAGAGTTTGAAGTAGATGACCTGGCCCACCGGTAACGAACCCGAAAGCGTCACCTCGGGGCCGAGGGTCGTCGAGCTGCAGGTCGGATCATCCGCACATGACTGTGCCCCAGTCGCCATGTCACCGAAGAACATGTCCGTCGCGTTTGCCAGGGTCACGCCGCCGGACGTCGTGGTCAGCGTTCCCTTCACGCCCATTGCCGCGGCGTTCCCAGAGTTCACGAGGATGACCCGGAGGCGGCCTCGCTCCCCGGGGCTCAGCTTCCCGTCCTGGTTCGTGTCGTCGACGACGATCAACGGCAGGGAAGTGAAGGCCGCTTTCGGGACCTGAGAGTTGCCACCGTCCGCTGCCCCCTGCCCTCCGCCGGTTCCTCCTCCCATCCCCCCGCCCGCGCCGCCCGGGACATCCCGACAGACCCCCTCCACACACGAGAAGCCGTAGCAATCCGAGTCGTCCATGCAGGCGAGGACGTCACGGACCTCCCCGCTGCAAGAGCTTCCAACGACTGCAACGACCACGAGGAACGCGAACGGCTTCAGAACACGGTGAGCGGGAGCGGACACGATTCACCTCAGAATACGAAGAATGCCACCGCACCCAGCGCAAGCATGCCGAGGCCCACGTTGACCGCGAGCGCATTGCCCTTGCCTGTCTCTATCAACTCGGCGGCGCGGGGATCCCCCGGCGCCAACCCCGCCGCCTCTGCGCGGGTGGACGCGAGCCCCACGCCCCCGAGAACCAGAGGCAGCGCGGCAGTGACCACGGTGATACCCCCCAGCATCCGCAGGACCGAGAAGTCCGTCCTCGCGGGCGTCGCCACCACGGGGCTCGCCCGCTCCACGACCTTCTCGTCGAACTCGAGGGCAATCTTCGCGACCGCCCTCTCGTCCGCCTTGCGAAGCTCCAGCGGCTTCTTCCGGATCCCCAACTCCGTCCTCACGAGTAGCTCGGACGCGCACGTGCTCACCTTGAACGTATCCGGCACTCTGCCCAGCGGCTCTCCATCCACGCTCGCCTCGCCCTCCAGCGCATCCCCGTTCCGACGCTCAGCGGTCACCTGCAGCTTCACGACCCGCCGCTCCGGACGGAGCTCGATGCGCTTCTCCTCGGCCGCGTTGACGAACCCGGTCTCTTTCCGCAGCAGCCAGCACGGGTCCTCGATGGTGACAAGGTACTCCCCGGGATCCTTCTCCAGCCGCAGCGGCGTCCTCCCCGCCGCCTCCCCGTTGATCTTGACCGGGACCTCTTCTCCGCCCGTCGACTCGATGACCAGCCACCCGAACGTGGGCTTGAGCTTCACCGGGACGGACTTCTTCCCGCTCCCCACGAGCAGCTCCGTCGTCAGCTTCTCGTAGCGCTCCAGCTCGACCACCAGCTCGTGCTTCCCCGTGGGCAGCTGGCGGCTGCACGGCGTCTTCTGGCACAGGACCGTGTCGTCCACTCGCACGAGCGCGCCCGGCGGGTTGCTCGTGAACTCCACGATGCCGAGCTGCACCGTCTCCTCCGGGAGCTCTTGTGATTCCTGCTCCACCGTCCCCACGCCCTGCCGCGCCACCGTGGGAGCAGGACGCTTCCGCCCCAGCTGGAGCCCCTCCGAGAGGACCGTTTTCGTGGCCTCGGCGGCTCCTTCCACCATCCCTTCCCCGTCCGGCGCCTTCACCCGCGTCTGCGCGATCAGCGACCCAGTCCGCACGTCGAACAATTTCAACGTCAGGTTGAACTCCCTCAGCCGGACCAGGTCCCCGGTGACGATGTAGTCCGCCCCAAGGTTTCGCCCGGTCTCGATCTCGCACTCACCCTCGCGGCACTGCCCGCCCGAGCTGCGGACCAGTTCCAGCATGTTCTCGCGCGTCATCACCACCGCATCGAGTGAGCGCGTGGCCCGGACCGTCGCCGTGCGCGCCTCGTCGGCCGCCACCTGCAGCGCCTGGAGCGCCCGCTGGTCCTCCGCGGTCTCGGCCCCCCCTACCAGCTTGAACTCGAGGACCGCGAACCGCTTCCCGATCACCCGAGACCCGGTGTCGAACCCTACCGTCGCCGTCACGGGCCCGGCCGCCTGCACCGGGGCTGCCGCCTTTCCCCCCACCGTCGTCGCACACGACGACAGCCACGCCACGCCCACCAGTCCCACGAGGAATCGCACGGTCACCCCCATCTGGCCCGACTCTTTCCAGCCCTACCTGAAAGTTCAAGCCCGGAAGCGTCCGATTGTCGTCACCTCCCGCTGACCCACGGGCTCTCCTTCACCCACAGCCGGTAAGGTTTCCGGGCCCATTCGCCGGCGTAGTCCACCCCCACCCGCGGCCCGAACGCCACGCGCCGGGAGGGGACCTGCTCCCCCTCCTCCACCCACACCGGGCCTTCCCCGCAGAGCCCCAGTCCCGTGTGCAACCTGCTGAAACCATAGGCCTTTGCGAGCCGTCCCGGACCGTCCGTCCGGCCTTCCAGTCCCGCCACCGGCGCCACCGCCCGCACCAGCACCGCCGCTGCCTCCCCGGCAGGCCCCGTCACGGCGTTGAAGCAGTGGTGCATCCCGTACACGAGGTACACGTACGCGTGCCCCGGCGGGCCGAACATCACCTCCGTCCGCGGGGTGCGCCCCTTCGAGGCGTGGCACGCCAGGTCGTGCTCGCCGACATACGCCTCCGTCTCCACGATGACCCCCACCCGCACCTGCCCGTCCACGGCACGGACGAGCCTCTGCCCCAGCAACTCCCGCGCGACCTCCAGCGCCGGACGGTTGTAGAAGGGGCGGGTGATGACGCGACTCTCCGGACTCCTGCTCCCCGTCTTCTCGCTCCGCAGCGCCTCTGACTTCGGCGTGGGGGACTTCGGCGCCATGCCCGGCCTCCTGGATTACTGCAGGCGCGCCGGGCAGCGGCTCCTAATGGTGCTGCCGCTCCTCCCCACCGCGCCGGGGGACTCTAGCCCATACTCCACCCGCTCCGCCTTCGGCCTCAACCCGCTCTTCCTGGACCTCCACGCCCTGCCGGAGTTCCAGCAGGCGGGCGGCGAGGCGGCCCTCCCGGCCTCCGAGCGCGACCAGCTCGCGCAGGCCCGCGCGGCGAAGTCCGTCCGCTACGAGCTCGTCTTCCCGCTGAAAGGCGCCGCGCTCCGCCGCGCCTTCGCCGCGTTCGAGGCCGCCGGGCGGGACACCCCGCGCGCCCGCGCGTTCGACGCCTGGGCCACGGGACAGGGCGAGTGGTTGGACAATTTTGCGCTCTTCACCGCCCTCTCCGAGGCGCACGACCGGCGCGCCTGGTGGGAGTGGCCCGCGCCGCTGCGCGACCGTGAGCCCGCGGCGCTCGCGCTCGCCCGCGCCGAGCGCGCGTACGAGGTGCGCTTCCACGCCTGGCTGCAGTGGCTGTGCGCCGAGCAGTGGAACGCCGTGCGGGCCCATGCGCGCGCCGCGGGCGTGCTGCTGTGCGGGGACGAGCCCTTCATCATCGGGCAGGACAGCGCGGACTGCTGGGCCCACCCCGCGCTGCTCCGCCGGGACGCGCGGCTCGGCGTCCCCCCGGACGACTTCTCCGCCACGGGCCAGGACTGGGGCCTGCCCTTCTTCGACTTCGACGCGCTCGCGGCAGAGGGCAACGCCTGGCTCCGCGCCCGCGCGGCCCACGCCGCGGCCACCTACGACGTGCGCCGGATCGACCACGCGGTGGGCTACTTCCGCCAGTACATCCGGGACGCCGCCACGCCCACCGGCCGCTTCGTCCCCTCGGAGGAGCCGTCCCAGCGCGCGCTCGGCGAGCGCAACTTCCGCCTCTTCTCAGAGGGGGCAGGCATCGTCGCGGAAGATCTCGGCGTCATCCCGCCCTTCGTCCGCGAGGTGCTCGCCGCGCTCGGCCTGCCCGGCTACCGCGTGATGCGCTGGGAGCGGGACGGCGGCACCTACAGGGATCCCCGCGCCTACCCCGCCACGTCGCTCGCCACCACCGGCACCCACGACACCGAGACGCTCGCCGAGTGGTGGGAGGCCGAGTCGGACGCCACGCGCGCCGCGGTGGCCGCCGCGTACCCCGAGTTCGCCACGCTCCAGCCCCCGGACGCCGCCTTCACGCCGCGCGTGCACGAGGCGCTCGTCGCCGCGGCGCTGCAGTCCTCGAGCGCCCTCTGCGTGCTGCCGTGGCAGGACGTCTTCGCGCGCCGCGAGCGCGTGAACCTCCCCGGCTCCATGGGCGACTCCAACTGGAGCTACCGGGTGGAGTGGAACGTGGAGGACCTGGCCCAGCAGCCCGAGGCCGTCTCCCGCGCGGCCTGGCTCGCGGGCCTCGCGCGCGCGGCCGGGCGCTGACCCGCACACCCCAGGGCCCATGAGGCGCCACGCACATAGGACGTTGCTGCAGGCGGCACTCTCCGCCTGCGCGCTCCTGTGTGCCTGCACCGGGACGCGCGCCGCGTCCGACGCCCCCACGGTGAAGAAGCTGGAGGTGAAGGGCGCGAAGGTGCTGGGCGAGGGCGAGCTCAAGAAGCACGTGCTCACCACCGAGGCGCCGTCCTGGCCGTGGGAGGAGGCACAGCCCTTCGAGCCCTCCGCGTGGCAGGCGGACCTCCGGCGCATCGAGCGGCAGTACGAGGCGGCCGGCTACTACGACGCGAAGGTCGTCTCGGACACCGTTACCCCCGCCGGCGAGGGGAAGGTGGCCCTCCAGGTGGAGGTGACGGAAGGCGAGCCCACGCGCATCGCCTCGGTGGCGGTGCTCGGGCTGGAGCCCCTCTCCCGCGAGGCGCGGCGCTCGCTCGAGGACGTGGTGGAGCTGCAGCGCGGCCAGGTGTTCCGCGAAGAGGCCTGGGCGGACGCCAGGCCCGCGCTGCGCGCCCGGCTCGCGGAGCTGGGCTACGTGGAGGCCACCGTCGAGGGCGAGGTCGAGGTGGACGTGGTGGCGCACGAGGCACGCGTGGAGCTGCGGGTGGACCCCGGCCCGCGCTACCGCTTCGGCACCATCTTCGTCAGCACCGGCCCCACCCCCCGCGTGAAGCCCGCGCGGATCATCGAGCAGGCGGAAGGGGCCGTGAAGAAGGGCGCCTGGTACAGCGAGTCCGCGCTGCTCGAGGCCCAGAGCCGCGTGTTCAAGATGGGCGTGTTCGGCGCGGTGAAGGTGAACCGCGGCGCCCCGGACAGGGCGAGCGGCACCGTGCCCGTGGTGGTGGACGTCCGCGAGGCGCCCTTCCACACGCTGCGCGCCGGCGTGGGCCTGGGACTGGACCAGACGCGCAACGAACTGCGCGGCGTGGCCGAGTACACCGACCGCAACTTCCTCGGGAACCTGCGGCGCCTCACCATCCGCGGGCGGGCCGGCGTGGCCTTCCTGCCGAGCGCCTGGGCGTGGGCCTCGCGCTCGCCCACCGCCCAGTCCCCGAGCCCGGTGCTGTCCACGGTCGCAGAGTTCGAGCAGCCGCGCTTCCTCCTGCGCGACGTCCGGGCCCAGTCCACCGTGGAGCTCGAGCGGGGGGTGGAGCCCGCGTTCCGGTACTACGGCGCACGCGGACGCACCGGCGTGGCGTGGCAGCCCCATCCCAACTTCAGCGTCTTCCCGTCCTACAACCTCGAGGCCTACCTCTTCGACGAGGGCCAGGCACAGCTGACGGGACGCTCGCCCTCGGGCGCGTACGGCTGTCCCAACCCGTGCCTCGTCAGCTTCCTGGACCTGACGCTGGAGTGGGACCGCCGCAACGACAAGCTCGAGCCGCGGCGCGGGTACTACCTCGGGCTCAACGTGCAGAGCGGTGGCAACTTCCTCGGCGGGAGCTTCTCCTTCACGCGCGTGATGCCGGACGCGCGCGGCTACGTCAGCTTCGGGCGCGAGCAGGAGTTCACCCTGGCCGGGCGGCTGCGGGTGGGGTCGCTCGTGCCCAGCCGCGGCGCGCCCACGGACTCGCCCATCGTGTCGCGCTTCTTCAGCGGCGGCCCCGGCATGCGCGGGTTCAACAACCGCCGCCTGTCCCCGCTCGCGGCCACGGTGCAGCTCGGCACGCAGGGCGAGGAGCTCATCACCACCGTCCCGGTGGGCGGCAACGGGCTCGTGGAGGGCACCGTGGAGCTGCGGTACGCGCTCACGAAGGACCTCCTGCTCGCCGCCTACTACGACACCGGGCTCGTCACGCAGGCCTCGCTGCCGGCCTCGGCATCCTCCATCCTCTCCCAGTTGCAGCACGCCCTCGGGGTGGGGCTCCGTTACCGGACGCTGGTGGGTCCCATCCGCCTGGACGTGGCGCGGCGGCTGAACATCGGCCCCCCGCTGCCCGTCATCCCCGCGGTGGGACAGGTCGGCGCGGTGCCCGCCTCGTCCGGCTGCTTCGGCCTCTTCGAGTCGAAGAGCACCTCGTTCGCCGGCTCCCCGGAGAGCCCCTGCACGCTGCACGTCTCCATCGGGGAGGCCTTCTGATGCCCTCGAGGCGCACGTGGAAGCGGTTGGGATGGGCGGCGGGCGCAGCGGCCGGTGTGCCGCTGCTCGCCACGCTGGCCGCGCTCGGCTGGCTCTTCTCCCCGCCGGGCGAGGACTGGGCGCGGCGCAAGGGCCTGGAGGCCGCCGCCGGCGCACTCCACGGCAAGGTGGACGCGGCGAAGCTCCAGCTCTCCCCCTCCCGCGTTCGGCTCGAGCAGCTCACCGTCTCCACCCCCGAGGGCCAGCCCGCGCTGCGCGCCGCTGCGCTGGAGCTCCACTTCCACCCGCTCGCGCTGCTGGACCGGCACGTCCACGTCGAGGAGCTGAAGCTGGAAGGCGTGGAACTCCCGCTGGAGCAGGACGCACGCGGACTCAACCTCGCCCGCGCGCTCGCCTCGAAGGAGCCCTCCACCGGCCCGCTGCCGAAGCTCTCCTTCCAGGTGGACCGCGTCTCCGTCTCGCCCCTCGCCGTCTCGTTCACGGATGCCACCGGGCCGGGGCCGCGGGAAGCGCTGCGCGCAGGCCCCCTCTCCTTCACCGCCTCGACGGCCGGCTCCACCGTCCCGCTGTCCGTGAAAGCCCAGCTCGCCCTCTCCGGCCCCGTGGCGGCGCCGGTGGCGGGACCGCTGTCGCTCGCGCTGGAGGCGACGCTGGACGGGGAGGCCGTGGGCGGACGCGGCACGCTGCAGTGGGCAGGCGCCTCGCTCGCGTTCTCGGGAAAACGGGACGGCACCGAGCGGGCGGAGGTGACGCTGTCCGAGCTCCGCCTGCCGCCGGACACCGCGCGGGCGCTCGCCGGGACGTGGCCGCTGCAGCTCCCGCTGTCCGGCAACGCCCGGCTGGAGCAGGCTGGCAATTTCATTCAACTGGATGCCGGGGCCTCGGCAGGCCAGGCGCGCGTGACCGCGGCGGCCTCCTTGGACCTCGCGCGGTTCCGGCTCGAGAAGCTCTCGGTCAAGGGTGAGTCGGTGGACCTCTCCGAGCTGCTCGCGGGGGGGCCGACGTCCAACCTCTCCCTGTCGCTCGAGGCTTCCGGCCACGGCAACCTGGACACGCTCACCGGACAGCTCGCCCTGGACGTCCTGCCCGGGACGCTGCGCAAGCAGGAGGTGGGGCCCGTGCGCGTGCGCGCCACGGCGAAGGACGGCCAGGTGGAGGTGCAGGCGCTCGAGGCGAGGCTTCCCGGCGCCGCGCTGCGCGTGTCCGGCCGGGGGACCGCGCGCCAGCTCGCCCTCCGCGGGGACCTGGACGCGTCCGACCTCTCCGCCGTCTCGCGCGCCGTGGCCGCCTTCACCGCGTCCGAGCCGGTGCCCCTCTCCGGCCGCGGCCGCCTCTCCGTCTCCACCTCCGGCCCGGTGCAGGGGCTCGCCGTCACCGTGTCCGGCCGCTTCCCGGTGCTCGCGTCCGGCCCCGCGCGGCTCCAGTCCGTGGAGCTGTCCGCCACGCTCCCGGACGCGAGGCGCCCGTGGGAGAGCTCTGGGAAGTTGAAGGTGGCGGTGCTCGAGGTGTCCGGGCGGAGGTTCAAGGAGCTGTCGGCCGCCGTCTCCACGCGCGGCCGCACCTTCCAGGCGGACGCGCAGCTGCGCGGGCTCACCTCGCTCGTGTTCCACGCGGGCGGCACCCTGGACCGGGACCGCGGGGGCATGCAGCTCGAGACGCTCGGACTGGATTACCCGGAGGCGCACTGGGCCCTGCGCGCGCCCGCGGGGCTGCGCTTCGACGACGGCCTGCAGGTGGGCACCCTCACCGTCGCGGCGAAGGGGCAGTCGCTCTCGGTGAAGGGCGGGCTGCGCGGGGGGAGGCTGGATGCCACGCTCACGCTCGAGCAGTTGGACCTGGCCCGCCTGCCCTCCGCGCTCATGCCCGCCGAGCTGCACCTCGCGGGGCAGCTGTCCGGGGCGGTGCGGGCGGCCGGGCGAACGTCGCGGCCCGCGGTGGACGCGGAGCTGCAGCTGTCGGGCGGGCGCGTGCAGGGGCTCGAGGACGTCTCGCTGCAGCTGCGCGCGGGCTACAAGGAGGACCGGCTCCGCGGCAGCGCCCTCCTCTCCTCCGCGCCGGGCCGGCTGCGCTCCACGTTCGATCTCCCCTTGAAAGGGCTCGAGCAGCAGTCGCACGAGCCGCTCGCGCTCCAGCTCGAGGTGTCGCAGCTGGACGTGGCGGGGCTGCTCCGCGCGCTCGGGCGGGAGGCGCAGGCGCTAGGACAGGTCGCCGGGACGCTGAGGCTGCAGGGCTTTGCGGACGCGCCGCTGCCCACGCTCCACCTCGAGGGCACGGGGCTGCGCGCCGGGGGCTGGCCCGCCGAGGGAAGCGCACCCGCGGCCGCGCAGCTGGACGTCCGGGCGGACGAGGCGGGCGCGCTCTCCGGCGTGCTGCTCCTGGACGCGCTCGGCGGGCGGGTGCGGGCAGAGCTCCACACGCCGCTGACGCTCGCCGGGCTCCGGGAGAACCCGCCGGATGCCGCGGCCCTGCGCGCCGTCCCGGTGCGTTACGCCGTGGACGCGGGCCCCCTGCCCGCCTCCGCGCTCGCCGAGGGGCTGCAGGGAGACGTCTCCCTCTCGGTCCGCGGCAGCGGCCCCGCGCAGGCCCCCGAGGGCGAGGCCACCGTGACGGTGCGCGGGCTGCGCCGGCCGGGGGGCGAGTCCGTCTCCGGCACGCTCTCCGTGAAGGCGGGCCCGGAGCGCGTGGCCTTCGACGGCGCACTCGAGCGCACGGTGTCCCCGCTGCTCCGGCTGGACGGGGCCGTGGAGGCCCCGCTGGGTGCGCTGCTCGAGGAGGCGCTGCACCGCGAGGCGCCGGTCCGGGCGAAGCTCTCGCTGCCGCCCAACTCGCTCGCGGGGCTGGCCGCCCTGGCCGGGAGGCCGCTCGCGGTGCAGGGCGAGGCCACGGCGGAGTTGAACCTCGACGGCACGCTCGCCCACCCGCGGGCACAGCTGTCGGCGAAGGCGGACCGGCTCGGGGCCTCGGGCCAGGCGCTCGGTGCGCTCGCGCTCTCGGCCACCGTGGGCGGCGGCCGCGCGGAGCTGACCGGCAACCTCTCGGCGCCGGGCGGCGGCGTGCTCACGCTCGGGCTCCGTGCCCCCCTGGACACCTCGCTCGCGGGGCTGGCCGCGGGCGTGGAGGCCTCGGCCGTCCCGCTGGAGGGCCAGGTGAAGGCCGAGCGGGTGGACCTCTCCTTCCTCACCGGCGCACACCCGAAGCTGCGCACGCTCGCGGGGACGCTGGACGTGGCCGGCCAGGTGCGCGGCACGGCGGCAGCGCCCCAGTTCAACGGCGTGGCCGAGTGGAAGAACGGCCGCGTGGCCTGGGTGGGATACGGCGCCTACCGGGACGTGAACCTCAAGCTGCGCGCCACGCACGAGCGCGCGCGGCTGGAGAACCTCTCCCTCTCCGCCGGCGGCGGCACCTTCACCGCCAACGGCGACGCGCAGCGCCGCGCCGCCGGCTGGTCCTTCACCGGGGAGGTGAAGCTCGCCCGCTTCCCGCTCATCCTGGACGACCAGTTGTACGCTTTTGCAACGACCCAGGCCGCGCTCGACGGCGAGTGGAGCGAGGGGCTCACGGACATCACCGAGCTGCGCATGCCCGAGGGGATGGACGTGGAGCTGCCCCAGGTGAAGCGGAAGGATCTCCAGGACCTGGACCGCCCCGAGGACGTCTTCCGCGTTCAGCACGGCCGCTGGCTGGATGGCCTGCCCCGCAGGCTCCGCGAGGCGAGGGCGCGCGCGGGGGCCGAGCCCGGGCCGCCGGGGCGCACCTGGCGCGCGGCCCTCTACACCGGGCGCGGCGTGGTGGTGCGCGGCCTGGACCTCGTGGCCGTGATGAACCTCGAGGAGGGCTTCCGCGTGGAGTACCAGGACGCGCTCCGCCTGTTCGGCGAGGTGAAGCTGCCCTCGGGCCGCTTCGAGGTGCTCGGGCGGCGGTTCGTGCTCCAGAAGGACAGCACGGTGAAGTTCCAGGGCCCGGCGAAGGCGCCGCTGGTGAACGTCTCCGCCGCGTGGACCTCCGAGCGCGAGCAGGTGACCGTCACCATGGCGGTGCGCGGGACCGGCTCGGAGCTCCAGCTGAAGCCCACCTCCCAGCCCCCCCTGCCCGAGTCGGACATCTACACGCTGCTCGCGACCGGGCGCCGCCAGCTCAAGCGCGGCAGCGGCAGCTCCATGACGGGCGCCGAGGCGGCCACGGTGGTGGGCAGCGCGCTCGCTTCCCAGCTGCGCAAGACGCTCCCCGCCAAGGTCCCGCTGGACGTGCTCACCGTGGAGGCCGGCGAGGAGGGCAGCCTCTCCGGCAGCCGGCTCGAGGCGGGCACCTACGTCACGGACAAGGTGTACGTGGGGTACACGGGCCGGCTCGGGGCCAACGCGCAGCGCGGCGAGAACGGCCACGAGGTCCGCTTCGAGTACCAGGTGACGCCCCAGTGGAGCCTCGAGGCCTCCTTCGGCGACGCACTCTCGGGCGGCGCGGACCTTGTTTGGACGAAGGACTACTGAGAAATCGGCCATGATGTCCCCGCCCGTGCGCCACCTGCTCCCACTCCTCCTGGTCCTCGCCGCCGCGTGCGCGCCGGAGCGCCCGCCGTCCGCGCTCGCGGTGGTGCTGGAGCTGCCCGTGGCCGCGGACTGCGTGCGCGTGGAGGCCACGGTGCCCGGCGCGCGCGAGGTGTCCACGGTGACGCCCGCTGCCGGCGAGGCGCCGAAGCTGCGCTACGTGGTGGCGGTGTACCCGGGCGGCAGCCTCGGCGCGGGGGCCGTGGCGCTGCGGGCCACCGGTCACCTCGGGGGCTGTGACGCCGAGCCGTTCCTCTCGGCGCGGGCGGACAGCCGCTTCCCTTCCAACGGCGTCACCGGCGTCACGCTCACGCTCAAGCCCGTCTCCGCGGACTCGGACGGAGACGGCGTCCCGGACGACCTGGACTGCGCCCCGAGCGACGCCCGCCGCTTCCCCCGCACCGGCCCCGAGCAGGGCTGCGGCAACGGCCTGGACGACGACTGCGACGGGTTGGCCGAGGACGGCTGCCCGTGCAGTGCGCCGCGCGGGTGCTACCCGGACGACAAGCGAGCGAACGCGGGCGTGGGCGCATGCACCCTCGGGACCCAGGCCTGCATGGGCGGCGTGTACGGCACCGAGTGCACGGGCGCGGTGCTCCCGGCCCCCGAGACGTGCGACGACGTGGACAACGACTGCGACGGCGTGGTGGACCCGCCCGGCTGCCCGTGCGAGTCCGGCGCCACGCGCAGCTGTTACGAGAAGGGGCCTCCGCTGGATGCCGGGGTCGGCATCTGCACGCGCGGGCTGCAGGCCTGCATGGCCGGCTCCTGGCTGGGGTGCACCGGGGACGTGGCGCCCGAGCCCGAGCGCTGCAACGGGCTCGACGACGACTGCGACGGCCAGGTGGACGAGCGACCGGACGTCTCCACCGCGCCGTGTGCGCTGCAAGCCGGGGTCTGCGCGGGTGCCCTGTTGGCGTGCGGGGCCTCCACGTGTGGCCCGTCCGACTACACGCTGGTCGCCGCGGGGCGCGGGAGCGGCTACGTGGCCACCGAGGGGACGTCGCAGTGCGATGGCTTCGACAACGACTGCGACGGAGAGGTGGACGAGGGCTGCCCCTGCTCGGCCGGCGCCTCGGAGCCCTGCCACCCGCTCGGGCTCTCGTTCGAGGGCCTGGACGCGGGCCTCTGCCGGGTGGGTGCAAGAACGTGCCAGCTGGACGGCGGCTGGGGCGACTGCACGGGCGCCGTGTCCCCGGTCCCGGAGCGCTGCAACGGGAAGGACGACGACTGCGACGGCGCGGTGGACGACTCGCCCGCGGACGCAGGCACGCCCTGCCCCGCCCAGGGTCTCGGCGTCTGTTCCGTGGGCACGTGGGCCTGCACGCAGGGTGCGCTCGTCTGCGGGGGGGTGCCCACCGCCTCGGCCGAGCTCTGCAACGGGCTGGACGACGACTGCAACGGCGCAGCGGACGAACCGTACGCGTCACAGCTCGGCCTGCCGTGCGATGCGGGGATCGGTGAGTGTGCGCGGTCCGGCAGCGTCTCCTGCCAGCCGGACGGGACCGCGGCCTGCAATGTCCAGGCAGCAGAGCCCCGTGCAGAGCTGTGCAACGGGAAGGACGACGACTGCGACGGCGCGCCGGACGAAGACTTCTCGGGGCTCAACACGCTCTGCACCCTCGGCGACGGCGGCTGCCTGCGCAGCGGTACCATCGTCTGCCTCTCAGACGGTGGCAGCGGCTGCAACGCGGAGATCGTCCCGCCGGTGCAGGAGCTCTGCAACGGCCGGGACGACGACTGTGACGGGGCCCTGGACGAGGACTTTTCCGGCCTGGACACGCTCTGCGTGGTGGGCACGGGCGCGTGCCAGCGGAACGGAACCCTCACCTGCTACCCGGACGGTGGCAGCGGGTGCAGCCAGGAGCCAGGACTCCCCGCCGTGGAGACCTGCAACGGGGTGGACGAGGACTGCGACGGGGTGGCGGACAACAACATCCCGGGCGTGGGCACCACGCCTTGTTCCCTGGGCGTGGGCGCGTGCCAGCGGACCGGGGTCGTGACCTGCGCGGGAGGCGTCACCGGTTGCTCGGTCACCGCGGGCACACCGGGGCGGGAGACCTGCAACGGCGTGGACGACGACTGCAACGGGCAGACGGACGAGCGCCCGGCGTGCGGCGGTCCGAGGACAGACTTCGCCGAGAACGCGGCCCAGACCTGGGGGGCGGCCGACCCGTTGACCCTGCCCCAGCCCTACACCTTCTGCGGAATCACCGGGCAGAACTACGTCGGCCTCGTGACCTCCACGCTGTACATCCGGGCGGGGAACAACTCGACCCGCCTCAACTACGGCACCTCGGGGTCGAAGAACGGGACAGCCTCGTTCGTGGGCATCTATCCCGTGACCCGGAACGCGGGCTGGGACCTGACGAGCAGCGGCTACTCGGTGACGCAGGGGATCACCTTCGCAGCCGGCGACAACCTCCCGGCCGGCGTCACCTGGGCCACCAACCTGCCGGTGGTGGTGCTGTGCAGCGCGAGCGGCGGGTACCGGACCTACTCGCCGACCTTCCAGTCGGTCGGGTACCAGTCGTGGATCATCTCCTCCATCCCCATCGGGGGGAACGCCACGTGGACGGCGACCACCGTGGGGAACTTCGACCTCTCCAACGTGTCCTCGGTGGAGTTCCACTTCCAACCGTCGCGGAACAACGTCGCTGGCCAGATGTCGGTCTGGCTGGACGACGTGAAGTTCTACTGACGCTCACCCCCCGGCCCTCCGGGCGCCGAATCCTTTGACTTTCGGGGGGCGGGACGCCAAGGAACCCGGCTCGCATGGACACCTTCCTCCTCTTCGCCGCGGCCGAGCAGGGCTGGCTCACCACGAAGCTCCTGGGCGTGACGCTCTCCTCCGCGGAGTGGGTCCTCTGGGTGCTCGCCGCACTCTCCGTCATCTCCCTGGGCCTGGTGCTCGAGCGCACCCTCTACTTCTGGCGCAACCAGCTGCCCGGCTCCGAGGCACTTGCCGTGGGGGCAGCGAAGGGTGAGCTCGCCCCGCTGAAGGCCGCCGCGGAGAAGGCGAGCGGCATGGAGGCCGCCGTGGCGCGCGAGGCGCTCGCCGCCGCGTCCATGGGACCGGACACGGTGGAGGAGATCATCGCCTCCGTGGTCGCCCGCGAGCGGCCGCAGTACGAGCGCTTCCTCGGCTTCCTCGGCACGGTCGGCTCCAATGCCCCCTTCATCGGCCTGTTCGGCACGGTGCTCGGCATCATCAAGGCCTTCAACGATCTCGGCGTCTCCACCGCGGGCGCGGACACGCGCGAGGCCATCATGGCCGGCATCTCGGAGGCGCTCGTCGCCACCGCCGTGGGGCTCGCCGTGGCCATCCCCGCGGTGGTTGCCTACAACGTCTTCACGCGCTGGCTGAAGACCGTCACCGCGCGCACCCAGTCGCTGGGCCACGCGCTGGTGGGCCACCTCCGGGCGAAGGAGAAGTAGGCCATGGCCGGGGGCACGCAGGACAGCGAAGACGAGATCGTCGGCATCAACGTCACGCCGCTCGTGGACATCACGCTGGTGCTCCTCATCATCTTCATGGTGACGGCGCCCATCATCAACGAGACGGGCAGCAACAAGGTGGACCTGCCGCGCGCGGCCAACGCGGGCGAAGCCCTCAAGGGCATCCTCACCGTCGTCTTCGAGAAGGACGGGAAGATGGCCGCCAACGGCGCCTACGTGGACGAGCCCGCGCTCAAGCGCATGGCCGCGGACGAGGTGCGCAAGGACGCCAAGCTCATCGCCATCATCGACGCGGACCAGGCGCTGTCCTACGGGCAGGTGATGCACGTGGTGGACCTGCTCAAGGGAGAAGGCGTGGGCAGCATCTCCTTCACCGTGAAGAAGCAGGCGCAGGCCCCCGCGCCCTGACGCTGCCGCTCCCATGGCACTTCCGCGCAGCAGCCCCCCGACGCTCCCGCCCCGCCGCCACGGCCGGGCCGCGGCCGCGTTCGTCCTGGGCTCGCTGCTCCTCCACGCGGGAGGGCTGTGGCTGCTGGACCGCTGGCTGAAGGACCGCCCGCCACCGAAGAAGCCCACGAAGATGGAGCTGGTGCAGGTGGAGACGCCGCCTCCTCCGCCGCCCCCTCCTCCCGAGGAGAAGCCGCCCGAGCCCGAGCCGCCGAAGCCCCCGCCCCCGAAGGTGGTGAAGGTGAAGCCGCCGCCGGTGAAGACCGCGGAGGTGAAGCCCCCGCCCGAGCCGCCGAAGGAGCAGCCCCCGCCGCCGCCCAACGAGGAGCCGCCAAAGGAGGCGCCGCCGCCGCAGAAGCCCGTGCCCGTGGTGGTGGGCATCAGCCTGTCCAACACCGGCCCCGGTGGTACCGTGGCCCTGCCCGTGGGGAACACGCTCTACGGGAAGGCCGCGGACAAGGCAGCGGACCCCAACGCGGTGAAGCCGTACGTGGCCCCGCCGAAGTACACGCCGGTGTTCCAGGTGGACACGCAGCCGGAGGTGACGTCCGACTGCCAGGGCCCCTACCCGGACGAGGCGCGCAAGGCGGGCGTGGAGGGCACGGTCGTCCTCTCCGTCACCGTGGACGCGGAGGGAAAGGTGTCCGCGGTGAAGCTGCTCCGCGGCCTCGGCTACGGCCTGGACGAGGCGGCCATGGGTGAAATCCGCCGCTGCCGCTTCAAGCCCGCCACCAAGGGGGGCGAGAAGGTGGCCACGACCATTTCGTACAACTACACGTTCCTGCTGGATTGACGGTTCAGCGGCGCTTCGGCGGCTGGGCCGCGGTCCGCATCACGGTCTGCCGGTCGGCGAGCCGGAGCCCAGCAGCGCCGCCCCGAGCAGCCCCGCGTCGTCCCCGAGCGCGGCGTCCACCACCTGGACACTCTTGCGCGCGTTGGCGTTGGTGAAGCGCGCCACGCCGTCCTCCACCCGGGCACGCAGCGCCGGCACGTTGGACAGGACGCCCCCGCCGAGGATGAGCCGGGCGGGGTTCAGCACCGTGACGTAGTTGGCCACCGCGAGCGACAGCATCTCCGCCGCCCGCTCGAAGACGGCGGTGGCAGCGGGGTCTCCCATCGCCAGCCCCTGCTCCAGGTGCGCCGGCGTCAGCGCCTCCGCGTCTCCACCGCACAGCGCTGCGAGCGCCGTCGGCCCCGCGGCCACGGCCTCTCGCAGCTGCGCCGAGAGGTTGTGCCCGCCCACGTAGGCCTCGAGACAGCCCCGCTCGCCGCAGCCGCACCGGCGCCCCTCGGGGCCCGCCACCTTGATGTGGCCGAACTCGCCCGCCACGTTGCCGGCGCCGGTGACGAGCCGCCCACCGGAGATGGCGCAGCTGCCCACGCCGGAGCCCACGAAGACCACGAGGATGTCGGAGGCCCCGCGCCCTGCCCCCCCGTGGAGCTCGCCCCACGCCGCGGCGCGCAAGTCATTCACCAGCCGGATGGAGCAGCCGAGCCGCGCCTCCATCAGCTCCGCGAACGGCACGTCGCGCCAGCCCAGGTTCGGGCCCACCACCACCACGCCGCGGTCACCCTCCAGCTGTCCGGCCACCGCCACGCCGCACCCGCTCACCGCGGGGTTGCCCGCCTGCTGCAGCGCCGAGCGCGCCGCTTCCGCGAGCACGTCCGCCACCGCTCCCGGCGCGCGGTCCTGCAGCTGCACGCGCGCCGTCGCCACAACGCGCGCCGAGCCATCCACCACGGCCGCGCGCGCGTTGGTCCCGCCCAGGTCCAGCCCGAGCCACATGGCCGGGCTCAGGCCCCGAGCTCCTTCTTCACCTGCGCGAGCGTCCCCTCGATGAGGGTTTGAATTTCCTTGAGCCGCCCCTCGGTGGAGGCCTCGTAGCGGAGCACCAGGATCGGCTGCGTGTTGGAGGCCCGGATGAGCCCCCAGCCGTCCGGGAACGTCACGCGCACGCCGTCCACGTCCACCAGCTGGTGGCCCGCCTTGCGGAAGGCCTCGGTGGCGCGCTTCACCACCTCGAACTTCTTCTCCTCCGGCGTGTCCACGCGCAGCTCCGGCGTGGAGTAGGTCTTCGGCACGTCCGCGAGCAGGGCGGAGAGCTTCTTCTCCTCGTGGGTGAGGATCTCCAGCAGCCGCGCGGTGCTGTAGATGGCGTCGTCGAAGCCGAAGTACCGGTGCTTGAAGAAGATGTGGCCGGACATCTCCCCGGCCAGCTCCGCGTGCTCCTCCTTCATCTTCGCCTTGATGAGCGAGTGGCCCGCCTTCCACATCACCGCCTTGCCGCCCTTCGCGCGGATGTCGTCGTACAGAGTGTAGCTGCACTTCACCTCGCCCACGATGGCGGCCCCCGGCGCCTCCTTCAGCACGTAGCGGCTGAAGAGGATCATCAGCTGGTCCCCCCAGAGCACGTTGCCCTGGTCGTCCACCACGCCGATCCGGTCCGTGTCCCCGTCGTAGGCGATGCCCACCTCCGCCTTGTGCTCCTTCACGGCGCGGATGAGGTCCAGCAGGTTCTCCATCACCGTGGGGTCCGGGTGGTGGTTGGGGAAGTTCGCGTCCATCTCGCAGAAGAGCGGCACCACCTCGAAGCCCATGGACTCGAGCAGCGGCACCGCCACCGCGCCGCCCGTCCCGTTGCCGGCGTCCACCACCACCTTCATCCCCTTGCGCCCCACCTTCACCGTCTGGCGGATGAAGTGGTTGTAGGGGGTGATGATGTCGAACGGCTTCACCGTGCCGGGCTTGTTGGAGAGGACGTAGTCCTTCGCCTCGATGAGCTTGCGCAGCGCCTGGATTTCAGCACCGTGGAACGTGGTCTTCCCAGCCCCGGTCTTGAAGCCGTTGTACTCGGGCGGGTTGTGGCTGCCGGTGATCATGGCCAGCCCATCCACGGGGAGCGTGTTGGCGGCGAAGTAGGTGAGCGGCGTGGGCACCACGCCGATGTCGAGCACGTCCAGCCCCGTGGCCGTCAGCCCCTTGCAGAGCGCGTCCCGGAAGCGCGTGGAGGACTCGCGGCAGTCGCGGCCCACGACCACGGACGTCCCGCCCTTTCGGCGGATGACGGTGCCGAGCCCCAGCCCCAGCTGCTCGACCACCTCGACGGTGAGATCCTTGTCCACCAGGCCACGGATGTCGTACTCGCGGAAGATGTGCGCGTTCATGGGGGGCGGCTTCTAGCACGCGGGCGCCCAGCTGCGCCTTGCCCGCCGCCCCGCGCCGCCGGAAACTCGACAGCGTCCAGGTCCTCCCTCGCGGGCAGCGACGCCCCGGGCCCCGCGAGGCGCCCTCAATCCCCCCGGAGCGTGTTCCAGGCCACGAGCGCCCACACCCACGGTGGCGTGAGCAGGGGCGAGTAGACGGCAGCCCCCTTCGAGCGGGAGGTCGTCACCACGCCGACGGTCCCGCTCGCACCGCAGCGCGGGCAGTCGAAGGAGACGTGCGTGGTGGGAACGCGGTGCGAGGTCGCCACCGTGCGCACGGTGACGACGTTCTTCCCGCACGCGTTGCAGTCGTCCCAGGAAGCGACGCGGTAGTCGGCCACTAGAGGAACTTCTCCAGCTTCCGCGCCTTCAGCGCCTCCACTGCCTTCCTCACGTCCTGGCACCTCTCCCGGGGCACCACGAGCACCGCGTCCCCGGCGTCCACCACCACCACGTCCTTCATCCCCACCACCGCCACCGGCCGGCCCGCTGCCACCACCACGCTGCCCTCGCACTCCAGCGCCAGCGCTCCCTTGCCGGACACCACGTTGCCCGCCGCGTCCAGGGGCCGCACCTCCGGCAGCGCCGCGAAGCTCCCCACGTCCGACCAGCCGAAGTCCCCCGGCACCACCGCCACGTTGGAGGCCTTCTCCATCACCCCGTAGTCAATGGACTGCGACGGCATCTTCGCGAACTGCTGCGCGAGCGCCTTGGCGTAGCCCTTCGTCCCCACCGCCCGCCGCAGCGCGCCCAGCGCCTTGCCCAGCTCCGGCATGTGCCGCGCAAGGGCGTCCAACATCACGTCCGCGCGGAAGACGAAGATGCCGCCGTTCCAG
>JBDLRJ010000459.1:0-6640 GCA_039800145.1 Pseudomonadota bacterium | reverse complement strand
GTGGGACCGGCTCGGCCTTCGCCTGCGCGAACTGCGCGGCGCGCTCGTGGTGCAATCGGTGAAGGCGGGCGCCCCCGCGGACGAGGCGGGGCTCGCCCCGGGAGACGTGGTGCGCAAGCTGAACGGCGCCCCGGTGTCCAACCTGGCGGCCTTCCGCGAGTCCCTCCTGTCGGCGCGCGGCAGCCGCAGCGTGCTGCTCGTGGTCCAGCGCGGGCGGTACGGGTACTACGTCACCTTGCCATTTTGACTCGGGGGCGGGTCCCTCTAAGGTGAGCGCAGGATGGCATCCTCCTCCTACGAGCTCCTGGGCCCCATTGCGCCCGGCGCCACGCGTGCATCGCTCGCGCTCCGCGTGGACGAAGACACCGGCGAGGTCGGCCCTGTCGTGTTCGTGTGGCTCCCCACCTTCGCGCTCAACGAGGAGGAGCTGCGCACGCGGATGATCCGCGAGAACGAGCGCGCCACCATCCTCGAGCACCCGAACATCGTCCGCGTGCATGGACTGGAGAGCCACCAGGGCCGGCTCGCGCGCGTGGTCGAGTACTCGGACGGCGAGCCGCTCGGGCGCGTGCTGGAGGCGTTCGGTGGGAAGCTCCCGGTCAACATGGCGGTGCGCGTCGTCCTGGACGCGTGCGAGGGCGTCCACCACGCCCACGAGACGGGGTACGAAGACGGCTCGTCCATGCTGCACGGGGACGTTCGCCCCGACACGCTGATGGTCACCTTCGGCGGTGTCACGCGCGTCGGCGGGTACGGTGCGCTGGTGCTCGCGCCGAAGGAGAGCGAGGGCCGCCGGCGGATCCACGCCGCGCCGGAGCAGCTGCTCGGCGGCCGCGAGGCCATGACGCGGGAGACGGACGTCTACCTGCTCGGGCTCGTGCTCTACCAGTGCCTCACCGGCAAGACGCCCTGGGAGGACGCGGCGGACCACGAGCGCGCGGTCCTCACCGAGCCCCTGCCCTTCCTGTCCCCCTCCGTCGTGCCCCCCCAGCTCGCGCAGGTGCTCGACAAGGCGCTCTCCCGAAAGGCGCTCGGGCGCTTCGAGACGGCGTACGGGCTGCGCGCAGCCCTCGAGAAGGCCTGGCCCACCGCCTCCCCGCACGCGTCCGTGGCGAAGGCGCTCGCGGGACGGATCCCGCCTTCGGACCCGCTGCGTGCCGGGCGTGAGTCCATCCTCCAGCAGGGGACCCTGAAGCGCCGAGCGGCGGCGAGGCCACCCCCGCTCCCGCCTCCCGCCCAACAGCCTGTGCAGCCACAGTCACAGTCAGCTGGCCGGCCCGCGCCCACCGGGCCACAGCAGCCCGCGGCGAGCCGGGAGCCGCAGGCCCCGGTGCCCTCCCACGCGGCTCCCACGCTGTTGGAGCTCCCCGCGGTGGCCGAGCCACCTGCGCGCGGCCCCCGCTCCGCCCTCAAGCTCGCACTCGGCGCCGTGACCGCGGGCGCATTCCTTGCCGCCGGCCTCGCTGCGTGGGTCGACCCGCAAGGTCCCGAGACACCCGCGCGCGCGGAGTCCCCTGCCGCGGCGATGGCTCCTCCCCCAGCGGCCACCCCGGCCGCCCCGCAAGAACGTTCCAGTCTACCTGCCCCCGTGGCGGCGCTCGAACTGGACGCCGTCCCGCTGGTGCCAGCGGCCCCGGCCCGTCCGCAGGAGCCCACCGGCGTCGACATCCAGGTGAACGACGAGCTCGAGATCTACCTCGACGGCGCCCTGCTCGGGCGGGGCAAGGCCGTGGCCGAGGCCCCCGCGGGGCGCCACGTGCTGAAACTCACGGACGGGCGCTCGCTCGTCTCGCTCCGCTCCATCACCGTCCCGCCCTCGGGCAAGGCGAAGGTCCGCCTCCAGCTCCGCACGGGCTTCCTGGTGGTGAATGCGCCGGACGGTGCACTCGTGCAAGTGGACGGGGTGACGATCGGCCACTCGCCCATCCGCGGGCAGGTACCGGTGCTGCAGGGCGGACATGACCTGAAGATCTCCCTCGGCAAGGCCCAGCACGAGCGGCGCTTCACGGTCCAGCCGGACGAGACGGTGACGTTCAACGTGGGCGGCGAGCACCCCTAGTCCGGGTCATCCGGGTGGTGCGAGAGCGCCACCCGGTTTCCCTCGGGATCTCGCACGTACAGGGTCCAGCGGCTCTCTCGCTCCACCTCCACGCCGCGCCCCTGCAGCCAGCCCCGCGCCTCGCTCCTGCCGGCTGCAGGAATGGACAACGCCAGCAGGAACCACCCGGGCCCCTGCGGCGCCGCCCCCTGCGCGCCCTCGTCCGCCGGCTCCACCGCGAGGAACGCGGGCCCCGTGCCCAGCTGCAGCCAGACGCTGCGCAGCCGCCCGTCCTCGTGGTGGTGCCGCCGGAGCTCCGCGAGCCCGAGAACGTCGCGGTAGAACGCGGCCAGCCGTCCCACGTCCCGCGCGAGCAGCGCCACGTGGTGCACCCCGCCCACCGTCACGGGAGCCCCTCGGTAGAACCCGGGTCCGAGGGGCGCACCACCTCGGCGACCGGGACGTCCGCGGGACGGATGACCTGCGCCACCGGGACGGCCGGTGCCAGCACGCGGGCCACCGGCGGCGGCGCGGGGAAGTCCAACTGGAGCGCGAGCAGCGACTGGGCGCGCACGTGGTCCCACAGGCTCCACGCGAGCGCCGTGGCGAACCCACTCCCCAGCTGCCCCAGCACCGTGGAGTTCCACCCCGCGTCGGCGCTGAGCCCCCCGGAGACGATCCCGAGCGGCAAGGCCATCATCGTCTCGAGGAGCGTGCCGAGCACGTTGCACGTGAGGATGACCAGCACGGCCGAGCCCCACCGCGCGCCGAGCCCGGGCGCGGACTGGAAGACGCCGACCGAGAAGGGGGTGCCCTCCGCGGTGGCGCGTGCCAGCGCGAGGTCCACCCACACTCCCGCGCCCCACGTGACGGCGAGCCCTCCGAGCAGCGCCGCCGTGAGCGCGGCGCTCGGTGCGAGCGCGCCCCGCTCCTGGCCGAGGAAGAGGAACCACGCCCACCCGGCCGCGAGCAACGAGACCTGGGACCACGCGCCCGCGAGCAGCTGTGCCGCACCACCCACCACCTGGTACCCGAGCCCGCGCGAGAAGCCCCGGGCAAGCGCTGCGCCCGCGTCCGGCACCGGTTCTCCCAGCATCCGGGCACGCCCCTGCACCAGCGCCGCCGCGAGCAGCGTGTTGCGCAGCACCGCGGAGACGAGCACCGCCACCCCGAGCAGCCCCCCCAGCGCCCACGTCCAGGGCCAGCCGCTCGAGGGCCCGCGCGCAAGCGACGCCAGCAGCACCGCCACCGCCCATGCCCCGAGCAGCCGCGCGCCGAACATCCCGAGCGTCGCCGGCGGCAGCGACAGGACCTGCGCCACGCCGAGCCCGAGCGCCCTCCCCACGCCTGCTGTTTCACGGTTGTCCACGCGCGCCCCCTCCTTCCCGCTTCCGGGCCATTGCCGTCAATGGCCGTCTCCCCGTGCGTTTTCTTTGCGTCTACACACCTGTTCAGGCACCATCCACCACTGAAAGCCTGTCCCGTGGTGGGGCAGCGCGCCGGAGGACGCCATGGAAGAGCTGACGGAGCGGCAGCAGGAGATCCTGAACTTCATCGTGCGGGAGACGGAGCTGCGCGGCTTTCCTCCGACCATCCGGGAGATCGGAGAGGAGATGGACATCCGCTCCACCAACGGCGTGAACGATCACCTCAAGGCGCTCGAGCGCAAGGGCTACCTGCTGCGCGGGGAGCAGCAGAGCCGCTCGCTCGTCCCCACCAAGCGGGCGCGGATGGTGCTCGGGCTCGGCGCAAAGCGCGAGTCGGGGATGGTGGAGATCCCCCTGCTCGGCAAGGTGGCCGCGGGCACGCCCATCCTGGCCGCGGAGAACTTCGAGGACTCGGTCAAGATCGACTCCTTCTTCATCGGTGGCAACGGCAAGGAGGTGTTCGCCCTGCGCGTGAAGGGCGAGTCCATGATCGACGACGGCATCCACGACGGGGATTACCTCTTCGTGAAGAAGACCCCGAGCGCGCAGCCCGGGGAGATCGTGGTGGCGCTGATCGAGGACGAGGCCACGTGCAAGCGGTACTTCCCTGAAGGGGACCGCATCCGCTTCCAGCCGGCCAATGCCCGCATGGAGCCCATCTACGTCCGCAAGGCGGACTTCCGCTCCACCATGATCCTCGGGCTGGTGGTGGGCGTGTACCGGCAGGTCCGCGCCGGCAGGTAGCAGCCTGCGGCTACGGGCACGCCGCGGCACCGGCGGCCCTGGCACGCGCACACGCCGAGCCGACCACGGCCTTGTCGCCGAGATCGCGGGCGAGCCGGGCAGCCTGGAGCTGCAGCGCCACGTCCTTCTCGGCATCCGGCTCAGACGCCACCACCGCGAGCAGCTTCAACGCGTCCGGCTTGCGGTCCATGTCCGCGAGCAGCGCCGCGAGCTCCTTCGACTCCCGCCGCTCCTCGCCCTTCGCCTCGCGCAGCGCCGCGGCCAACTCCAGCTCCGCCGCCGCGCGGTCCTGGCGCTTCAGGGCGAGCCGCGCCAACTGCACCCGCACCACGGCGTTCTCACCGTGCGCGAGCGCGTTGCGCCACGCGGCCTCGGCATCCTTCGCCTGTCCGGCGCGGGCCTTGAGCTCCCCCACGATCTCCCAGTGCACCGCCGAGGGCGTGCGCTCCGCCGCCTGCACGTAGGCGACGGTTGCCCCGTCCAGGTCACCCCCGAGCACCAGCAGTTCGCCGAGCTTCGCGTGGATCTCCCCGGGCAGGTCCGCGAACTTCCCCGCGGCCTCCTTCAAGAGCTTCGCCGCGTCCGCGTCCCGCTTCTTCGCCGTGAGCAACTCCACCGCGCGCAGGTACAGCCCCGGCCTCGCGAGCTCCGAACCCGTCTCGGCAGCCTGCACGTACCGCTTCACCGCCTCGTCCAGGTTGCCCAGCTTCAGCGCCACGTCCCCCATCCCCTCGAGCGCGTCCGCGTCCCTCGGAGACCGCTCCAGGGCCGTCCGGTAGCTGGCCTCTGCCGGGGCGGTGTCCCCCTGGAGCAGCTGCAGCATCCCGAGCCGGGCCCAGTTGGTGGCCCGCTCGGGGTTCACCCGGGTCGCCTCTTCGAACGCCGCCCGCGCCTCGGGCAGCCTCCGCAGCGCGAAGTACACCTCGCCCAGCGCCGCGGGGATTCGCCGGTCCTGTGGGTTGAGCGCCTTGCTCGCCTGCAGCGTCTCCAGCGCCTCCTGGAACTTCCCGGACACGAACTCGGAGGTGGCGCGGACGTAGAGCCCTTCCGCTTCCTGGGAGGCGTGGGCCGCTGCCTCCGCGGCCGCGTCCTCCTGCTTCCGGCACGCGGGGAGGAGCAGCGGGGCGAGGGCGAGCAGGACGACGGGACGGGGCAGGTGCATGGCGAACGCGGGGGACTCTAGAACGACGACGGGCGCCCCGGGGAGAACCCTGGGCGCCCGCGGTCTTCGGCTCGAGTCGGAGCCTAGCGCTTCTCGGCCGCCTGCTTGGCCTTGTACTCGGCCATCATGGCGTCCTGCTCGTTGCGCGGCACCGGCGCGTACTTGGCGAACTCCATGGTGAACTCGCCCTTGCCCTGGGTGGCGGAGCGCAGGTCCGTGGAGTAGCCGAACATGGTGTTGAGCGGCACCTCGGCGGTGGCCACCACGCGGCCCTCGCGGTTCTCCGTGTTCATGATGACGCCGCGGCGCTGGTTGATCTGGCCCATCACCGAGCCCTGGAACTCCTCGGGCGCGTCGACCTCCACCTTCATGATCGGCTCGAGGATGACCGGCTTGGCGGAGGCGTAGCCCTCGCGGAAGCCCATGATGGCCGCCGTCTTGAACGCCTGCTCGGAGGAGTCCACCGCGTGGAACGCGCCGTCGTTGATGACGCAGCGCACGCCCACCACCGGGAAGCCGATGAGGCTGCCCTTCTGGATGGCCTCCTTGAAGCCCTTGTCACAGGCCGGGATGAACTCGCGCGGGATGGAGCCGCCGACGATCTCGTCCACGAACTCGTACTGCTCCACCGCGTCCGGGGGCAGCGGCTCGAGGAACCCGCACACGCGGGCGAACTGGCCGGAGCCGCCCGTCTGCTTCTTGTGCGTGTACGCGAACTCGCCCTTCTGCGTGATGGTCTCGCGGTAGGCCACCTGCGGCTTGCCCGCCACCACCTCGCAGCTGTACTCGCGCTTCATGCGCTCGATGTAGATCTCCAGGTGCAGCTCGCCCATGCCGCTGATGATGGTCTGGGCGGACTCCTCGTCCCGGCTCACGCGGAAGGTGGGATCCTCCTTGGTGAAGCGGTTGAGCGCCTTGGAGAAGTTGGCGGACGCGCCCTTGTCCTTCGGGGCCACGGCGAGCGAGATCACCGCGTCCGGCACGTGCATGGACGTCATGGTGAACTGCACGTCGCCCGCGGTGAACGTGTCACCGGAGGAGCAGTCCACGCCGAACAGCGCCACGATGTCGCCGGCCTCGGCCTCCTGGATGTCGTGCATGTCGTCCGAGTGCATGCGGACGATGCGCGGGATCTTCACCTTCCTCATCCCGCCCGACACGTTCATGATGAAGTCGCCCTTGGCCATCTTGCCCTGGTACAGGCGCATGTACGTCAGCTGGCCGAACGGGGTCACCTGCAGCTTGAACGCCAGGCCCACGAAGGGCTTG
>JBDLRJ010000458.1:0-5338 GCA_039800145.1 Pseudomonadota bacterium | reverse complement strand
CGCAGCCACGCCGCGAGCGCGTAGGTGGCCACCGAGAGCACCTCGAGGTTGATGAAGAGCGTGATGAACTCGTTGGACATGGCCAGCAGGCTCATGCCCGCGCCCGCGAACAGCAGCAGCGCGTAGTACTCGCCCCGCTCGGCGTTGCGGTGGCGGAGGAAGCCCGCGGACAGCAGCACCGAGAGGGCCAGCCCCACGCACACCACCACCGTCACGGCGCCGCTGAACGGATCTGACACGCCGAAGCCGAGGAAGACCTCGCGGGCGGGGTCCAGGGCCGTGGAGGCCGCCACGAAGCCGGCCGCCACCGTGAAGACGAGCGAGAGCATCGCCTGGTAGCCGCGGTTGGCCTGGGCGGCGGACTGGTACACCTCCGTCAGCAGCAGCAGGATGCCGCCGAGACCCAGGATGACCGCCGGCAGGACCGGCTGGAAGTCCTGGAACGTGAGCGTGGGGATGTTCATGGGGTGAGGGCCTGGGGAAGGACAGCGGGACGGACGGGGCGCAGCGCGCGGGCCTCCATGCGCGCCTTGACCACGTCACTCGGGGCGGGGGCGGCGGCGGCCGTGGCGTCGCTGGGCAGCGGCATCACCGGCATCATCACCTGGTCCCGGGTGACGGACGAACCGCGGTCACCGTAGGAGGCCCGCGCCACGAAGCGCTCGGAGGACGGGTTCAGCCGGTCCAGGAAGGGCTGCGGCATGAGCCCCATCACCACGATGAGGGCGAGGAAGGGCAGCGCAGAGACGATTTCACGCCCGTGCAGGTCCTTCAGCCCCTGGTTCTCGCGGAGCGTCAGCTCGCCGAAGAACACCTTCTGCACCATCCACAGCATGTAGGCCGCGCCGAGGATGACGCCCGTGGCGGCCAGCGCGCTCATCCACAGCGGCAGCGCGCTCTTCCAGCTGCCGAGCAGCACGAGGAACTCGCCGATGAACCCGTTGGTCCCCGGCACCGCGATGCTGCTGAACGTCACCACCACGAAGAAGGCGGTGAAGACCGGCATCACCCGGGCAATGCCGCCGTAGTCCGCCATGAGCCGCGTGTGGCGCCGCTCGTAGAGCATGCCGAAGAGGAGGAACAGCGCGCCGGTGGACACCCCGTGGTTGAGCATCTGGTACGCGGAGCCCGTGGCCCCTTCCACGGTGTAGGCGAACATGCCGAGCACGCAGTAGCCGAGGTGGCTCACGGACGAGTAGGCGATGAGCTTCTTGATGTCCCGCTGCGCCAGGCACATCAGCGCCCCGTAGACGATGCCCACCACCGCCAGCGCCGCGATGGCCGGCCGGTACTCGCGGGCCGCCGCCGGGAAGAGCGGGATGGCGAAGCGCCAGAACCCGAAGGTGCCGAGCTTCAGCATCACCCCGGCGAGGATCATGGAGCCCGCCACCGGGGCCTGCACGTGCGCGTCCGGCAGCCACGTGTGCACCGGGAACAGCGGCACCTTCACCGCGAAGGCGAGCGCGAAGGCGAGGAACATCCACGGCCCCCACGTCTTCAGCGCGGCGGCGAGCGGGGTCAGCTCGGCAGCGTCACATCCCGCGCCGCGGGCCATGCAGTCCGACAGCTCCCCCGTGGCGGCAATCAGCCCGTTGTACACGGTGGGGTAGTCGAAGCTGCGGGCGCCGGCCGGCTGCACCACGAAGTACAACCCCAGGATGGCCACCAGCATGAGCAGCGAGCCCACGAGCGTGTAGAGGAAGAACTTCATGGCGGCCATCTGCCGCTCCTCGGCGCCCCACACGCCCACCAGCAGGTACATGGGGATGAGCGAGGCCTCGAAGAAGACGTAGAAGACGATGACGTCCAGCGCGCAGAGCGCCCCGAGCATGGCCGTCTGCAGCACGAGCAGCGCGAGGTGGAACTCCTTCACCCGCTCGTC
Organism: Pseudomonadota bacterium; assembly: GCA_039800145.1. Lineage (GTDB taxonomy): Bacteria > Myxococcota > Myxococcia > Myxococcales > Myxococcaceae > VGRA01. The sequence continues at coordinate 3,456 of JBDLRJ010000458.1, read as the reverse complement.
CACGTAGCTCCAGGAGGCCAGCACCACGAGGGGCCCGAGGAACACCGTCAGCAGCAGCAGGCTGACCGCCAGCCCGTCCACGCCGGTGTGGAAGCTGATGCCGAAGTCGGCAATCCACTGCGCCCGGTGCTCCAGCTGGAACTCGGGGCCCGCGGGGTCGAACTTCTGGTACGCGAGCAGTCCCAGCACCGCGTCCACCAGCATGGCCACGAGCGTGGCCACCCGGACCTGGTTCTTCTCGGAGGCGGGCAGCAGCGCCACCAGCGGGATGAACAGCAGCGGGAGGAAGATGACCGCGTGAAGCAGGTGGGTGTCGAAGAAACTCATTTCAGCACCAGGGTCAGCACGTAGACGATTCCACCGAGCGTGGCCGCCGCCATCACCGCGGCGTAGGCCTGCACGTCACCGGTCTGGATGAGCCGCAGGACGCTGCCCACCTGCGAGGTCACCCACGCGGTGCCGCGCACCGCCACGGTGTCGATGAGGAGCATGTCCAGCACCTGGTACGCGCCGCGGGCGAGGTACCTGATGGGCCGGATGAGGACCGCGTCGTACGCCTCGTCCACGTAGAACTTGTTGCGGGAGAGGTTCCGCGCGAACTGCGCCCAGGCCGGGGCGGGCTGGCCGGCGCGCGAGGGGAAGAACTTCGTGTAGAGGAAGAACGCGGAGCCCGCGCCGATGAGCGCAATCACCCACGCCTGCGCGTAGGCGCCCCACGGCAGCCCGGCGTGCTCCGGCACCACCACCGTGCCCGCCGCGGCGCGCACCTGCTCGGTGACCGAGAACACCGGCAGCAGGAAGTTCTCGAACACCGGCTCGTGCGAGCCCGGCAGCAGCGGGAAGGCCCACGCGGCCCCCACCACGGAGAGCACCGCCAGCACCACCAGCGGGCCGGTCATGGCCGCGGCGGACTCGTGCGCGTGCGGGATGCGGGCGTCCTTGCTCCGCTCGCCCTCGAACGCCAGCACGTAGGCGCGCGTCATGTAGAAGGCCGTGGAGAGCGCGGTCAGCAGGCCGAGCGCGTAGGCCACGTGCACCGCGCCGTCGAAGCCGGGGATGCTGTGGGTGTGCGCCGCGTGCAGGATGGCGTCCTTGGAGAAAAAGCCGGAGAGCGGCACCACGCCGGTGATGGCCAGCGTGGCCACGGCGAACGTGGCCCACGTCACCTTCATCTCTTTGCGCAGGCCGCCGAGCCGCCGGATGTCCGTCTCGTCCCCGTTGCCGTGCATCACGCTGCCGGCCCCGAGGAAGAGGCACGCCTTGAAGAACGCGTGCGTTACCAGGTGGAACGCCGCCGCCCAGAAGGCCCCCACGCCCACGCCGAGGAACATGAGCCCCAGCTGCGAGACGGTGGAGTAGGCGAGCACCTTCTTGATGTCGTCCTGGGTGAAGGCGATGAGCGCCGCGAGCAGCGCCGTGGTGCCGCCCACCACCGCCACCGTGGCCATGGCCGCGGGCGAGAGCACCAGCAGCGGGCTCAGCCGGCAGAAGAGGTACACGCCGGCGGTCACCATGGTGGCCGCGTGGATGAGGGCGGAGACAGGGGTCGGGCCCGCCATGGCGTCCGGCAGCCACACGTAGAGCGGCACCTGCGCGCTCTTGCCCGCTGCGCCCAGCAGGAACAGCAGCAGCGCCGCCGTGAGCACCCCGCCGTAGGTGAAGCCGGCGAGCGGCCCCTCGGCCACCTGCGTCTCCAGCGTCACCTGGGACGGGGACTGGGCCTTCGCCGCGGAGTAGGGGATGGAGGTGGCCAGCGCCGCGACGCCCTTGAGGTGCAGGGGCCCTGCGCGGGAGACGCCGGACTCGAGTGCGCCCGCCTGCGCCGGGGCCTGCGCCGGGAGCGCGGCCATCATCAGCACCAGCAGGAAGCTCCCCAGCAGGAAGCCGAAGTCACCCACGCGGTTGGTGATGAACGCCTTGCGGCCCGCGAACGCGTAGGCCGGGTTCTTGTACCAGAACCCGATGAGCAGGTAGCTGCACATGCCCACGCCTTCCCAGCCCACGAACAGCAGGACCAGGTTGTCCGCCATGACGAGCGTCAGCATCATGGCCACGAAGAGGTTGAGGTAGGCGAAGAAGCGCCAGTAGCCCTCGTCGTGCTCCATGTAGCTGGTGCTGTACAGGTGGATGAGCGTGCCCACGCCGGTGATGACGAGCAGCAGCGTCCCGGACAGGTGGTCCACCGTGAGGCCGAAGTTCACGCGGAAGCCGCCCGCGGAGAACCAGGTCCCGTAGTCGTGCCCGAGCGCGTACGGGGTGGCGTCCCCGAACGGGTTGGGGGCGGTGATGGACGGGTTGTTGATGACCCAGAAGGTCACCACCGAGAGCAGGAACGAGCCGGCCACGGCGGCGGTGGCCACCAGGTTCACGTTGGCGCGCCCCAGCAGCCGGCCGAGCAGGCCGTTGATGGCGGCGCCCAGCAGCGGCAGCGCGATGATGAGCCAGAGGGAATCCGCCACGCCGGCCGGGTTCACCCACTGCAGGATGCTCGAGTGCAGGGCCATGGGGTCAGTTCCTCAGGGTGCGCATCTCGTCGAGGTTGATGGTCCCGCGGCTGCGGAACACCGAGATGACGATGGCGAGCCCGATGGCCGCCTCCGCCGCCGCCACCGCGATGATGAAGAAGGCCGAGGCGTGGCCTGCCACGTCCCCGCGATCCTTCGCGAAGGCGAGGAAGGTGAGGTTGGCCGCGTTCAGCATGAGCTCGATGCTCATGAACACGACCAGCGCGTTGCGCCGCACGAGCACGCCCGCCATGCCCAGGCAGAAGAGGACCGCGGCGAGAATGAGGTGGTTGGTCAGGGGAATCATAAGCGTCTCCAGCGGCTAGATGCGCGCCTTGGCCACCACCACCGCGCCGACGATGGCGACCAGCAGCAGCAGCGACACCGCCTCGAACGGGAAGAGGTACTGCGTGTAGATGACGCGCCCCATCTCCGCGAGCGTGCCGAACACCGGCGTCTCCGCGGCGGACATGACGTGCCCCTCGCCGCGGGTGGCAGCCAGCGTGTTCACCATCACCACGCACAGCCCCGCGGCGGAGGCGCCACCCACCACGCGCGCGAGGGTCATCTTCCCGGGCTCGAGGTCCGCGTCCGTCAGGCTGAGCAGCATGATGACGAAGAGGAACAGCACCATGATGGCGCCGGCGTACACGAGCACCTGCAGCACGGCGATGGTGTGCGCCCACAGGAGCACGTACTCGCCCGCGAGGAAGAAGAAGGTCCCCACCAGCGCCATGGCGCTGTGCACCGGGTTGCGGGCGAGGATGACGAGAAAGGCGCTCGAGACGATGCCGAACGCGAACACCCAGAAGAGGACGTTCTCGATGCTCACTTACGCCACTCCCTTCGTGTAGGCGTCCTGGCAGGCGCCCCACGGGTGGTCGCCGTACGGGCACTTCTTCTGCTCCACGTGGGCGATGAACTCCTGCTTGAACTTCTGGAAGAAGCTGTG
>JBDLRJ010000457.1:0-7668 GCA_039800145.1 Pseudomonadota bacterium | reverse complement strand
GGGCGGGTTCATCCGCGCGTGGGTGTCGTACCCTTCCACGGCGGCGTCCGTCAGGGAGAAGTGGTGGGGGGCCACCTCGGCGGTCACCGGGAGACCGCGCCGCTTCGCCTCCCGGATGAGGCGCACGCTGCCCTCGCACGAGACGTGCGCCACGTGCAGCCGGCTGCCGCGGATCTCCTCGAGCAGCACGAGGTCCCGCGCCACCATGGCCACCTCCGCGGAGGCCGGGATCCCCCGTAGGCCGAGCCGGGAGGCCACGAGCCCCTCGGTCACCACGCCGCCGGCAGACAGCGTGAGATCCTCCTCGTGCACCATGACGGGCAGCCCGAACTGGCTGGACCACTGGAGCGCCCGGCGCATGATGCCCGCGCTCATCACCGGGCGGCCGTCGTCCGTCAGGCACACGCACCCTGCCGCCTGCAGCGCGCCGAAGTCCGTGAGCTCCTCGCCCTTGAGCCCGCGGGTGATGGCCCCCGCGGGGAGCACGCGGCAGAGGTTGGCCTCCGCCGCCCGCATCTTCACGAAGGACGTGACGCCGGGGGCGTCGTTGACCGGCTTCGTGTTGGGCATGGCCACCACCGTGGTGAAGCCCCCTGCCACGGCCGCACGGCTGCCGGTGAGGATGGTCTCCTTCCCCTCCTCGCCCGGCTCGCGCAGGTGGACGTGGAGATCCACCAGGCCCGGCAGCACCCAGAGCCCCGAGGCATCCACCACCTGGGCACCCGCGGGCACGGCGAGCGATGGGCCCACGGCGGCCACCCGGCCGTCTACGCAGAGGAGATCCTGCACCGCGTCCACGCCGTTGCGCGGATCGACGATCCTGCCGCCGCGGAAGAGCACCGTCCCGGTCATGCGCAGGCCCTCTCGAGGATGGCCATCCGGACCGGGATGCCGTTGGCCACCTGGCGCAGCACCACGCTCCGCTCGCCGTCCGCCACCTCGGGGGCCAGCTCCACGCCGCGGTTGATGGGACCGGGATGCATCACCAGCGCCCCCTGCTTCATGCGCGCGGCGCGCGCGGCGGTGAGACCGAAGCGGCGGGAGAACTCGCCCGCGGAAGGGAAGAAGGCCTCCGCCATCCGCTCCAACTGCACGCGCAGGAGCATCACCGCGTCCGCCTCGCCGAGCACCTCGTCCAGCGAATGCGAGGTGTCGCAGAGGGACTCGAAGCCGGCCGGCATCAACGTGGGCGGGGCGCACACCACCACCCGCGCCCCGAGCGTGCGCAGCGCGAACAGGTTGGAGCGCGCCACGCGGCTGTGGAGGATGTCCCCGCAGATCACCACCGTCTTCCCGTCCAGCCGCCGCCACCGCTCCAGCAGCGTGAAGGCGTCCAGCAGCCCCTGGGAGGGGTGCTCGTGGGATCCATCCCCCGCGTTCACCACGGCGGCGTCCACGGCGCGGGACGCGAGCAGCGCGCAGCCGCTCTCGGTGTGGCGGATGACCAGGGCAGAGGCGCCGAGGGCAGCCACGTTCCGCACCGTGTCCAGGAAGGTCTCACCCTTGCTCGTGGAGGAGCCGCGCGCGGTCCAGTTGAGCACCTCGGCGCCGAGGAGCTTGGCCGCCATCTCGAAGGACGAGCGGGTCCGGGTGGAGTCCTCGAAGAACATGTTGGCCACGAAACGCCCGCGGAGGGGCTGTTCCACGCGGCCCGAGGCCAACGCGCGCTGCCAGGCAGAGGCCCGGTCCAGCAGGCGCTCCAAAAGATCCCTCGGCAGGCCCTCCAGCCCGAGCAGGCTCCGTCCTCCACCGGCCGCGTCCATGGGCGGAGGCGGATACCAGCCGCTTCTCGGAGGCGTCAAGGTCAACGGACCGGCTGGAAAAGCCGCTCGGTGTTGAACCCCGTGCCCCCGAAGAGGTTGCTGAAGAGCCCCCCGTGGCCGAGCGCCAACCAGGTGATCATGGCCTTGCCCTTGATGTTGCCCACCGGGACGAAAGAGGTGTGCTCGAGCGCGCCGGGGTACTCCCCGAGCCCGTAGCGGCTGTCGGAGCTGTTGTCGCGGTTGTCGCCGAGCACGAAGACGTGGCCGGGCGGGACGTTGACCAGCTCGCCGCCGCGGTAGCTCGCGTCGCTCTCGGCGTGGTTCTGCAGGACGGCGTAGGACTTTCCGTCCACCCGCTCTTCGAAGCGGAACGCCTTGTCCGAGGTCCACTCGCCGGTGCGGTAGTCCTGGTCCATGTACGTGTACGGCTCGGGCCGGCTGCGCTGCAGGGGCTGGCCGTTCACGTACACCACGTCGTTGCGGATGGAGACGGTGTCCCCGCCCACCGCCACGATGCGCTTGACGAAGTCCTTGGACGGGTTGTTCGGGTTCTCGAAGACGATCACGTCCCCCCGCGCCGGGGCGCGGACGGCCTGGAACGGCACCTTGTTCAGGTACGGGATCCGCACGCCGTAGATGAACTTGTTGACGAAGATCTGGTCGCCGATCTGCAGGGTCGGGATCATGGACCCGGACGGGATCTTGAACGGCTCGACGGCGACGGTGCGGATGGCCATGGCAATGGCGAACGCCTTGGCGAACCCGAGCAGGAACTCCACGGTGCCGTTGCGCCGGTGGACGGCGAAGTGCTTGTCCACGGCGCGGGAGAGCGCGGCCGTGGACTGCGCAAGGGCCTCGGCATCCTGCTGCACGTAGGCCTCGTCCAGCCGGGCGCGCAGCCTCGGGAGTTCCTCGCGTGCCGAGGCCGAGGCGCGGTCCCCGGCGCGGCCGGACAGCCGCACGTACTCCGCGAGGGCCTCGCGCGCCTCGTGGCGAACGCGGCGCAGCCGGGCAAAGCGCGTGGTTCCCATCCGCAGCACGGACAACGTCACCACGCCCAGCATGCAGCCGAAGGCGAGCGCCTTCATGGCGGGCTGGGCCCAGGCCACGGCCGCGGGCGCGTACTCCACCACGGGCAGGTACGCGAGCAGCCCCGCGCCGAGCACGGTGACCGGGGACCACGGGCTCAGGCACCGCTCACGCCAGAGCGTGGCGCCCACGGTGGGAGCCCGGGGTGCGGGCGTGGACTCGGTGCGGGGGGCGGTCTCCACGGCGCGGCGTCACTCCTCGGTCTTGAGCACCGCGAGGAAGGCCTCCTGCGGGATCTCCACCGTGCCCACCTGCTTCATCCGCTTCTTTCCCTCCTTCTGCTTCTCGAGGAGCTTGCGCTTGCGGCTGATGTCGCCGCCGTAGCACTTGGCCAGGACGTTCTTGCGGATGGCGGAGATGGTCTCGCGGGAGATCACCTTGGCGCCGATGGCAGCCTGGATGGCCACCTCGTACATCTGCTTCGGGATGACTTCCTTGAGCTTCTCGCAGACCTCGCGCCCGCGCTGGTAGGCGCGCTCGCGGTGGACGATGACGCTGAGCGCGTCCACGGGATCGCCGTTGATGAGGATGTCCAGCTTCACCAGGTCCGCTTCCGAGTACCCGGCGAGCTCGTAGTCGAGCGAGGCGTAGCCGCGGCTCACGGACTTGAGCTTGTCGAAGAAGTCGAACACCACCTCGGCGAGCGGCATGTCGTACGTCACCTGCACCCGCGTGCCGGAGCTTCCGAGGTACTTCATGTCCTTCTGCACCCCGCGGCGGTCCTGGCACAGCTTCAGGATGGCGCCGAGGTGATCGTTCGGGACGTGGATGTGGCAGGTGAGGAGCGGCTCCTCCATGTGCTCGATCTGCTGCACCGGCGGGAGGCGGGCCGGGTTGTCCACGAGCAGCACGTCCCCCTTCTGCGTGAACACCTTGTAGACCACCGAGGGCGCGGTGGTGATGAGCGAGAGGTTGTACTCGCGCTCCAGCCGCTCCTGGACGATCTCCATGTGCAGCAGCCCGAGGTAGCCGCAGCGGAACCCGAACCCGAGCGCGGTGGAGGTCTCGGGCTCGTAGGTGAAGGCGGAGTCGTTGAGCTTCAGCTTGCCGAGCGCGTCCCGCAGCTGCTCGTAGTCCGCGGAGTCCACGGGGAAGATCCCGCTGAACACCATGGGCTTCACTTCCTTGAAGCCCGGGAACGGGGCGTCCGTGGGCCGGAGGGCCTCCGTCACCGTGTCACCGACCTTGGCGTCCTGGATCTCCTTCACGTTCGCAATGAGGACGCCCACCTCGCCGGCGATCAGCCTGGCCGCCGGGCGGCTGAAGGGGCTGAACACCCCCAGCTCCTGCACCTCGAACTGCTTGTTGTTGCTCCACAGCTTGATCTGCTGCTTCGTGGAGAGCGTGCCCTCGAGCACGCGGACGAGCATCACCACGCCGCGGTAGCTGTCGTACCAGCTGTCGAAGATGAGCGCCCTGAGCGGGGCGGAGGGATCCCCGGTGGGCGGCGGCACGCGCTCGCAGATGGCCTCCAGGATGTCCTTGATGCCCACCCCTTCCTTGGCGGAGGCAGGCACCGCGCCCGCGCCGTCCAGGCCGATGACGTCTTCGATCTCCTTGCGCGTGCGGTCCACGTCCGCGCTCGGGAGATCGATCTTGTTGATGACGGGGACGATCTCCAGGTCGTGGTCCAACGCCATGTAGACGTTGGCGAGCGTCTGGGCCTCCACGCCCTGGCTGGCGTCCACCACCAGCAGCGCCCCCTCGCACGCAGCGAGCGAACGGGAGACTTCGTAGGCGAAGTCCACGTGTCCCGGCGTGTCGATCAGGTTGAGGACGTACTTCTGCCCATCCTTCGCGGTGTAGTTCATCCGCACCGTCTGGGCCTTGATGGTGATCCCGCGCTCGCGCTCCAGTTCCATGTTGTCGAGGAACTGGGCCTGCGCTTCCCGCTTGGTCACCGTCCCGGTGGCATCCAGCAGGCGGTCCGCCAGCGTGGATTTCCCGTGATCGATGTGGGCGATGATGGAGAAGTTACGGATGTGGGCGTTTTCGGCAGGCATCTTGAGAGCCGGGGTGCGTAACAGAGCAACCGCCGAAAAGCCACGACCCTGCCGAGATCAGCGCAGGGCCGCCATGCCGGCCGGCGGGTCCCGGAAGTACGCCACGGTCTGGCGCAGCCCCTCCGCGAGTCCGACGTTGGGACGCCAGCCGAGCCACTCCCGCGCGCGCGTGTTGTCGACGCACGAGCGCTGCTGCTCGCCCGGCTTGCCGGGGGCATGGAGGGCAGGCGTGGAGACACCCGCTGCGGTCGCCAGGTGCCGGTAGAGCGTGTTGATGTCCGTCTCCACGCCCGTCCCGATGTTGATGGGGCCGGAGACGTCCCGCTCGAACGCCAGGTAGTTCGCCTTCGCCACGTCCGTGCCGTACACGAAGTCCCGCGTCTGGGTCCCCTCGCCGTAGATGGTGCAGGGCTGACCGGCCACGAGCCGCTGGCTGAAGATGGCCACGACCCCCGCCTCGCCGTGTGGGTTCTGCCGCGGGCCATAGACGTTGGCGTAGCGGAGCGCCACCGAGCGCAGTCCGTACTGCGCCTGGTAGTAGCCGAGGTAGAGCTCGCCGGAGGCCTTGGACACGCCGTACGGAGAGACGGGGCGCGTGGGGTGGGACTCGGGCGCGGGGTACACGTCCTGCTCCCCGTAGATGGCCCCACCGGTGCTGCTGAAGATCACCTTGCGCACGCCGGACTTGCGGCTCGCCTCGAGCAGGTTGAGGAAGCCGAGGATGTTGGACTCCGCGTCGAAGCGGGGATCGTCCACGCTCCGCCGCACGTCCATCTGCGCCGCGAGGTGGCAGACCACGTCCGGGCGCCGGGATTGGATCCACGCCGCCGCCTCGGGCGAGCGGATGTCCAGTTCCAACCGGTGGACGTGCGGGTCCAGGTTCTCCCACTTGCCGGACGAGAGGTTGTCGAGGGCATGCACCTCGTGCCCGCGGTCGACGAACGCGGAGCACACGTGAGAGCCGATGAAGCCTGCACCACCCGTCACCAGGATTCGCATCTGATATCCCCTCCGAAGGGCTGGAACCTAGGTTCCCGCCGGGCGCACGGCAACCTGCTGGAAGTAGCGCAGGGTGCGGACCAGCCCGTCCTCGAGCGGCACGCGCGGCTCCCACCCGAGCAGCGTCCGCGCGCGGGTGATGTCCGGGCGACGCTGCTTCGGATCTCCCTGGGGCATGGGCCGGTACACGAGCTTTCCGCCCCCGCCGGCAGCAGCGCGCACCGCCTCCGCGAACGCGAGCACCGTCATCTCCCTCGGGTTGCCGATGTTCACGGGATCCTGCACGTCCGAGAGCGCCAGCCGGCAGATGCCGTCCACGAGGTCGTCCACGTAGCAGAAGGAGCGCGTCTGGAGGCCGTCACCGAACACGGTGAAGTCCTCCCCGCGGAGCGCCTGCCCGATGAAGGCCGGCACCACGCGCCCGTCCTCGAGCCGCATCCGCGGTCCGTAGGTGTTGAAGATCCGGACGATGCGGACGGACTGGCCGCGGCTGCGGCGGGCAGCGCAGACGAGCGCCTCCGCGTAGCGCTTGGCCTCGTCGTACACCGCGCGGGGGCCGGTGCAGTCCACGTTGCCGGCGTAGTCCTCGCGCTGCGGGTGGACGAGCGGGTCCCCGTAGATCTCGGACGTGGAGGCCTGGAGGAACACCGCGCCGCTCCGCCGCGCGAGCTCCAACCCGTGCTCGGTGCCCAGGCTCCCGGCCCGCATCGTCTCGAAGGGCAGCTGCGCGTAGTCGATGGGAGAGGCCGGCGAGGCCAGGTTGAAGACGAAGTCGAGCGGCCCCTCCACGGGGATGGGCGCGGTCACGTCGTGGTGGAGCACCTCGAAGCCGGCGCGGGCGGCCAGGTGGGCCACGTTGCCGTCCCGCCCCGTGACGTTGTTGTCCACGGAGACGACGCGCACGGCGACGTCCGCGAGCAGCCGCTCGCACAGGTGAGAGCCGACGAAGCCATTGCCACCGAGCACCGCCACGCGGGCCCCGGAAAAGGTACGTGCCATGGGGGCCGCACCCTAGTCCGGGTCAACGGAGATCGTCGAAGCTCGTTTGGCCGGGAAGTGAGGCCTTGTACTTCTCCAGCACGAGGTCGATCCCCTGCCGGATGTACTCGGCCACCGGGACCCGCGTTTTCTGGTTCAGGAGCTTGAGCAATTCATCCTGCTCAGGAGTGATGTAGATCGTCGTGCTGATCTTTCTCCGAGCCATCGGTGTAGAAACGGTAAGCCGTCCGCGGAGGACGGTCAAAAACCCCGCCCCGGATTCCCATGCCTCCCTTTTCGCGGACCCTTCTCCTCGCCTCCCTGCTCTGCGGGGCTGGGTGCAGCCTGTTCAACCGGGACGCCGTGAAGAAGGACACGGTGCCGAAGGAGTCCGAGGAGGCCTTCTCGTCCGGCATTCGCCAGACGAAGAAGGGCGACGAAAAGGTCACCGAGTACGACCTGAACCGGGACCGCCAGCCGGACGTCTTCGTCTACACCCTCCCCGCGAAGACCGAGGACGGCCGCGAGTTCGACCGCCTGGTCCGCAAGGAGATGGACATCAACTGGGATGGGAAGGTGGACATCCACCGCCAGTACGACGACGACGAGCGGATCCACGTGGAGCGGCTGGACCTGGACTTCGACGGACGCGTGGACCAGACCAACTTCTACGAAAAGGGCGTCCTCATCCGGAAGGAGCGGGACGTGGGCTACTCCGGGAAGAGCAACACCTGGATCTACTTCGAGAAGGGGAAGATCACCCGCAAGGAGCGGGACACCAACAACGACGGCAAGGTCGACTACTGGGAGTACTGGGAGAACGACCAGGTGGACCG
>JBDLRJ010000456.1:0-18703 GCA_039800145.1 Pseudomonadota bacterium | reverse complement strand
CGCGCTTGGTGCCGTTGAAGCCGAGCTCGCGCCAGGTGACGAACTGGTCCACGAAGGCTTCCGCAGCGGGGGACATCTTCCAGTAGCCCTCGCGCTTGCCGCCGTTGGACTTGCCGAGTTTCTCCGGCGTCCAGCGCTCGTGGCGCGCGAGGGCGCGGAAGACCTGGTGGGTACAGAGGTGGCCGAAGTGGAGGTACGGCGAGAGCCCGGTGGTGCCGTCGAGCTCCGGTTCGTCGCGGTCCTCGGGGTAGCGGGCGAGCTTCCGTGAGAGGAATTGCGCGAGGAGCGCCTCGGCCTCGTGGCTGCCGCCGCGGATACCGACCGGCTTCACGCGGTGGTCCAGGGGCAGTGCCGCGAGCGCCTCGGGCCTGGCCTCGAGCAGCGCGTCGGACGCTGCGGGCCAACGGTCGACGAGTCCCTTCAGCAGCGCAGGGGTGGCGCGCGGAACGCTGGCAGCCGCCACCGGGTCCTCCGCGGGGAAGGACGCCTCGCCCAGGTGTTTCGGAAGTTCCTTCTGGAGGAACGCGCGGAAGCTGAACGCGGTGGTGAAGACGCGCTCGGTGGCAGCGAGCGGGAGCAGGCCGTTGCTGTCCACGACTTCGAAGCGGACACCGAGCGGGGCGGCGGTGTCTGCCATGTACTTCGGGAGGAAGAAGGCGGGCCAGTCGTCCGCGACCACCACGCAGGCACGCGCGGCGAAGTCGGCGACGAGTCCCTCGTCCGCACCGGGGCGCTCACCCACCCACGGGTGGTGCAGCACGGCGGTGCCCTTCATCCGGCGCCGGTTCTCCGCGGTGCCCTGGAGCATGAAGGCGTGGATGCGCTCGCTGGCGTACGGGTAGTCGACCTTGAGCGTCTCGAGCACCACCACGGGCTTCTTGAGCTTCTCGCCCCACTCGAGCGCACGCTGGAGCGCGAAGTTGGAACGCACCCGGCGGAAGATGGTCATCCAGTAGAGGATGAACTGGCCGCCCTCACGCACCTCGGCGGAGTTGAGGGTGCGGACGCGGAGGCTTGGGACGGGAGCGAGAGGCATGTCTCGTTCAGTTAACGCTTGGGGAGCCGGGCCGCGACTCCTTCATGTCACCGCGACCGCGCAGCAGCGCTCCCGGATCCGTCTGTTTGACACCTACTCTGTCGCTTCACACATAACGGCCGGTGCGCACCACGGTCCGAGCCTGTGTCACAGCCGCTCCAGCATCGCACGGACCTCTGCCGCAGACTTCCCGTTCGGCTGCAGTGCGAGGTACCGCTTGTAGGCGACAACTGCCTCCGGATTGTTCCCGAGGAACTGGCTGGCCATGCCGAGGGACAGCCACGCCCTCGCATTTTCCCCGTCCTGGGCCAACGCCTGCCGGAGGAGTCCCACGGCCTCCTGGTATCCGCGCACACCCGTGTCAGCGCTGACGAGACAAATGCCCAGTCCCGCCTTGACGTCCGGCGTGTCCGCACCGACCGCGAGCGCTTTGCGGAAGCTGTCTGCTGCCACCTTCCAGAGACCATACTGCATGGCCTGCTTCGCCCCCCGCACGTGGAGCTCGGCTTCGGAGGACTTGGTAACGATTGAGCCACTCGTCGCCGCGCCCTGGGTTCTTGTACCGGTGCGACCGCCGCCGACCAGCGTGCCTGGGACGGCCACGGCTACTCCGCCCGCCCCCGCGAGTTCTGCCCCGTTCGATTCGGTTCCCTCGTCCGCGGTCTCACTGCCCTGGTGGGTGTCCGGCCTCGCCGTCAGCACCAACACCTTTCCCTCCTCCAGCATCAGCGCCTCGCGCCACTCCCCGCTGTTCAGCTCGACAGACACCTCCTTGCTGCAAACCGGCACCTTCAAGCTCGCCCCGGCCTCGCCCAGGTCACGTCCGTCCACTCGGACCCTGGCCTCGAGATCGTTTCCCTGCTCATCCACGGCATTCACCTTCAACCCTGCCAACTTCGGCTTCGCAGCGAGCCGTACCGTCCGCCGCTCGCCCGCCTTGATGGCGAGCCGCTCCCCGGTCCGTACGTAGCAGCCGTCGGATACCGCGACATCGACCGTCCCCTGGTCCACCTCGCGCGCGCTCACAGGCGTTTTCCCCGCGTCGACACCGTCCACCGTCACTGAAACGCCGGGAGGCTCCGTCTCGATGGTGAGCCATCCGAATTTCGGCTCCAGCGTGCCCCGGATGACGGCCCCTTTCACGATGACCGCGGCCACCGTCGCCGCGGCGTAGCGCTCCTGTTCGAAAACAACTTCGTGCCGCCCACTTGCCACCCGCTTGCTGCACGGGGTGGACTTGCACAGCAGCGCACCATCCATGCGCACCGTGGCGCCGACGGGCTCGCTCTCGAACTTCGCGAGCACCTCGTCCCCCCCATCCATCACCACGTCTCTGCCCAGCTCGCCGTAGGTCCCCAGCTGCACCCCCGTGTGCACCTTCGCGAATGTTGGCCGCGCGCTGCCCAGTCCAAACGCCTCGCGCACCAACTCCACCGTCGTCGGGCGGACCAGCTCGAGCAGCGCTTTCTCCTTCGCGCCGGAGATGCGCCTCTGCCCGAGCAACTCCCCCTTCCGCGTCTCGTAGGCTTTCAGCGAGAGGAACAATTCGCCGTCCACGCTCGTGATGGAGCCCGTCACGAACAGGTCCACCCCGAGGTTGCGGGCCGTCTCCACCTCGCACTCGCCTTCCACGCACTTCCCGCCGGTGGCCTTCAGCACCTCCAGCATGTTCTCCCGCGTGATGACCAGCGCCCCCTCCGGGCGCGCCACCGCGGCCACCGCCCCACGGCAGTCGTCCGAGAGAAGTTCCCGCGACTGCACCTTCGCCCCTTCAGCCACCGTGAATTCCAACACGGCGATCTTCTTCCCCTCGAGCGTACCGGCCCTCTGCGCGGAAGCGGCGAGGGAAACCAGGCACAGGAGTACGGCGACTGCACGGGGCGGCATGGACGGAGACTTACTACGGGAGTCGGCCCCGGCCGCCTCGGCAACGGGCACCGCGGAGCGGAGTTCGCCTACTGCGCGCAACGGAAACCGAAGAAGTAGTTGCGGTTGCTCGGGTCGTACCGCCCACGTGACGACGCACGTAGGTTCTCCTCGAGATTGCTGCTCCAGGATCCTCCGGAAACCTCTCCTCGTTCAGCGGTCCATTCCCACACGTTGCCCGAGAGATCCTGTATCCCGCTTGAGGTCGCCCCCGCCGGGTGCGTTCCCACGGGGGCCGTTCCTCCGCTGCTGTTCCACCTGGCGCGGGTGGAGTCAGGTTTCGCATCGCCCCACGGGTACTGCGACCGTCCACCATTGCTCGCCGCGAACTGTAACTCCGCGCCCGTCGGCAACCGCATGCCCTGCGCCTTGCAGTACGCATCCGCCTGCAACCAGTCCACGCAATTGATGGGGTGCTGCTCCTTCCCGTCTTCGTGCCAGTTGCAATAGGTACCCGTGTCTGGCTCCGTGCACTTCCCGGCCCTCACGCACGCGGCATACGCCGCTACCGTCACCTCCGTCACGTCCAGCTGAACGGGCCGTCCGTTCCCTCCCGGAAGGGCAAGACGCCCCAAGCTCTTCTCGCGGCCCGGCCTGGCGGTCAGCGTCGTGGTCCGACCCTCCTCGAGCTTGAGCGGCTCACGCCACTCGCGGCCACCCAACGTGACGGATACCTCCCTGCTGCACAAAGGTACCTTCAGCGTGGTCCCGGCCTCCCCCACCGGCTTGCCATCCACCCGCACCGTGGCCTCAAGGTCATTCCCCTGCTCGTCCACGGCAATCACCTTCAACCCGGCGATTCTCGGTTTCGCCGCGAGCCGCAGCGTCCGTTTCTCCCCCGCTTTGATGGCAAGACGCTCTCCCGTTCGCAGATAGCAACCATCCGCTACCGCCACCTCCACCGTCCCCTGATCCACCTCCCGTTCAACAACCGGCGTCTTTCCCACTTCGGTGCCGTCCACCGTCACTGAAATCCCCGACTCGTCCGTGTCGATGGCCAGCCACCCGAACTTCGGCTGGAGCGTCCCGCGGATGAGGGCGCCCTTCGCCGCAACGCCGCTCAACCTGGCCGCCGCGTAACGCTCCTTCTCGAACACCACTTCGTGCCGCCCAGCGGAGACCCGCTTGCTGCAGGGGGCCGCCGAGCACAGGAACTCACCATCCAGTCTCACCGAGGCCCCGGCAGGCTCGCTCTCGAACCTCACCACCACCGTCTCGCCCTGCTCCACTGCCACGTCCGTCCCCGGCTCACCGAAGCTCCCCAGCTGCACCGTCGGCTGAACCTGCGCCGATGTAGGCCTGTCCTTGTCCAGCTTGAACGCCTCGCGCACCAACTCCACGGTCATTGGGCGGACCAGGTCGAGGAGGGTCTTCTCCCTCGGAGCGGAGACCCGGCGTTGTCCCAGCAGCGCGCCCTTCCTCGTCTCGTACGCCTTGAGAGAGAGCACGAGGTCCCCGTCTAGCAAGGTGACGCTGCCGGCGACGAACAGGTCCACGCCCAGGTTGCGGGCCGTCTCCACCTCGCACTCGCCTTCCACGCACTTCCCGCCGGTGGCCTTCAGCACCTCCAGCATGTTCTCCCGCGTGATGACGAGTGCGCCCTCCGGGTTCGCCACCTGGGCCACCGCGCCGCGGCACTCGTCGGACAGCAACTCCGGAGACTGCACCTTCGCCCCGGTCCCAACCTTCAGTTCCAGGACGGCGATCTTCTTCCCCTCGAGCGCACCGGCCCTCTGAGCGGAAGCGGCGAGGGAAACCAGGCACAGGAGTGCGGCGACTGCGCGGGTAGACATGTGACGCTTCCTACCACGGCGCGCATTGCGCCCTGCCTCTCGCAGCAGCCAGGTGGCTGACCCCGGCAGGTCAATACGCGCTGCGCACCACCGCCCGGACCTGTCCGCTCCCGTCCACGGTGCAGAGGATGAGATCGTTCGTCCGCGCTCCGCCCTCGCACGGGCGTGTCGTCCGCGCGCGCAGCACGTCGTTCCCTGCAGTCTCGCAGCGCAGGGCGCGCGCCCCATCCACCGCGCTTCCGAGCTGGAAGTGCTCCGCCGCCTCGCGTGCCGCAGGCCACGGCGCAGCCCGGTACCCCGAAGCCTCCGCACTCCACCCTGCTGGCATCTTGAACGTTCCTGCCACCGACAACCCTTCGCGCTGCCCGAAGCCCACCCTGCCCGGGTATCCGTTCCACGTCACCACCTCGGCTTCACTGGGAAGGCCGCACAGTCGTCTCACCGCGCGCTGGTCGGATGCGTCCTGCGACTCGCACGCGGTCAGCGCGGCGATCAACAGGCCCCCTCCGAGGCGTCGGCCTGCCCACGGGAGGTGCAACACGGCCGTGCCCATCATCCGGTGCCGGTTCTTCGCAGGGCCCTGCAGGGTGAAGGCGTGCATGCGTTCGCTCGCATACGGGTCGTCGACCTCCAGTCGAACGTGCGACCAGGCGCTCCAAGAGAATACCGGGGCAGTTCCGCTGCTGGGAGGAAACTGCCCGGCCGGCAGGATTCGAACCCGCTCACTTCGACATTTCAGCGCCGTGCCCCCACGTGTCTGTTTACTTTCAGGTCCGTGGGGACTCTGAAGCGGAACATGGGCGAGCCACACGCAGACGACCGGGTGACGACCGGGAAGGCAGCCCAGCGGACAACCTCGAACGACTCCGCGCGGGTTGCCCGCGAGAGCACCAGCAGGGGCACATGAAGAAGAACACCACGGATCCCGCGGCTGCCCGCCCGAAGGGCGCTCCGTTCCCGGTCGTCGCCGTGGGTGCTTCCGCGGGCGGACTCGAGGCGCTGCGCCAGCTCTTCGCCCACCTGCCGGCCGACTCCGGCATGGGCTTCGTGGTGATCCAGCACCTCGATCCCGACCAGCCGAGCATGCTCACCCGGATTCTCGAAGGTGCCACCCGCTGCTCGGTCGTGGAGGCGACGAGCGGCATGCCCGTGGAGCCGAACCGGGTCCACGTGATTCCCCCCGGGTCCGACCTGACGATTGAGCACGGGACGCTCGCGCTCGGCCGGCGGCAGACGACCGGCCGCCTGCACCTGCCGATCGACACCTTCTTCCGGTCGCTCGCCGAGGACGGCAGGGAACGGGCGATCGGGGTGGTGCTCTCCGGGTCGGGCGCGGACGGGACCGAGGGGCTGCGGGCGATCAAGGCCGAGGGAGGCATCGCCCTCGCCCAGGAGCCGGAGTCGGCGCAGTTCCGCAGCATGCCCGAGAGCGCCATCACCGCGGGGGTGGTGGACTTCCGCGGCACCCCCGAGGGGATCGCCCACGAGCTCGTCCGGCTCGTCCAGCATCCCTACGTCCTGGCCCCGAGCCGAGCCCGCGGCGAGGAAGAAGAGCCGGTGGCCGATGCAGACCGTGGGCTCGGGAAGATCTTCAAGCTCGTGCGCGAGCACGCGGGCATCGACTTCAGCGGCTACAAGCGCACCACGGTCATGCGGCGGATCGAGCGGCGCATGGCGCTCCGGCACGCGGGGGCGCTCGCGGACTACGCCCGCGTCATGCGCGACGATCCCAGCGAGGCGCGGGCGCTCGCGCAGGACATGCTCATCCACGTCACCGCGTTCTTCCGGGACGCGGAGGCGTTCGCTGCCCTGAAGGAGCAGGTCTTCGAGGAGCTGGCGCAGCGCAAGCAGGACGACGAGGCGATCCGCATCTGGGTACCGGGCTGCTCCACCGGTGAGGAGGCGTACAGCCTCACCATCTGCCTGCTCGAGTCACTCGCCGCCCGTGAGAGTGATCTCCCCATCAAGGTCTTCGGGACCGACCTGAGCGAGAGTGCCATCGACACCGCGCGCCGCGGTGTCTACAGCGAGGAGGCGCTGGCCGAGGTCTCGCCTGAGCGCCTGTCGCGCTTCTTCGACCGGGTCGAGGGCGGCTACCGGGTCGGCAAGCAGGTCCGCGACCTGGTCGTCTTCGTGAAGCACGATCTCACCCGCGACCCACCCTTCGCCAAGCTCGACCTCATCAGCTGCCGGAACCTCCTCATCTACTTCGACGCGGAGCTGCAGCGGCGAGTCCTCCCGATGCTCCACTACTGCCTGGCCAGGCAGGGTTACCTGTTCCTCGGCAGCAGCGAGACGATCACCGGCTTCCGGGACCTGTTCGCGGCCGTCGACAAGGAGAACCGGATCTTCGTCAAGCTGGGGGACAGCACGCGGCTGGTGCACCCGGTCCCGGCGGGTCGCGAGGCCGAGGCCAGGATGACCGAGACCCGGCCCACGGCGCGGCAGCAGCCCGCGCGCGAGGCCCAGCGCCAGGCAGATCACCTCCTCCTCTCGCGCTACGCGCCGCCGGGCGTGCTCGTGAACGAGCGGCTGGACATCGTCCAGTTCCGCGGGCGCACCGGCGACTACCTCGAGCCGGCGCCCGGCCAGCCCCAGGCGAACGTGCTGCGGATGGCACGCGAGGGACTGGCGGCTCACCTGCACGAGGCCATGGAGCGCGCGCGGGCAGACGGATCGACGGTCAGGAAGGAGGGACTGCGGGTCCGGGTGGGCGCCGAGGTCCGCACCGTGAACCTCGAGGTCATCCCCCTGGCGGCAGCTCCCGCGTCGGCCGAACGCCATTTCCTTGTCCTGTTCGAGGAGCCGTCGCCTCGCGAGCCCAGGGCCGAGCCTCCCGTCCCGCGCGCGGCGGAGGCCGGTCGCCCGCGCGAGAACGTGGAAGCAGAGACCGAGCGGCTGAAGTCCGAGCTGTTCGCGACCAAGGACTACCTGCAGTCGCTCCTGTCGGAGCACCAGTCGAGCACCGACGAGCTCGCGACTGCCAACGACGAGCTGGTCGCCGCCAACGAGGAACTGCAGAGCACGAACGAGGAGCTGCAGAGCGCCAAGGAGGAGCTGCAGTCCACCAACGAGGAACTGGGCACGGTCAACGACCAGCTCCGCAGCCGCAACCACGAGCTCGACGAGGTCGCCAGCGACCTCGTCAACATCCTCGCCAGCGTCGAGATGCCCGTCATCATCGTCGACCTCGAGCTGCGCGTGCGGCGCTTCACGCCCGCGGTGAGAGGGATCGCGCGGTTCATCCCGGAGGACGTCGGCAGGCCCATCGACGACCTCAAGCTCAAGGTGCAGGTGGAGGATCTCCCGGAGAGGATCCGGGACGTCATTGCCAACCTCTCGCCCAGGGCGTGGGAGGTCCGGGACCAGGATGGGCGCTGGTTCAGCATGCAGATCCGCCCCTACCGCACGACCGACAACCGCCTCGACGGTGCGGTCCTGTCGTTCGTCGACGTGGATGCCCTGAGAAAGGCCGTCCAGAAAGCCGAGGGCGCGCGCGACTACGCCCGGAGCATCGTCGAGACCGTGCCGAGCGCCCTGGTGGTGCTCGACGAAGGGCTCCGCGTGGTCTCGGCCAACGAGGCCTTCCACGCGATGTTCCAGCTGTCCGCCAAGACCGCCGCGGCCCGGAGCCTGTTCGAGCTCGGCGAGGGATTGTTCGAGCAGCCCCCGGTCCACCGCGCGCTCGAGGAGAGCCTCGGCGAGGACACGCCCTTCTCCGCGCTCGAGATCACGAGGCAGTCGCCGCACTCCGGGCGACAGGTCCTGTCGCTGACCGGCCGCTCCATCCGCTGGGGTGGAGGCGCCCGGATGTTCCTCCTTTCCATCGACAACGTCACCGAGCTGCGGGCGCTCGAGGCGGAACGGACCCTGCTCCTCGCGTCCGAGAAGGCGGCCCGGATCGAGGCCGACCGGGCAAACCGCGCCAAGGATCTCTTCCTTGCCACGCTCTCGCACGAACTGCGCACGCCGCTCTCCACCATGCTCATGGCAGCGCAGCTCCTCCGGAGGGTGGCCGGCGAGGACCGCCGAATCGAGCGCGCCAGCGCGTCCATCGAGCGGTCCGTCAACGCCCAGGCCAGGCTCATCGACGACCTGCTGGACGTCTCGCGCATCGTCTCGGGCAAGCTGCTGCTCGACCTGGGACCCGTCGACCTCGCGGCGGTCGTCCACGACGCGATCGACGCCGCACTGCCCTCCGCGGGGGCCAAGGGCTTGCAACTCGACCTCTCCATCGACGACCGGGTCGGCTCCGTCTACGGCGACGCGCCGCGCCTGCTGCAGGTCGTGAACAACCTGCTGAACAACGCCATCAAGTTCACACCGCACGGCGGCCGCGTGTCGGTCCACCTCGAGCGGATACCGGGCGATCGCGCGCAGCTCCAGGTCTCCGACACGGGGATTGGCATCCGGCCCGAGGTCCAGCCGCACCTCTTCTCCAGGTTCGTGCAGGCGGACAGCACCGTGACGAGAATGCACGGCGGGCTCGGCCTCGGGCTGTCCATCGTGCGCCACCTCGTGGAGGCCCACGGCGGGCAAGTGAGCGCCGAGAGCCCGGGCGAAGGGAAAGGTTCCACCTTCCGGGTGACACTTCCTATCGGGGACGCAGCCAGGGCGAGACCGCCGGGCAAACCCACGACCGTCGTCCAGGGCATCGACGGGGTCCGGGTGCTCCTGGTGGAGAACGAAGACGATACGCGGGAGGCCTATGCCACCATGCTCGCCGAGCTCGGGGCAGAGGTCCGCGCGGTGCCGTCGGCTGCAGCGGGCCTTGCCGCGCTGGAGGAGTACCGGCCGCAGGTGATCCTCTCGGACATCGCGATGCCCGGGGAGGACGGCTTCACCTTCATGCAGAAGGTGCGGAGCCTGGCGCCGGAACGGGGCGGCCGGGTACCGGCTGCGGCCCTGACCGCGCTCGCCAGCGACGAGGACCGCCAGCACGCCGTGAAGTCGGGCTTCCAGCTGCACCTGTCCAAGCCCATTGATGCAACGCGCCTGGCTGCAGTCGTGAGGATGCTCGCGGACTGGAAACCGGAGAGCGGGTCCGAGAAGGCACGGTGAGCGCGCCACCGGCGCCGCACGCTCAGGCGCGCAGCTCCTTCCCCTTCCGGAGCCGCCGCAGGTTGTCGCGGTGCGTCCACGCCATGGCACCGAGCAACCCCACCCCGAGCCACGCGTACGTCCACGGCGCACGCCCCGAGGCCGCGAGCCCGAGCCCCGTTCCCACGGCCACCACCGCCCCCACGAGCGACGACACGCTGCTCACGCGCGTCCGCCACAGCACCGGGGCCCACGCGGAGAGGCCCGCGAGCGCGGCCCACGGCAGGAGCACGGCCAGGGCCCCCGCCGCGCACGCGACCCCCTTCCCTCCGCGGAACCGCAGCCACACCGGGAAGACGTGACCGAGGAACGCCGCCGCGGACACCGCCCCGTGCAGCCCGGTGTCCGCGGGGAAGAGCCGCAGCACCGCGTACACCGGCAACGCCGCCTTCAGCGCGTCCAGGAGCAGCACCACCGCGCCGAGCCGGAACCCGCCGGCGCGCACCACGTTCGTCGCCCCGATGTTGCCGCTCCCCACGCTCCGCACGTCCACGCCCCGACGCCAGCGCGTGAGCAGCAGCCCCCAGGGCACCGAGCCGCACGCGTATCCCGCGAGCCCTCCCGCGGCCCAGTGCAGCGGCTCAGCCATGGAGCACGTGCGGGAAGCGCGTCTCGAGGATGACGAACAGGTAGTTGAGCACCACCGCCACGGCGAGCACCCAGCGCCCACGCCGGGCCTCCCGGTCCGTGAGCTCCAACTCCGGGGTCGGCAGCCCTACCGCCAGGTGCACCACCGTCCAGGCCGCGAGCACCGCGAACACCATGCCCGCGAGCGCCCCCAGCGGGTTCGCCTGCAGCGCCCAGGGAATGTTCCCGTGCGCCAGCCGGTCCGCCGCGCGCGTGAGGCCGCACCCCGGACACGGCCAGCCCGTCGCCTGTCGCAGCGTGCAGCCCCAGAACGGCAGCTTCGCCACGGGCACCCAGCGCGCCACCGCGAGGCCGAGGAGCCCTGCCAGCCCCAGCGCGTCCAGCACGCCGAAGCGCCGGTTGCGCGGCGTCCAGCGCAGCGTCACGGGAGCCCCCGGAGGAACGACCCCACCGCGTCCCACGCCTGCTGAAGCTGTCCTTCCGTGATGCCGTACGGCGGCATCAGGTACACCACGTTGCCGAGCGGCCGCAGCAGCACGCCCTGGGCCCGGGCATGACGCGCGAGCTGCGAGCCCACGTTGGCGAGGTAACCCTCTCCCTCGCCCACCACCAGGTCCAACGCTGCCACCGTCCCCATCACGCGGGGATTCTTCACGCGCGGGTGACCTGCAAGGACGTCCAACGTCTTCCGGTGCTGCGCCTCGATGTCGTCCCGCGCCCGCGCGCACTCGGGGCGCCTGAGCAGCTCCAGCGACGCGACCGCCGCCGCACACGCGAGCGGGTTCCCCGTGTACGAGTGTCCGTGGAAGAAGGTCCGCCGCCGATCCTCGGACACGAACGCCTCGAACAGCTGCTCGGTGGCGAGCGTGGCCCCCAGCGGCAGGAACCCCCCGGTGATGCCCTTGGACAGGCACATGAGATCTGGCGTGACGGCCGCGTGCTCGCAGGCGAACAGCGGCCCCGTGCGGCCAAAGCCCGTGGCCACCTCGTCCGCGATGAGCAGCACGCCCGCCGCCTTCGCCCGGTCCGCGAGCGCACCGAGCAGCTCGCTGCGCCACATCCGCATCCCGCCGGCAGCCAACAGCAGCGGCTCCACGATGAGCGCGGCGACCTCTCCCCTGCGCTGCTCCAGCAGCCGGTCGAACGCGCCGAGCACGTCCCCTTCCACCGGCTCTGGCAGCCGCGCCACCTCGAACAGCAGCTCCTCGAACGGCGCGGTGAAGACGCTGCGCCCGGACACGCTCATCGCCCCGAAGGTGTCCCCGTGGTACGCGCCCTCGAGCGCCGCCACCACGGTGCGCTTCTCGCCCCGGTGCAGGTGGAACTGCAGCGCCATCTTCAGCGCCACCTCCACCGCGGTGCTCCCGTTGTCCGAGAGGAACACGCGCGCAAGTCCCCGCGGCGCCGCGGCCAGGAGCCCCTTCGCCAGCTCGGCGGCGGGCGCGTGCGTGAAGCCCGCGAAGATGACCTGCTCGAGCGTCTCCGCCTGCGCCGCGATGGCCCGCGCGATGGCCGGCTCACCGTGGCCGTGCAGCGTCACCCACCAGGAGGAGATGGCGTCCACGAGCGTGCTGCCGTCTTCCAACTCCAGCAGCGCCCCGCGCCCGCGCACCACCGGCACCGCCTCGGGGGCGAGCCCGTGCTGCGTGTAGGGGTGCCAGAGGTGCGCCCTGTCCAGTGCCCGGACGTCCATGCGGCTACCTGTTCATCGTGGACATCAACCACGTCGTCGCGAACGCGGTGAAGCCGCACAGGCAGCAGCTCAGCACCACGCCGGGCAGCACCACCGTCGCGGTGGCGCGTCCCGAGGTCGTCCCGTGCAGGTGCACCAGTCCCAGGCCCAGGAGCACCGTGAAATACAGGGGCGCCAGGCAGGGGATGAAGCCGAGCGCCATGGGCGCCCACGCGTAGCCGAGCGCGCGCGCCGTGGCGTCGAACCCGCGGCTGCCCGCGCCGCACACCAGCGCGCTCACGTGGAAGACGCCTGCGTAGACGAAGAAGAACAGCGGGAAGAGCACCAGCCCGGCAAGGGCCGTCCCCAGGACGAACAGGGGGCTGTCCCCGGACGACAGCAGCTCGAGCAGCGAACGCATGCCCGGGTCCATGGCCGGGCTCCCGAGCATCCGCTCCAGCACCTCGCGGTTGTTGGAGCCCAGTCCCGTGAGCAGCCTCAGCCCGGTCTCGGGGATGCTGCCGATCACGGCGGTGAGCCACGCGAACAGCAGGCCGTTCATCACGCCGCGCGAGGGCCCCGCGCCGGAGAAGAAGCGCGTGGGGGCCGTCACCACCTGAACCCACGTGTCGACGTAGGCCTTGAGGAAGTCCAGTTCCCCTCGCCGCTCCCAGGGCACCCCCTGGGCGCCGTCCGTGGGAGACGGTCCCTCCGGCAGCGCGGGCGACATGCTGTACGGCCCTGGCGGCGGCTCGAACTGCGGGCCGGGTCCGGGTCCGGGTTGCGCGGGCGGCGGAGGCGGCAACGGCGCTGCACCGGGCACCTCCGCCACGTTCACCGTCTGGCCGCACCTCGGGCACGGCTGGATGCCGGTTCGGTCGGTCTGGAACAGCGAGCTGCACAGCGGGCAACGAGCGTCCATGGGACGGTGAAGCCTACCGGTGGCCCGCCTCCCTTGCACGGACGGTTTGCGCTGCGCTACGTCGGAGGTCGCCATGATCTCCTCCCGCGCCGTGCTCGCCTCCCTGTCCCTGCTCGCCTCCCCCGCCCTCGCCGGCTCGGGGGCCACCCACAAGCTCACCCCCGCGTCCTCTCCCCCGGCTGCCTCGGGCGAGACGCTGCTGCGCGGGGACAAGCTGAAGGGGCTGCAGGCGGTGTCGCTCGCGGAGCTGCTCAAGGATCCCACCCCGTACGACGGCAAGGAGGTGGCGCTGCAGGCCACCGTCCGGAGGGCGTGCGCCAAGAAGGGCTGCTGGATGGAGCTCGCCACGTCCATGGACGCGAAGGGCCCCGGCGTGCGCGTGAAGTTCAAGGACTACGGCTTCTTCGTCCCGCTGGACTCGGCCGGCTCCACCGCGAAGGTGGAGGGCTTCGTGAAGGTTGCGGAGCTGTCCGACTCGGCCGCGAAGCACTACGAGTCCGAGGGAGCCTCCGTGCCGCGCGGTGCGGATGGCAAGGCGCGCGAGGTCCAGTTCATGGCCTCGGGCGTGGAACTGACTCGGGCGAAGTAGTTGGCGCGCAGCTTCAGCATGCACGGGGTCCAGGGCGCTGCCGCGCGCGCCGTGGCCCTGGCGCACGCCTGGTTCCGCCACGAGGACGCCACCTCCTCCGTCCACGACGTGAGCCTGGACCCGCGCTTCCAGCACCGGGGCGTGGACCTGCTGTGGCAGCGCTCGGACGGCCGCGTGCTCGGCGTGGAGGTAAAGGGGGACCGCAACGGGCGGCGCGGCAACTACTTCCTCGAGCTCGTCTCCAACGTGGAGAAGGACACGCCGGGCTGCTTCCTCTACACGGAGGCAGACCTGTACGTGTACGCGCTGCTGGACGTGCGCGAGGTGCACGTGCTGCCCATGCCGGCCACGCGCACCTGGTTCCTGCCGCGCGCCTCCGAGTGGCCGCTCAAGCACGTCCACACCCGCACCGGGGCCGTGCGCTACACCACGGTGGGCGCCGTGGTGCCCGTGCGCACCGTGCAGTCAGAGGTGCCCGGCGCGCTCCGCTTCCGCGTGGACGGCGGCGGCGCGCTCAAGGCCCGCCGCTCCAACAAGAAGTCCCCCGCCGCTCCCGGCGAGACCGGGGACGGGGGGGACGTTCCGTACTGAGCGCAGCGGAGCTCAGTGGTGGTGCGCGTGGTGCGGGTGCGCCTTGTCGTGGGCCTCCGAGATGCGCTGGGCGCGCTCGGACAGGGCCAGCATCCCGGCGTTGTCTCCCGCGGCCTCCACCAGGTGCGCCACGCGGCGGATGGCGGCCATGGCCAGGTGCCAGTCCTCCTTCTTCTCCGCGTCGTCCAGCAGCTTGTCCGCCTGGGCGCGCGCGTCCGGGCTGCCCAGGTGGATGAGCCCGTCCACCGCGTACAGCCGCCCATCGCCTGCGCGGCCCTCCTCGCCGGCCGCGGCGGCCAGCGCCGCGAGCGCCTCGTCCTTCTTGCCGGCCGCGGCCTTCACCATGGCGGTGGACACGCCCGCGCGCTCCGGCACGAGGAACTCCTCCACGGCCGCCAGCTTCAGCGCGTCCTCGGAGAAGCCGGCCTTCGCCAGCTGCTCGGACAGCCCCTCGAAGGCGCGCAGCAGCTGCTCGCCCATCAGCGCGAACACCTCCTGCACGAAGCGGGCGTCCGAGCCGCCGTCCTTGCGCGGCACCCGCCCCTCCAGCTCCGCGACCGCGCCGAACGCGCGGGCCACTCCCGCGTCTGCAAGACCGTCCAACTTCTGCCGCAGCGCCACCACCAGCCCCGCGAGCGCCTCGGCGTAGTCGGACGGCACGAGCCGGTCCGCGGCCCACCGCCGCCACAGCTCCTGCGCCGCGGCGAAGGGGAACTGGCCGAACTGGCCGGTGCCCTTCCAGTCGGCGTGCCAGGCCTGCGCCATGGCCAGCGGGAAGTGGGAGTCCGCCAGGGTCTTGAACCCGGCCTCGTCCACGGCCACGCCGTAGTGCTGGAGGGTGCCGAGGATGGCCTCGGTGCCGTAGGCCTTGAGGCCCTTCTGCTGCCACTGCTTGTCGACGCGTGCGCTCATGGGCCGCGCCTTCTATCACTCAGGCGGTCTGGCGGAAGGGGACGGACGGCCAGGCCGTGGGATTGCGGCGCCCGTCCTCCACCCGGCGCTCCTGGTAGGGCGCCACCCCGTACTCGGCAAAGGCCCGCTTCCACGCGGTGAAGCTGCCCCCGGCGCGCCAGGCGTCCAGGGCCGCGAGGCCGGACTCCGGGCCGCTCTGCGCGAGCATGTATTCCACCCACGCCCACCGCGCGGACGTGGGGCGCACCTCGGCGCGGCCCCGCAGCCCCTTCCGCAGCCGCTCCAGCTTCGCCTCCACCTCCTTGATGCCGGCAAACGGCGCCCCGTCCAGCGGCGTGTTCCGCTTGGCCGCGAACGGCGCCACGCCGAGCGCCACCGGGAGGATGCGCGAGAGCTCCACCGTGAAGCGGATGAGCTCGTCGATGTCCGCGTCCTCCTCGTGCGGCAGCCCCACCACGTTGTAGACCTTGAGCCGCTCGATGCCGGCCGCCTTCGCCAGCTCGGCGGCGCGGACAATCTGGGCCTCGGTGTGCTTGCGGTCCACGAGGTCCCGCATCTTCTGGGACGCGCCGTCGGACGCCACCGTGAGCACCCGCGCCCCGCCCGCCTTGAGGGCATTGACGAGCGGCTGCGTCAGCCGGTCCGCCCGCAGGGAGGACACGCCCACCTCGCGCCCGCTCTTCACCACCGTCTCGAGCAGCTCCACCACCCGCGGGTGGTCCGTCACCGCCGCCCCCACGAAGCCCACGCGCCGCGCGTGGTCCGGGACGAGCGACAGCACCTTCTCCGGCGGCACCGTGCGCATCCCCCCGTTGGTGGTGCGGCGCATGACGCAGTAGTGGCACCCGCGCGAGCACCCGCGCGAGGGCTCCACCAGGAACATGCTCCGCAGCTCCGTGTTGGGCGTGAGGATGACGGAGCGTGCAGGCAGGTGCGCGTCCGAGGACTTGTGCACGTAGTAGCGCGTGCCCCCGCGGCCGGGGACCAGGAAGCCGGGGCGGACGGAGAGCGCGGAGAGCAGCGCGTCGCGGGACATCCCGGACTGGCACAACCGCGTGAGCTCCTCCACCAGCTCCTCCGCCTCCCCCTGCACCAGCACGTCCACGAAGGGCTCGAGCGGGGTGGGGTTGCTGAAGGTGAGCGGCCCGCCGGCCACCACGAGCGGGTAGCCGCGCCCTTCCCGCTCTTCGCGGAGCACCGGCAGCCCGGCGAGATCCAACAGTTCGAAGACGCCGGGCAGCTCCAGCTCGTACGCCACCGAGAAGGCCAGCATGTCCGCGGCGGACACCTCGCGGCGCCCCTCGAGCGTGAAGAGCGGCGTGCGCGTGGCCCGGTACTCGCCCACGTCGTCCGGCAGGAAGACGCGCTCGGCCGCCACGCCCTCCATCCCGTTGAGCACGCGGTAGATGGCCTGGTACCCCAGCGAGCTCATGCCCACGTGGTACGGGCTCGGGTAGCAGAGGGCCACGCGGAACGGGGCGTCCTTGAAGACGGTCCCCTGCTCGGCTTCCAGCAGGGCATCGGCGCGGCGGATGAGGGTGTGTCGGTCTGCCATGCGGGTCCGGGTGCAGTCCTACAAAGCCGGAAGGCCCCGGGCAACCCGCGCAGGGAGCGCAGGCGGCCGGGGCCTCCGGGTGCAGCCAGGGCGGGCGCCCGGGCTACGGGTACTCGGACTGGTACTTCGGGAGGAGGGTGCTCTTGCCGATGGTGTCCGCCTTCAGCTGGCAGTAGCCCGTCTTCGCGTCACAGAAGGTGTCGAACTGGTAGAAGATGCCCGAGCCGAACAGCCGCCCCGCGTCGTAGTCCTCGAACGGGCTGCACAGGCTGTCATCCGCCACCGCGTTGCCGTCCGCGTCCTCGCCCATGCAGTGCACGGCCGGGTACATGCCCACGACCTTGTACTGCGCCGAGCAGGATCCTTCCGTGAACTTGAGGTCCGCGGTGAACTGCTGGGCGGACGGCGCCGTGCCGATGACCCAGAACTTCACGTTGGAGAACTCGTACTTCACCGGGACGTCGTTGGGCTGGAAGACGTAGCCGCCGTCCTCGCCTTCCGACACCGTGCCCTGGGACAGGTCGATGCCGGACCCATCCGGCACCCCGCCGTCCTCGAGCAGCTCCACGGGGGCCGGGGTCAGCAGCGTGTCCGCGGCCTTCATGTTCACGAGGTTGCAGAAGCTCTCCGGCGTCGGCTGCTCGCTCTCCAGGTTGCCAATGGCGAACAGGTTGCTCTCCTCGGCCGGGGTGAGCCCGAGCGCCATGGCCGATTCCGGCTGCAGGGCGACGAGCGACTCGCCGCCGTCCGTGGGGTAGTACTTGTCAATGCCGATGGCCTCCCCGTGCAGCTGGTCGCACGTGCCCTCGCCCGTCTTGCTCCCCTCGACGTAGAGGTACTTCGCGGCGTAGTCACCGTGGCCGACGTTGCACGGCGGCGGCGGGTTCTTCTCGCTGCAAGCGTTCAGCGAGGCGGTCACCGCCCCCGCGGCCAACATCCCTGCGAAAATCCGGGTCTTCATGGTGATGTCTCCTCTCGGGGGCTAGAACGTGAAGCGCACGCCGAACCGCACGTTGCGGGGCGACTGGTACGCCACGGGCTTGCCGAAGTTGGGATTGATGCCGTCCGCCGTGAAGGCGGTGCCCTGGTCCTGGTCGAGGATGCGGCCCTCGGCCACCGCCTTGTCCAGGGACTCCTTCGTCCCGTTGGGCAGCGGCAGGATGGTGGCGGACGTGTACGTCTCGTCCACCGCCGTCACCTCCTGGAAGTTGAAGAGGTTGAACACGTCCACGCCCACGGAGAGGGTGTTGGTGTCCGTCAACTTCAGGTCGTAGGAGATGCGCGAGTCGAACCGGTGCGTCCAGGGGGTGCGGCCGCCCACGCCGCGGGGCAGCACGTAGGCCTCGTCCGCGCCGTAGATGGGGTGCGCCGCCAGGTAGTTGATGGGCGCACCGGACTGGGCGTTGTAGGACAGGCCCAGCGAGAGCGCCTGGTTGGCGGTGAGCTGGAAGGACTTGGCGCCGAACGCCTTGACCTGGTGCGTGCGGTCCGCGTCCAGGAAGCCCGTCTGGTTCGCCAGCAGCGAGACCAGGTCGAACGTGGCGTTGGAGTTGGGATCCAGCTGGCCCGTGGCCGCCACGAACAAGCCGCCGTAGTTGCCGTACAGGCGGGACAGCGTGTAGCTGGCCTGCGCCATCCAGCCGTCGCTGAACGTCTTGTCGAAGAACAGCGTGCCGGCCTGGTACTCGCGCGTCGCCCGCGGGAACGGGGAGGCCACGCCGTAGCCCGGGTTGCCGATGAAGTACGACGACGCGTTGTCCACCGACATGTCCTCGATGGTCTGCATCAGGTCACGCCGCGTGTACGTCACTCCGAGCCGGCCGTCCGCCACGACCTGGTACTCCGCCCCGGCCACGAGCTCGTTCGTCGCCATGGGCTTGAGGTTCGGGTCCACCACGGTCTTGTCCGCGGCGGTCCAGAAGTACGAGCCGTTGGGGCTGTTGGTGCCCGCGGTGTACGGGTTGGTGCCCAGGTTGGACTCGGCGTTGCAGTTCTGCGTGTAGTTCGCGTCCGTCAGCG
>JBDLRJ010000455.1:0-15070 GCA_039800145.1 Pseudomonadota bacterium | reverse complement strand
GCTCGTCCGGCGTTGTGACCGCGTGGTGCACTGGGACGGGAGGGAACATGGCCGGGAGTGAGGGCGGAGTGGCGGCGAAGGAGGCCCTGGCCCTGGTGCCGGCGTCCCGGCCTGCGCGGGTGGTGGCCCGCATGGGACTGGTCGCACTGGTGGTGTCGGTCTTCACGCTCGCGGTGGTCCCCTGGCAGCAGAGCGTGGTGGGGGCGGGGCGGGTCATCGCCTACTCGCCCACCGAGCGGCAGCAGAACATTGAAGCGCCCATCGAGGGGCGGGTGGTGCACTGGGCAGTGCAGGAGGGCAGCCGGGTCAAGAAGGGTGACCTGGTGGTGGAGCTCTCGGACAACGATCCGGACCTGGTGCAGCGGCTGGAGCAGGAACGGCGCGCGGTGTTGGCCCGCATCGACGCGGCGCGGGCGCGCATGGAGAGCATCGAGGGCCGGATGGACGCGCTGCGCGCCTCCGGGGCCAACGCGGGGGCTGCCACGAGCGAGCGGGCGCGGATGGCCGCGGAGCGAACGCGCGCCGCAGAGCAGGCGGTGGAAGCGGTGCGAGCGGCGCAGGAGACGGCGCGGCTCAACGTGGAGCGGCAGCGGCAGCTGTCCGGCTCCGGCCTCGTCTCCCGGCGCCAGGTGGAAGTGGCGGAGCTGGAGATGACCCGGGCGCGCACGGAAACGGAGCGGGCGGAGGCTACGCTCGCCGCGGCGCGCAACGAGCAGCGCGCCCTGGCTGCGGACCTCGCCAAGGTGGGGACGGACGCCCGGGCCGCGGTGAACGACGCGCAGGCCACCCGCGCCTCGGCGGAAGCGGAAGCGGCCAACGCCTTCGCGGAGCTGGCGCGCATCGACGTGCGGCTGGCGCGGCAGGGGGCACAGCGGGTGCTCGCGCCCATGGATGGAACCATCTTGCGGCTCGGCGGCGCGGTGGGCGGAGAGATGGTGAAGGCGGGGGACGTGCTGGCCGCCATCGTCCCGGACACCGAGAGCCGGGCCGTGGAGCTGTGGGTGGACGGCAACGACGTGCCGCTGCTCACCGAGGGGCGCAAGGTGAGGCTGCAGTTCGAGGGCTGGCCGGCGCTGCAGTTCAGCGGCTGGCCGTCCGTGGCGGTGGGCACCTTCGGAGCAGAGGTGAAGCTCATCGACGCCTCGGACGACGGCAAGGGGCGCTTCCGCGTGGTGGCACTGCCGGACACGGAGGACGATCCCTGGCCGCCCGGCCGCTTCCTCCGCCAGGGCGTGCGGGTGAACGGCTGGGTCCTGCTGGACCAGGTGAAGCTGGGCTTCGAGCTGTGGCGGCGCCTCAACGGCTTCCCGCCCACCACGGACGTGGGGGCGACGGAGAAGGGCGGCGGCAAGCCGTGACCGGCCCCTGGCTCGCGCTGGTGCTCGTCGCGGCGCCGCTGCAGCTGGAGGAGGTGCTCGTCTCCGCGGACCGGGCCTTCCCGGCGCTGCAGGCGCAGCGGGCGGACGCGGACGCGGCGGAGGGGGAGCTGCAGGCGGCGCGCGGCGGGTTCGACCCGGTGGCGCGCGTGCGCGGGGCGGCGGTTCCGCTGAGCGGCTATCCCTCCACGCGCCTGGACGCGGTGGTGGAACAGCCCACCCCGCTGTGGGGCGCGGGGCTGTTCGCGGGCTACCGCTACGGGCAGGGCAGCTTCCCCGTCTACTACGGCGAGCGGGCCACCAACGCGGGAGGCGAGCTGCGCGCGGGGGCCTCGGTGCCGCTGCTGCGCAACGGGGAAACGGACCGGCGGCGGACCACGCTCGGGCGGGCCGAGGCGGAGGTGGAGGGGCAGCGCGCGGCGGTGGAGGTGCAGCGGCTGGAGGTGCGGCGGTTGGCCACGGTGCGCTGGGTGGACTGGGTGGCCGCCGGGCGGAGGCTGTCCATCGCCGAGTCCTTGTACGAACTTGCACAGGTGCGGGACGGCGCGCTGCAGCGGCGGGCGGACGCGGGGGACCTGCCGCCCATCGACCGGACGGAGAACCTGCGGGCGGTGCTGCAGCGGGAGGGGGCCGTCGTGGCGGCGCGGCGGCAGCTCGAGCAGGCGGCCCTGGAGCTGTCCCTCTACCTGCGGGACGGCGAGGGGAGGCCCCGGCTGCCGGGCCGGGAACGGCTCCCCGGCGGGCTGTCTCCGCCGGAGGGCGCCGTGGCGCGGCCGGGGCTGGAGGCGCTCTATGCCGCGCGGCCGGACGTGAAGCGGCTGGGGCTGCTGCGCGAGCAGCTGACGCTCGAGCGGCAGCTCGCGGAGAACCAGCAGCTGCCGGCGCTGGACGTCGGCCTGTCGGTCACCAAGGACTTCGGCGAGGGGGATCCGAAGCTGGACAAGACGGACCTGGAGGCCACGCTCTCGTTCGAGTTCCCCCTGCCCAACCGGGTGGCGCGGGGCCGCGCGCGGGCGGCGTCCGGGGCGCTGTTGCGGGTGCTGGAGCAGGAGCGGCTCCTGCGGGACCGGGCAGCGGTGGAGGTGGGGGACGCGGAGAGCGCGCTGAACGCGGCGCGGGAGCGGGTGCGGATTGCCGGGCGGGAGCTGTCGGTGGCCACGGAGTTGGAGAAGGCGGAGTGGCACCGCTTCGAGCTGGGCGAGGGCAACCTGCTCTTCGTCAACCTGCGCGAGGTGGCGCGCGCGGAGGCCGCGGTGCGCGAGGTGGACGCGCTGGCGGACTACCACAAGGCGCAGGCGGCCTTCCGGGCAGCCACCGCCGCGCCGCTCCCCTGAAGGGCGGCAAAGCGCGCTATACGCTCGGGCCACCAATGGCACCGAGGACTCCCCCTTCGTCGTCACCCCGGCCGCTCGTGGGCATCCTCATGGGCAGCCGGACGGACCTGCCCCACCTCGAGCCCGCGCGCGCGCTGCTCGAGGAGTTCGGCGTGCCGCACGAGGTGCGGGTGGTGTCCGCGCACCGCACGCCCGAGTGGATGTCCGAGTACGCGCGGACGGCGGAAGGGCGCGGGCTGAAGGTGCTGGTTGCGGCAGCAGGAGGCGCGGCGCACCTTCCGGGGATGGTGGCGGCGAGCACCCTCCTGCCGGTGTTCGGGGTGCCCATGCCCACGACGGGGCTGCAGGGCGTGGACGCGCTCCTGTCCATCGTCCAGATGCCGAAGGGGGTGCCGGTGGGGACGCTCGCGGTGGGGGCGCCCGGGGCGGCGAACGCGGCGCTGCTCGCCCTGCAGGTGCTGGCGCTCTCGGACAAGCGGCTGCGGCGGAAGCTGGAGGCGTGGCGCGCGGCGCGGCGGGACGAGGTGCTCGGGGACACGTACGCGTGAGCCCCCTGCTCCCCGGAAGCACGATCGGCATCCTCGGTGGCGGGCAGCTGGGCCGGATGACGGCCATGGCGGCGCGGGCGCTCGGGTACCACGTGCACGTGTTGGATCCCTACGACCGGTGCCCGGCGGCCCCGGTGGTGGACCGGCTCATCACTGCGCCGTTCGACGACGCGGATGCCACGGAGGAGCTCGCGCGGGGCGTGGACGTGCTGACGCTGGAAATCGAGGCGGTGTCGGTGGAGGGGCTGCGGCGGGCGGCGCGGCACGCCCCGGTCCGGCCCGGCGCGTCGGTGCTGGACGTCATCCAGGACAAGGGGCGGCAGAAGACGTGGCTCGCGCGCAACGGCTTCCCCGTGGGGCCGTTCCAGCTGGCGGCGACGGAGGCCGAGGTGCGCGCGGCGTGCGCGGCCTTCGGGCACCGGGCCTTCGTGAAGCGGTGCGAGGGCGGGTACGACGGCCGGGGGCAGGTGACGGTGCAGGACGCGGCCGGCACGGCGGCGGCGCACGGGCTGCTCGGGGGGGCGCCCACCGTGGTGGAGGCGGCGCTGCAGCTGCAGGCGGAGCTGTCGGTGCTGGTGGCGCGGCGCCCCTCGGGTGCGCACGTGGCCTATCCCCCCGCGCTCAACCACCACGCGAACCGGGTGCTGGACATCTCGCAGCTGCCTGCCCCCGTGCCCGAGCATGTGTCCGCCGAGGCGGTGCGCATCGCGGAGGGGGTGGCGGAGGCGCTCGCGGTGGAGGGGGTGCTGGTGGTGGAGCTGTTCCTGCTCGGGGACGGTCGGCTCGTGGTGAACGAACTTGCACCGCGGCCGCACAACACCTTCCACGCCACCGAGGTGGCCTGCGTGACGAGCCAGTTCGAACAGCTGGTGCGCGCGGTGTGCGACTTGCCGCTGGGTGGAACGGAATTGATGAGGCCCGCGGCCATGGCCAACCTGCTGGGCGAGGTGTGGCTCGGGCGCGGGCAGGTGCCGTTCGACCGCGCGCTGGAGGTGCCGGGGCTGCGGCTGCACCTGTACGGCAAGGCGCCCCGGCCGGGGCGCAAGATGGGGCACCTCACGGCCGTGGGGGACACGTCGGTGGAGGCGCTCGCGCGGGTGGAGGAGGCGCGGCGGAGGCTCGGGCCGTGAGCCGGTGGAGCGGCGTGGCCCTGCTGCTCCTGGCGCTCCCTGCGTGGAGCGTCCCCGCAGAGCCCGCGCCCGCCCTGGTGCTGGTGGCAGCAAGCCTCGCCCCCGCGGTGGAGGCGGCGCTGCGGCTGCCCGGCGCGCCGCGGGCCACGGTGTCGGTGGCGGGCACGGGGGAGCTGGTGCGCCAGGTGCGTGCCGGTGCGAGGGCGGACCTGCTCTTCGCCGCGGACGAGGCGTCGGTGCAGCAGCTCGCGGGGGAGGGCAAGGTGCGCGCGTCTCGCGCGGTGCTGTCCAACCGGCTGGCGGTGGTGGTGCCCGCGTCGTCGCCGGCGAGGGGAGACGCGCGCGGGGTGCTCGGGGAGGCGCGGCGCATCGGGCTCGCGGACCCCGCGGCGGTGCCGGCGGGGCGTTACGCGCGCGCGTGGCTCGAGCGGGTGGGACTGTGGGCGTCCGTCCAGGGGCGCGTGGTGCCGCTGCTGGATGCCCGCGCCTGCTTCGCGGCGGTGGCGGCGGGCCGGGTGGACGCGGCGGTGGTGTACGCGACGGATGCCCGGCGGCCCGGCGTGCGGGTGGTGGCCGAGGTGCCAACGTCCGAGGGGCCCGCCATCCGCCACGTGCTCGCGAGGCTGTCCGAGCGCGCCGAGGCGAAGGCGGTGGAGGCGTTCCTGCTCGGTGCCGCCGCGGAGCGCACGTACGTGGAGGCAGGCTACGGGGTGGTGGAGTGATGCTGCGCGCGGAGGTACGGGGCACGCGAGCGGAGTGGATGGCGCGCACGGCACGCGTCGCAGGCGACGCGCGCCTGCCCCGCGTCCGCGACCGGTGGCCGCCGCCGAGCGAGGTGGGCACGGGCGAAACAGGCGCAGGTGGGGTTCTCAAGCGGCGGGAGTTGCAGCCGCGCGGGGGAGGGCTTGCCGGCCTGGCGCGCGGGACGCGGGGAGGGCGGGGGACAGGGCGCGGCATCGAGGTGGGTGAAGGGCTCGAGCGTGCGGCCTTCGTGAGACGGGTGGAGGGCCCCGGTGTCGATGCGCCTCGGGCGTGTACGTGCCCGGTCCTCGTCCGAGAGCGACGCCTCGTGCGGCGCGCAGAGAGGGCGCACCTCGTGGCGGTGGGCAGGCCGCCCCGCAGAGGCGCGTTCGGCATCCACGCGAGCGGGGCGCGCATGCCGTGCAGGACGGGCCTGGCAGCTTCGGCCCGCCTCCGCCCGCCTCGCCCCGGAATCCTGCACCCGGCGGTGCACCCATGACGGCGGACCTCCACCTGCTCGCCTGGAGCGCGTGGCTCGCGCTGTGCTCGGTGGTGGTGCTCGCGTTGCCCGCGGTGGGCATGGGCTACTGGCTCGCGCGGCCGGGGACGCGCGGGGCCCGCGCGGTGGTGGAGGCGGTGTGCATGCTGCCGCTCGTCCTGCCACCGACGGCCGTGGGCCTGGTGCTCCTGGAACTGTTCGCAGCCCAGGGGCCGCTGGGCGCGTGGCTCGAGCGGGTGGGCGTGGAACTCGTCTTCACCCCCGCGGGCGTGGTGGTGGCCGGGGCGGTGATGGGGCTTCCGCTGTGGGTGCGCAGCGCGCGGGGGGCGTTCGAGCAGCTGGACGGCCGGTGGGTGGCGGTGGCACGGACGCTGGGGCGGACGCGGTGGGGCGCCTTCGTCTCGGTGGAACTCCCGCTGGCGGCCCGTGGGCTCCTGGCCGGGGCGCTGCTCGCGTTCTGCCGCGCGCTCGGCGAGTTCGGCGCCACCATCCTGCTCGCGGGCAACATCCCGGGGCGGACCCAGACGGTGCCGCTCGCCATCTTCCAGCGCGCCCAGGCGGGCGACGACGCGGGGGCGCTGCGGCTCGTGGGGCTGGTGACGGCGGCGGCGTTCGCACTGGTGCTGGTCCACGAGTGGCTGGTCCAGCGCGGGAGGGGCGCCCGTGCTTGAGCTCGAGCTGACCCTGCCGCTGCCGGGCTTCGCGCTCTCCGTGGTGCATTCCACGGCGGCGCGCCGGGTGGCGCTGTTCGGGCCGTCCGGGGCGGGGAAGACGTCGCTGCTCGAGGCGGTGGCCGGGCTCCGGCCGTCGGCGCGCGGGCGCCTGGTGGTGGACGGCGAGACGTGGCTCTCGGCGACGACGGCGGTGCCGCCCGAGCTGCGCCGCGTGGGCTACGTGCCCCAGGACCTGGCGCTCTTTCCCCACCTCACGGCGGGGGAGAACGTGGCCTTCGGTGCGGGCCCCGCTGGCCGGCGCGAGGTCGAACGTTGGACGGAATTGCTCGGACTCGGTGGGCTGCTCCGGCGGGACGTGCGGCAGCTGTCCGGGGGCGAGCGCCAGCGGGTGGCGCTCGCCCGCGCGCTGGTGCGGCGCCCGGGGTTGCTGCTCCTGGACGAGCCGCTGTCCGCGCTGGACGCCCCGCTCCGCGAGCGGCTGCTGCCCGAGCTCGCGGCCGCGGTGGAGGCCTCGGGTGCAAGAATCATCTACGTCACGCACCACCCGGCCGAAGCAGGGCGGCTCTGCGAGGAGGCGCTGTGGCTGGACCGGGGCCGGGTGGCGGCGCGGGGCACGGTGGAGGAGGTGACCGCCGCCTGGCGCGCGGCGCGTTGAGGGGCGGCTCGAGTTCGTCTTTGGGGAAGCGCTCGGGAACCCGTTGCGCTGCGAGGGCCACTGCACACGACAGCGCCCATCGGATGCGGCCCCGGGGCCACCCCGGCGCAGTGCCGTACTGCAGAACCGGGGCGGTGGGGGCGGCGAGCACCGCGAACACGCGCGACACCACTGTCCCGACCGCTGGATCGCCGGCCGCCGAAGCGCGCCCGCGGCAGCGGTCAGGAAGGGACGTGCGTTGCAGGGCCCCGCGGCCCGGGCCGGGGCAGGCTGGACTCGGCGAGCTGCCGCAGCCACTCCGCTTCACGCAGGGAGGAGAGGCCCGAGACGAGGAGGACTTCCGCTCCACCGTGGGTGTGCATGCGGAGTTTCCACGTCCCCCGGCTCTCACCGGGGGAGGGGGGCTGCTCGAGGACGGAGAAGCCCTGGACCTCGTCGAGGTCCACGCGGTGAATGCGCCGGCGGGCGCGGGGCGACAGCCGGTCCGAGACCACTGCGAGCGTGCCACGCACCGCGAAGGACTTCTGGCGCCGACTCGAGAGCCACGCCGAGAACCCGGAGCCGGCAGCGCCGAAGCCCACGGACAGCGCGGCCGGGACGTCCCCGGAGGCCCCTGCCCCCAGCGCCATGAATGCGAAGAACACCGTCATGCAGCCGAGCACCAGGGTGGGCGCGAGCAGCCACTCGCGGCGGTGCGCGGTGAAGCCCCCGCCCGGCAGCGACCGGAGTGCCCAGGCGAGGGGCTTTGCGGGAGGTCGCCTCACGAGGCTTCGCCCGGGCCCGCGGGCGGTTCGACGAGCAACCGCGTCCCGAGCCAATGCAGCCAGGCCGCCTCGCGGACGTCCTTGAGCTCCGAGAAGAGGCGGAGGGTTGCACCGCCGTGGAGGCGGGCATGGATTTCCCAGCCCGGCTGAACGCCGAAGTTCCACTGTGGGCGCCTGACCGGCCTTTCGTCTCTCGGCGGGTCGAACCTCACGACGAGGAACTCCGCCACGTCGGAAGCGTCGATCCGTTGGACGCGGCGGTTGCTGCGGGGCCACAGCCGGTCCTCCACCACGAGGAGCGCGTTCCTCCGCGAGAACGACTTCTGCGGGATGCTGGTCATGGCCACGCCCAACAGCGTGATGACGAATCCGAAGAGGTATCCCGCCGTGGCCGCGTAGTCCTTGCGCACGAAGCAAATGAAGGCGGCGAGGGCGAGCAGGCACCCCACGCCCAGGAAGGTGAGCGCCCCGGGCTGCAGCCACTCCTGGCGGCGCGCGGTGAAGTTCCCGCTCGGGAGCAGCTCGAGCGTCCAGTCCAGGGGCTGGTCAGGGTGGGCGTTCATGCGCGGCCTCGTTCATCCAGTGCCTGCTGGAGCACCTGGACGAGCCAGGTGGCCTCCTCCTCGGAGTCGAGGCCGGTGAGCACCGGAAGCGTGCTCCCGGCCCCGAGGTGAACCCGGAGCTCCCACGTGTATCGGCGGATCAGTGGCCACCGGGTCTGTCGCTCGCAGGCCTCTACGAACGTCACGTCGTCCAGGTCCAGGACGTGTTCGGACCGGCGCGTGACCGGCGCCTCCCGGTCCACTGCCACCAGGCGCTCTCCGCTGAAGGACAGGCGCTTGCGCGCGAGCGCGAGGTAGCCGGCGAGTCCCACGAAGGGGACTGCGCTGGTCACCGACACCAGGGTGCCAAGCTGCTCGTCCGGCTCCATCAGCCCGAACCCCGCGGCGACGAGCAGGGCGGCGTAGAAGAGGCAGGTGATGACCGACGGCTGGAGCCACTCGCCCCTGCGCAGGGTGAAACTCCCCTCGGAGCCCGGTTCGCGGGTCCAGGTGACGGGGGGGCTCGGGGGGGACGGGTGGGTCATCTCGCCGCGCGACTGTCGTTCCATGTCCACAGCGCCCGAGAGTCTATCCCGAGCGGCCGGCGAGGGCTTCCCGCGCGACCTGCGCGAGCCAGCTGGCCTCGGCCCCGGACTCGAGCCCCTGCGGGAGCGTCCAGGGCCCGGGTTCGGGAAGGTGTTCCTGCTCGGGGGACGTGGTCCCGTCGGCCGTGGAGCCAGGCATTGACTGACTCCATCCGACTGCAGTTCGAACGCCCAGTCCAGCGGCCGTGTGGGCCGGCCTACTTCCTCAAGAGGACGTACAGCGCGCCCATCCCGCCGTGCTCGGGTTTCGCGGTGCAGAAGGCGAGCACCACCTTCCCCATGCGCCCCTGCTGGAGCCATCCCGGCAGCTGGGCCTTGAGCACCGGGAGCGCCTCCTCCGAGTGCAGCCCGCGGCCGTGGACGAGCAGCACGCACCGCCGCCCCTCGCGCCGGGACTCGGAGAGGAACCGGTCCACGGCGGTGCGGGCGGCGTCGCGCGTCATGCCGTGGAGGTCCAACTCCGCGGTGAACGGGTGGTCGCCGCGGCGGAGCGCGCGGAGCAGGCGCGGGTCCACGCCCGGGGCGCGTCCCTCCACGGACAGCGGCGTCTCCTCCACGACGAAGTCCCCGCGCTCGGAGACGAGATCGTTGAGCTGCGCGAAGGCTTCCGCCTCCTCGTTGACCACCTGGGCCTGCAGCCGGGGCAGCTCGGGCGGCAGCTCCTTGCGGCGGGTGAGCGGCGTCACGCCGTCCAGCGCCTCGAGGAACTGGCGCGCCTCCTCGTCCTCGGTGCCCTTGCGGGCGCGTGGCTGGGAGGGCGGAGGCGGGGGCCGCGTGGGCACGGGGGCCTTCTTCGAGGCGGGCTCCTCCTGCTTCAGTTTCAATCCCGCGAAGGGGTTGTTGAACGCGGTCGGCTTCTTGCTCATGTGCGGACGGCTCCCGCGTGGCGGGGAGAGGAATGGGGCTGCGCAGGCAGGTGACCGAGTGCCACGCGGAGGGCCTCCAGCGCCCGCGTGGCCTCGCGTTCGTCCTCGAGCAATCCGATGACGACGTGCCGGGTGCCGGTGCCCACCTCGTGCGCCACGACGCACCAGGTGACCAGGTCCGGGTCCGCCTCGTCCTGCCCGTGCGAGAGCTCCGCGACGGAGGCGCAGTCGATGGACCAGCCTCGTCCGAGCGGGAGCGGCCCGAGCGTGCGCGCCAACCTTCCACGGGTGACGCGCAGGGTGCGCCGGTTCACCGCGGCAGCGGCGCTTGCGTACAGGGCGCACAGGCTGATGAGCGTGAAGACGAGGACCTCGGGGACGCCCGTTGCCGACCCCGGGGCGCTGAAGAGTGCCCACGCCCCTGAGGCAGTGCCGGTGGCAGCCATGACCGGCAGCCAGACGCGCAGGGGACCCGAGAGCAGGGTGCGCTCCATCCACAGGGAGCCCTCCCGCGGCTGCCCGCGCACGCTCCACCGGGAACGGTCCCTCGGCGAGGGGGCGCTCACCGCCGCCTCCCCCGCGCGCCGAGCAGGAACCCGAGCGCGGGCAACCACAGCAGCGCCGCGCTCGCCCCCAGGCACCCGGGGCCCGCGGCGCTCCGGGTTCCGCTCCAGCTGCAGCGGCCGTCCACGCAGGAAAAGCCGCGCTCGCACTCGAGCGACTGGCGGCACGTGGTGGGCACGCGCCCCGTGGCGTCGTCCGCCTCCTGCACCGTGCGGTCCGCGCCGCCCTCGCCCAGGGTCCCGCCGTCCGCGTCCGGCAGCACGACGCCCCCGTCCGCCTCCACGGCGCCCGCGTCCGGGGGTGGAAACTGGGCGAGCGGCAGGTGGAGGAGGAGCAGCAGGGAAGGGAGCATGGCGCGGGCCTGGGAAGGGGCTAACCCCGCGGGGGCGGTGCGGGCAAGCCCGGCTCGGTGCTACAGCACCCATCCCGTGCGTTCCCTGTTGCCCACCGCCCTGCTGTGCCTGTCCCTGATTCCCGCCACCGGCCTCGGCTGGGGCTTCGCGGGCCACCGGAAGCTCGCGGGCAAGCTGGCCGAGCCGCTGCCGTCCGGGTGTCTCAAGGGGTGGCTTGCAACGCAGGCGGCGAAGAGCGCGTTCCAGGAGCAGGCGTGTGATCCCGACCGCTGGCGCAGCACGGACACGTCCGAGTGGAACCGCCACTTCCTGAGCATCGACTGGGCGCAGCCGCCGTCGTCCTACCCGCGCGACTGGGACGGGGTGGTGCAGCGCTTCGGGCAGTTCGCGGAGCGGAACGGGACGGTGCCGTTCCGCGTGGAGGAGTTTCACGGGCGGCTGGTGCAGGCCTTCCAGCAGGGCGACTCGGCGGGGGCGGCCACGCTGGTGGCCCACCTGTCCCACTACGCCACGGACGCCTTCTCCCCGTACCACGCCACGAAGGACACCAACCCCAAGCTGAACAACACCGACACCGAGGGAGCGCACGGGCGCTACGAGTCGGACATGCTGGAGGTGTCTGCCAACATGACGGCGCTGCTGTCGAAAGCGGCGACCTTCTACGGGACGGTGGGGCGCGTGGATCCCCGCCACCACACCTTCGACGTGGTGCTGGTGGGCAACCCGCTCGCGGCCACCGTGACGGAGGCCTACCGCTCGGGGAACGGGGCGCTGGCCCCGCTGTACTCCGGCACCTCCGACCTGACCGCGCGGCGCTTCGGAGACGCGCTCACCTTCACCGCCTCGCTCGTGGCCACCGCCTGGGTGGACGCGGGGCGGCCCAGCTTGAGCGGGATGGCGCCCGGGTGCAGCAAGGACCTTCCCCTCGGGACGCTCGCGCTGCGCGGCTTCGCGCTGCCTCCGCCGGCGCCACCGGACGCGGGCGTGCCCGGGGTGCCGGACGCGGGCGCCGCAGATGCGGGAGAGACCCCGGTGGAGCCGGGGCCCGAGGCGGACGGCGGCGAGGGTGAGACGCCTCCTGCGCCCGAGTCCTGCGGCTGCGGGGGCGAGACGGCCGCGGCCCTGCTGCTGCCGCTCGGGTGGCTCTCGCGGGCGCGGCGGAGGCGTACGCCGTGAATCCGCGCGCGTGGGCGCTGGCCGCGGCGCTGGCGCTGTCCGCGTGCGACGGGGGCGCGGATCGCAAGAAAGTACAAGAGGCGCTGGAGCGGTACGACGCGCTGGTGGCGGAGCGGAGGCACCCGAGGGATCCCGCCTTCGCGCCGGTCATCGCCGCGCTGGAGGCGGCGAAGCCGGGGACGCCGGAGGGGGACCGCGCGCGGGCCATGGCGGAGGGGCTGAAGCGGGCGCGCGTGCTCCCGAGCCCGCCGAGGCCGCTGGCGGTGGGGCCCCACGGGGACGAGGAGTCGCCGGAGATCCAGGCGCGGCGCGCCGCGTGCGCGGCGCTCGCGCGGAAGCTGGGAGAGGCGCCGGAGGCCGAGAAACCGGCGCTGAAGGGGCGGCTGGTGGCGTGCCGCACGGAGTTGGAGCGGCTGGACGCGGAGGCGCTCCACCACGGCCCGGGCCATTGAAGAAGGTTGAACGCGGGGTGGGCCTGTCTAGACTGTACGCCCCATGACATGTCGCGCTCCCGCCGTCGTCGCCGTGCTGTCGCTGCTCTCCGTGGGCTGCTCCACGCCGCTGTCCGTCCGCCGCGCGCAGGTGCTGAACCGGGGACAGGCGGAGGTGATGGTGAGCCCGCAGTTCCAGGTGGGCGTGCT
This sequence comes from Pseudomonadota bacterium, assembly GCA_039800145.1. GTDB lineage: Bacteria > Myxococcota > Myxococcia > Myxococcales > Myxococcaceae > VGRA01. The sequence continues at coordinate 2,602 of JBDLRJ010000455.1, read as the reverse complement.
TGCGGACAACCTGGGGCAGATTTCCACGCCCTTCTTCGAGTCCGGGGGCCGGTTGTCGGGAGGCCGGGTATTCGGCTGGGGTGAAGTCTCCGCGCGCTTCGGCGTGGCGGAGCGGATGGACCTGCAGCTGCGGGTGGACCCGTCGCTGCTGCCCGAGGTGGCGCTGGGCTACCAGTTCCTGGGAGAAACGGGCGTGAGCGCCACGCGCTCGGGCACGGTCACGGTGGGCCTCAAGGTGGGGGCACCGGCTCTGTTCGGGAGCGCATACGAGCACACGTTGGTGGGCATCCCGGTGCAGCTGCTCTACGACCTTCCGCTCGGTGAGCACGCGGTGCTGGTGACGGGGCTGCGGGTCATCCCCAGCATCACCCGAGACTACGTAAGCGTTGCGCCCGGTGCGGTGGCAGCCGTGTCCTTCGGCGGCACCGGGCCGTGGCGCTTCCAGCCGGAGGTGGCGGTCTCTGCGAACTTCATGGGGCTGGGGAAGACGCAGGTGGACGTGGCCCCGAGCTTCACGTTCGGCGCCAACTTCGGCTACGTGTTCGGGGCCGGGGAGTGACGTGACGGGCGCTCTGCCCCGTGCACCGTTTTCAACGGGACTCGCATGACACTCCGCGTACGGCTCGCCCTCTCCGTGCTGCTGTCGGTTCTCTCGGTGGGTTGCTCCACCCCGCTCTCCCTGCGCAGGGCCCAGGTCCTCGACCGGGGGCAGGCGGAGGTGATGGTGAGCCCGCAGTTCCAGGTCGGATTTCTCGCGGACCGGGTGAAATGGGGATGGTCCATGGCCCTCGAGCCGCTGAACGAGGAGAAGACCTTGCCCGGCGGTCTGTTCGGCTGGGGTGAGCTCTCCGCGCGCTTCGGCGTGGCGGACCGGATGGACCTTCAGCTGCGCGTGGACCCCTCCCTGCTGCCCGAGGTGGCGGTGGGGTACCAGCTGCTCGGCAAGACGGGCGTGAGCGCCACGCGCGCGGCGACGGTGACGGCAGGCATCAAGGTGGGGACCTCGATGCTGGCGGGGCGCTCCGACGTCGTGATCAGCATCCCCCTGCAGTTCCTTTACGACATACCGCTCGGCGAGCACGTGGTGTGGGTGACCGGCCTGCGGATCATACCGAACGTCTCCGAGCTGTGGGGCGTCGCCCCGGGCGCCGTGGCGGCGTTGTCGTTCGGTGGAACGGGCGCGTGGCGCTTCCAACCCGAGGCGGCGGTCTCCGCGAACTTCGTGGGGCTCGGGACGGAGCGGGTCCAGGTGCTCCCGAGCTTCACCGTCGCCGCGAACTTCTCCTACGTCTTCGGCGCGGGGCAGTGAGGGCTCAACGCCCCTCGTAGATGCCCACCGCGCCGGCGTGCGTGGGGCTGGCGTCGAACCCCACGAGCAGCTTGCGGCCGCTCCCCGTTCGCACCACCTGCAGCGTGCTCACGGGCAGCGAGGCCAGCTCTGGCCCGAGCGTGGCTGCGTCCACGTGGGTGATGCCTCCACCGACCAGGCGTGACAGACCGCCGCCCCAGCGCGCACCGGCCCACACGCTGCCGTCCGTGTCCACGGCGACGGAGGAGGGATGCGGCGAGACGAGCCCGGACTGCACCCTGCCCAGCACGGTGCCCTCGGGTGAGAGGTGGGCCAGTCCCCACGCGGGGCTCGCAACCCACAGCGACTCATCGGCGGCGAGGGACGCGTCGAAGGCGAGATCGTCCTTCCGCTCGGAGGGCGTGGGCTCGCGCGAACCGTCCAGCCAGACATCCAGGCGGTTCCAGTCCGTGGCCTCCGAGTCCAGCTGTGCGTCCCAGTAGGCGCCCTCCGGGCGCGTCATGCCGCCGTGGGTGCCCCAGGTGAAGCGCGTGGTGCGCGTGGCCCCGGCGAACCAGGTGTCGTGCGTGCGCGGGTTGACGGCCACGCCGCGGTAGTCGCCCGTCAGCAGGATGTAGGCGGTGCGCGCCTCGTCGCCCCACGCGTTGACCGCGGGGTGCACGTGCTCGAGCACGCCCGAACACCCGAGCTGTCCGTTGCACGTGGGGGCGCCTGCGAAGGTGGCGTCGCCCATGGCGAACCCGTGGTTGGCCCCGAACCAGACGCGGCGGGCGGCCTTGTCCCAGCCCATGCGGAACACGGAGCAGAGCTTCTCGCGGCCGCGCATCTCTGCGGCCACCACGCCGGGCCCGGAGAAGAGATCGTAGTGGACCACCTGCAGCCCGTCCCCCGCGAGCGTTACGCGGTCCGCGTCCCCGCTCTTGTAGACGGAAGCGTCCGGCGCAGGGCCATCCCAGTCGTCCTCGCAGCCGGGCTTGCCGGCATAACCCACGAACGCGGTGCCCGGACCTGCGCCTGTCACCGAGAGGACTTCGAGGTGGTACGGCCCCGGCGCGTCCGAGCCGTCGGGCAGGTACCCGTACGGGTGCAGGCCGTCCTCCAGTCCGAAGCGGCGGAAGCGCGCCTCGCCCGCGCGCCGCACGAAGAGCCCCTCGGTGCCGCCCGCGACCCAGAGGTTGCCGCCCTCGTCTTCAGAGACGCCGAGCACGCGCTCGGGCAGGCCGGATTCTGGACCGAGGAAGGTCCACCCGGAGACGGAAGGGAGGGACGCGCCGGGAAGACGCGGCGGCGGTG
>JBDLRJ010000454.1:0-12601 GCA_039800145.1 Pseudomonadota bacterium | reverse complement strand
GCGCCGCCCGCCGTCTCGGCCGCCGTCGCGCCCACGCCCGCCACGCTCGCCGCGGTTGCCGCGCTCGCCGCCCTGCCCCGGGCCGCGCCCGCTCCGCTCGCCCCGTCCACCGCGCTCCTGCGAGCGTCCGCCTGCCTGCTTGTCCATGGTCATGGTGATGCTCCCGCCCCCGTGGGGGGCTCCCGGCAACGCGCCTAGAAGGCGTACCGGAGGTTGGGCGTGACGGCGAAGCCGAGCGATCCGGACGCCACCAGCATCTGCCCGGTCACCTCCAGCCCCACCGAGAAATGACGCAACTTCGTGTGGTACACGACGCCGGGCCCTGCGAACAGCAGCACGTCCGGGTCCGGCAACAGCTTCGAGGGAGAGAAGAGCGCCACGCCCGCCCCGGCACGCACGTACAGCCAGGTGCGCTTCACGTCCTGTGCGTCCGCGAACCCGAGCAGGTGTCCCCGCGCCTGCACCCCGGGGACGAAGGTGGAGTAATCCCCGGACGCGAGCCCGCCGCTCTTGCCCTCGTAGTCCGCCCCGGCGCGGTTGGCGGTGGCCATCACGAACGCGGACACGCTCACCCGCTCGCCGAAGTCGTACCCGGCCTCCACGAGCGCCGCCTGGCCGGGACTGAAGGGGCCTCCCCCCGGCGCGTTCAGCAGCACGAAGCCGCCGGCCTGCACGCCGAGGAACACGCCCCGCTCAACCTCTTGAAAGGTGCGCTCGGAGGCAGTCTCGCTGCGGGGAGCGGACGGCTGGGCGAAGGCCAGCGCGGGGCAAAGCGCCAGCGCGGCGGTGAGCCGGGAGAGGGAAGTCATAGGAGGCCTGGGACACTACAGCGGGACGGCGGAGGCCGGGTAGGACTACCCGCCGGACTGGTTGAAGACGAACGGGTAGGTGACCACCACCACGCCGCCGCCCTTGGGCTTGGGGAACTCCCACGCCCGAACGCGGCCGGCCACGCACGTTTCCAGCTCCGCGTTGTTCACCGTGGACGAGGCCACCTGCGAGGAGGCCACCGTGCCGTCCGCCGTGATGACGAACTTGATGGACACCTTGCCGGCCAGCTTCGGGTTCCGCTGCAGCTGCAGCTCGTAGCAGTACTTCACCTGGTTGCGGTTGCGGCGGATGACCTGGCGGATGAGCTCCTTGTCCAGCGAGCCCACCACGGTGGGATCAGACGAGGCGATCCCGATGTCCACCTGCTTTTTCTCGTTCATCCCGCCGATGCCCGTGCCGTAGCTCCCCGTGCCGCCGCCGCGGCCCTTGGTGCCAATCCCGCCGATGCCGATGGTGTCCCCCACCCCGCCGCCGCCCGACCCGCCGCCGCGCAGCCCGAGCCCGCCGAGCCCCTGCGCATCCCCGGCCGCGGCCCCGAACATGTTGCCCATGGCGCTCTTGAGCTCACCGCCCAGCCCGTTGTGGCCGAAGATGGTGCTGATGCCGCCGCCGTCCTTCCCACCGAAGATCTTCTCGGTGAGCATCCGGGCCTGGTCCTTGTTGGTCGGGTCTCCCTTCGGCGCGGCGCGGGCGTTCTTCTTCGTCTCGTCCTTCTTGCCCATCTGGCCTTCGTCGCCGCGGCGCTTGGCCGCCATCTCCGAGTCCTCTTTCTGCTGCTTCAGCTTCTCGAGGAACGGGTTCTTCTGCGTCTCCGGCGGCTTGACGATGAGCTTCGCGAGCCGGGCGTTCGCCCCCGAGAGCTCGTCCGCGTAAGCATCCCCCGCGGCGTCCCGGTTGAAGGCCGTCACCACGAAGAGCCCGGCCAGGAAGAACATGACCAGGAAGACGTTGAGCACGCCGTAGTCGACGTTCTCTCCCCACGGCACCACCACGGGGGCCGGCAGCGGCTGCAGCGTCGCCTCCGCGAAGATGCCGCCGAGGTCCACCGTGAGGAGCTCACCGGCGGCCACCTGCAGCCCCCCGGACGCATCCACCACGGTGGCGCTTTCACCCGCCCGCTCGCGGACGGTCCGCGCCCCGCGGGGGGCGAACACCTGGAAGCCGCCGCCCGAGGACCGCGCCAGCGTGAAGCTGCTGCCGCCGAGCGAGCGGTCCCCCATCACGAAGTCCACGCCCTCGCCCGAGCCCACGCGGAACTCGGACTCCTTGCCCGGCCGCAGCAGGTGCTCGGCGAGGAGCTGGTCCGCGCCCCAGCGGATCCGGAGCGAGAGCCCCATGACGCCGGCCGCGGGCGCCAGCTGGCGCGGCGGTACCGCGGCCACGTCCGAGACGGCCGGCATGTTGGGCAGCGTGGCGGGCCCTGCCTCGTAGAGGACCTCCGGCGGAGGCGGAGGGGGCGGGGCCATGGCCACCACCACGGAGGGCTGCGTCGTGGGCGCGGCAGCAGCAGCCGCCGCGCCACGCGCCTCCACGCGCACGGTCAATCCCCCGAGCCGCAGCTCGTCCCCGAACTGCAGCGGCCCCTTGCTGATGCGCTTGCCATTGAGCCACGTCCCTTCCACCGAGCCCATGTCCATGACGGACAGGCCCCCGTCCGGGGTGGACTCGATGACGGCGTGGATGCGGGAGACCTTCTCGTCCTCGAGACAGAGGTGCGCGGTGGAAAGCTTGCCAATCCGGATCATGTCCCGGTCGAAGTCCCGGACCATGACCAGGGCGTCACCGCGGTAGACCTTCAGCGTGAGTGCGACGGACAAGGCAACCTCCGGACCACGAAGCTCTGGGCGCGCGCGGGGGGACACCGCCCCGGCCCGCCGGGTTCCAACGGGGGCGGACTACAGCTCGCCCACCGACTGCATGACCTCTTCCTTGAAATCCTCCCGGACGCGGATGAGGTTGGAGTGCTGCACCTTCTTGCGCGCCTCCACGTACTCGCCGTCCGGCTTGGTCAGGTCACCCTCGATGGTGTCGTCTTCGAAGTCGTACGACGTGGTCTTGCTGTAGCGCACGTTGCCCGGCTCGCCGCCCTTCTTCTCCTGCGCGAGCACCGGCAGCGACACCAACGTCCCGACGACACAAATCCAACGCACCATGGGGAACCTCCGTGGGCGGGCACCCTACACCTACCTCGCCGCCGAAGCACCAGCGCCGTGGAGGCCAGGGTGTCACGCGGGCGTCAGCCCCGTGGCTCGTCTGCCGACGGGCCGGGCGGAGGGGGCGGGGGCCGGGGCGTGTCCGCGCTGCCAGAGGCAGGCTGTGCCTCGGGGGCCGGGGGCGTGGCCGCCGCCTTCGCCGCTGCCTCCGCCTGCTCCAGCTCTGCCGCCTGCCGGAGCGCCTCGGCCTCCGCGCGCTTCGCCTCCTCGCGCTTGAGCAGCAGCTCCTCCGCCTGGCGGATCCGCTCGTAGACCGGGTGATCCCCCGGCACGTCGCTGCCCGCGGACTGGACGAACTGGCGGTAGAGGGCGAGCGCCTTGTCCGGGTCCCCCTTCCCCTCCGCCATCACCACGCCCCGCACGAACGGGAGCGCCTTGAGTTTCGGGTTCACCTTCTCCGCCTCGGCGTAGGCGGCGAGCGCGTCGTCCGGCTTGCCCTGGCCCCGGAGCGCGAGCCCGAGGTTGAGCAGCGCCTCCGCGTTCTTCCCGTCCGCCTGGAGCACGCGGCGCAGGTGCTGCTCCGCCGCGGCGTACTCCTCGTTCTTCAGCGCCAGGGCGGCGAGCGCCACGTGCGAGGGCAGGTAGCTGGGTGCCACCTCCACCGCCTTCTTGAAGAGCACGCGCGCGAGCACCGGATCCCCCTCCTCGAGCCGCACGAGCCCCAGCACGTGGTGCCGTTCCGGGTCCGCCTCGTCCAGCTTGAGCGCCACGAGCTGCGCCGCGGGGAACTGCCGGCGCTCCACGTACACGCGCATCATCACCTTGTAGGCGGACGGCGTCCGCGCCTCGCGCATGAGCGCCTCCCGGGCCAGCTCCAGCGCCCGGTCCAGCTCACCGTTCTGGCGGTAGATCTCCGCGAGCCGCGCGCGCGCACCGGCGTCGTCCGGGTAGACGTCCAGGATGGAGTGGTAGATGCGGACCGCGCCCTTCACGTCCCCGCGGTTCTGGGTGATGACCGCCAGGTTCTCCGCCGCCTGCCGCAGGGTCGGCTTCTCGGACAGCGCACGCTGGTAGTGGCCCACCGCCTCGTCCACGCGGCCCTGCCGCTCTGCGAGCACGCCCAGGTTGTACCAGCCCTCGGCGAACCGCCCGTCCTCCTCCACCACGCGGCGGAAGGCGAGCTCCTGCGCCTTGAAGTCCGGCTTGCCCTTCTGCTCGTTCACCTTCGCGAGCGCGTCGTCGAAGGCGCGCACCGCGCGGGGCGAGTGCTTCACCTCCTCCTGCGCGGCCACCTGCGCCGGCTTCTCGGCCACCTTCGGGCCGGAGAGGTCCACGTTGGACGCGGCCTTGGGCCCGAGGCATGCCGAGGTGAGACAGAGCGCCGCGGCAACGGCGGCGCGCTCCAGGGAGAGGGGGGACTTCACGGTGCATCCTCCGGCTCGGTGTTCGCGTCCAGTGCCGCCGGCGCCGCGCGCGGGGCCGCGGACTTCAGGTCGGACGTGCTCTCGCGGATCTCGCGGGACTTCTCCGCGTTGGTGCGCGCCTGCTCCGGCGTCACCACCGGGACCGGCTGCACCGCGGTGAGCAGGTCACCGCCGAGGAGGAGATCCTTCCCCACGCGGATCTCCGCCGGCGGCTCGTCCACCTTCGGGAAGGCGGCCGGGCGGAAGGTCCGCACCTGCGCCAGCGCCGCGCGGCTGCACTCGTTGGACAGCCCGAGCTCCGCGCTCTTGCCCACCGTGGCCGCGAACGCCTCCGCCGCCTTCTCGCGCACCGGTGCGGCCTGCTCGGCGAACTGCACCTTGATCTCCTCCGCCAGGTCCCCGCCCACGCCCTTCGGCATGGGGGCGTTCTCGATGGTGCGCGCCATGTGCGCGTAGGCGAGCCCCACCTGGTTGAGCGCGCAGAGCGCCGGGCCCCCTGCCCCGAGCTTCACCGTCTCCGTGTAGGCCGCCTGCACCTTCTCCAGCGCGCGCGCCTTGTCCTGGATGCTGCGCTTGAGCTTGTCCGGGGACGGCGGAGAGCCCCACGCCAGTTCCAGTTTCTCGAAGGCGCGGTACTTCTCCGCGTTGTCCGCGAAGTGGGCCCGGGCCACGGCCTCCTTCGCCTCGCCCTCCACCGCGTCCTTCTCCTTGCGGTTCAGCTTCTCGTAGAGCCGCAGCACCTCGCGCGCGTACTTCGCCGCGTCCGAGGGCTTCTTCAGCTTCTGCGCGTACAGCCGCTCCATCCGGCCCCACGCGAGCAGCTGCTTGGACGGGTTCGCGGCGCTGCCGTACTTCTTCCCGTAGCGCTCCAGCTGCTCCACCGCCTTGCCGTGCGCCCCGTTGCGCTCGTGCAGGTCCGCGATGGAGAGGAACACCTTCTCCGCGTCCTTCGCGCTGGGCCACAGCTCCAGGAAACGCTCGCGGTTGCGCAGCGCCGCCTTGTACTGGCCGAGCCCGTCCCGGAACACGCCGGCGTCGAACAGCGCCATCTGCGCGCGCCCCTCGTCCCACCCGAGCTTGCCCCCGGACGCGTCCGTGGACTTCGGCTCCTCGGCGGCGTCCCCGCCCTTCTTCTCCTTCTTCTTCTCGCCCTTCCCTGCGTGGCGCTCCCAGCCGGCCACGTAGGCCTCGAAGCCCTCGGCCGCCTCCTCGAACGAGGCGATCCCCGCGTACGCCTCGGCGTTCGCGAAGATGCAGGCCGGCACGAACGGGCTCTTCGGGTACCGGGCCACCAGCTTCCGCCGCGTCTCCACCGCGGACTGGAACTGCTTGCCGTTCGCGTAGTCGATGGCGGCGTTGAACAGCGCCTTGTCCGCGAGCTCCGAGGAGGGGAACTCCTCCACGAAGGAGACGTAGGCCTCCGCCGCCTTCACGTAGTCGCGGTTCGCCTCGAGCGGACCCACCAGCTTGAACGAGGACTGCTCGAGCACCTTGCCCAGGTCCTCCTTGAAGCGGCCCGTGGCCAGCTCGGGGTTCGCGTAGAACTTCCTCGCCCAGGCGTTCACCTTCGCCCAGTCCCCGAGCAGGTTGTACGAGTCCAGCACGAGGTTGGCGGAGACCTCCGCCGCCCGCTCGCCGCCCTCGAACTTGTGCGAGGGGTGCTCGAGCGCGATCTGGGCGAAGCGCTTCACCGCCTCGTCGAAGTGGTTGTAGCGGTAGTAGACGTTGGCCGCCTTGAAGGCCACCTCCACCTTCTTCTCGCCGTCCGGCAGCGCCTGGACGTAGCGCTCGCACGCCGCGAGCAGCGCCTGCTTGGGGGCGGGGATCTCCACCGGCCGGGTGAGATCCGTGCCGCCCTCGGTCTTGATCTTCCCCGCCTGCTCCAGCTGCTTGATGATCTCGTCGTGGGCGAGGATGGCGTTCCACGCCGCGTTGCCCATGTACTTGCCGGGCTTCTCCGGCTGGCCGTCCTTGTCCAGCCGCTTGCCCGCCGCGCGCTCCACGTCCACCTGGAGCACCGCCGTGTACTGCGCCGCCGCGTCCGTGAACTTGTAGAGGTTGTCGTTGAGCAGCTCCGCCCAGAAGAACCGGAGATCGTACGCCTTGGGGTTGTCCGGGAAGAGCGCGAGGTAGTCGCCGTAGATCTCGTTGGCGAAGCCGAAGGTCTCGTCGTCGCGCGTCTTGCGCGCCTCGTTGTGCCAGGTGACGGCGAGGTTGGAGAGCGTGCGCTCGGAGAGCTCGCGCGCCTCGTCCAGCATCTTGCGGTCCTTGTCGTCCTTGACGACGCCGGCCTCGCGGATCTCCTCGTACAGCTTCACGAGCTTGCGGACCTGGGCCACCGTGGCGCCCTTGTTCCCGGACCGGAGCACGCAGTCCACGACGCGCCCCTGCCAGAACGGGGCCTCCGGGGCCCGCGGCTTCTTCTTGAGCAGCAGGTTGTAGACCTGCGCTGCCTCCTTGTCCTTGCCCTCGTCGTAGTACAGGCCCGCGAGCGCCTTGAGCAGGTTGAAGCGGTCGTCCGGGTTGGTGGCGACCTTGGTGAGCTCCGCCTCGGCGGCGGAGGCGTCCCCCTCGTGCGCGAACGCCCGGACGAAGTCGCTGCGCGCCTCCTTCACGAGCGACTGCTTGCTGCCCTTCTTCCCGCCCTCCACCGCCTCCTTGCCGGCGAGCTCGCCGTAGAGGACCACGGTCTTGAAGAGATCCTTCGCCTTCTCGTAGTCGGCCAGGTTGTAGTGACACCAGGCCTGCTTGTAGAGGGCGTAGCCGTAGACCTGGCTCTGGGGATCGGCCGCGCCGGTGTAGGCCTCGAGCGCCTTCTCCAGCCAGTCCCGGCGGCCCTTGGAGCTGTTGAAGTAGTACTCGCCGAGCGCCAGCAGCGCGTCCGGCTTGAAGCGGCTCTTCGGGAAGGACGTGACGAGCCGCTTGTAGGCCACGAGCCCCTCACGGGCCTCCTTGTCCTCGCCCAGCTCCAGCAGCGTGCCGCCGAGGAAGAAGAGCACCTCGTCCGTGCGGGAGAACTCCTTGAACTCCTCCACGATGCGCCGGTAGGTCTTGGCCGCGCGCTGCGAGAAGAGCCGCTGCTTCTCCACCAGCTGCTCCTTCTCCTCCTTCGCCTTCGCCATCCCGGCCTGGTCGCCGGCGTTCATGGCGGTGAGGTACTCGTCGTCCTTGCGGTTGGCCTCGTAGAACCAGAAGCGGGACTCCTCGTAGAGCAGCTCCGCCAGCCGGAAGTAGAGCTGGTCTCTCTCGGACTGCTCGGCCGTCTTGATGATCTCCTGCAGCTGCTGCAGCTGCTCCTGCCGCTTGGAGGCCACCTGCAGCTGGACGCCCAGCCGGAACTGGTCGTACTTCAGGGTGGGAGCGGCCGGGCCGGTCTCCTCCTTCTTGCGGCGGATGTCGCCGGCGAGCGCCTTGTCCGGGGCGACGGAGGCCTCTTTCTTGCCGAGATCAGAGTCCCTCACCTCCTTGCGGGCGGTGTCCGCGACCGCGGGGAGGCTCAGGGCGAGCAGGAGCAGCGTCAGGGTGCGCATGGGATTCCCGGGGGAAGCAAACCGGCGCGGGACTGTGGCGGGAACACCTACACGGGTCAACGGCCGGTTGCGCGCCTGTCACCTTTGCGTCCTGCCGGGCCGTGGTATCCCCCTCCCCACGCCATGGGCCTCCTCCCGGAAGACGCGAGCTTCGAAGAGCTCGTCACCGACTGCTTCGCCGCGCACCGGGGCGCGGGCGTCATGCTCTCGCCGCTGGACGCAGCGCTCGTGGTGCAGTGGGCGCGGCTCGGGGTGCCGTTCGAGGCGGTGGAACGCGGCATCCGGAAGGCAGCCGAGCGGGCGCTCTGGGACGCCCGGCCGGGAGAGCCGGCGCTGCGCTCGCTGCGGTCCGCCAGGAAGGACGTGGAGGCGGAGATCAAGAAGCACCAGCGGCTCCACGCCGGGGCGCCTGCGCCGTCCACCGGCGCCCCAGCGCTCCCCTCCGCCGAGGACGCCCCCACGGAGGGGCCGGGCTCCGAGCGAAAGCGGCTCGCGGCGAAGTTGAAGAAGACCGGGGGGGACCATCCCCTGCTGGCCCCGGTGCTGGAACGGCTCGCGGCAGAGGCGCTCGGGGGGCGGCTCGACCGGGACGGCGAGCGGCGGGTGGACGGTGCGCTGCTCCGCGCCCTCCCCTTTCCCGAGCGGCTCTCGGTCTTGAAGGACGCCACGGCCCTGGAGGGCGGGCAGCGGCCGCTGTCCCACCACGGCCGCAGGATGGCGCGGAGGTTCCACGTGGGCGCGGTGCTGCGGCGGCGGTTGAACCTGCCGCGGTTCTGGTAAGAGACCCCGTTCGTCATGAGCGCGTGCGAACGGTGCGGGGGCAGGAGCTACCTGTTGGAGGCGAAGGGGCAGCGCGTGGAGGCCCGCGCCTGCAGCTGCGCGTTCCCCTGCGCGCGGTGTGACGGCACCGGCTACACCCACGTGCGCACCACGCAGACCTTCAGCGAGAAGGTGGGGCCGCGCGAGTACGAGGTGGCCGTGCCCTGTTCGTGCCGGCTGCTCCGGTCCCGCGTGGCGGCGTTCAACCACGCGGACATCCCCGGCCTGTACGCGGGGGCCTCGCTCGAGAGCTTCAGCACCTCCTCCCCGCTGCAGCCCGTGGCCGAGGGGCTGGGCCGCGCGCGCGAGGTGGCCCTGCGCTTCGCCCTCTCGTGGGACAAGGCCAGCCCCGGCCGCGGCTTCATCCTGTCCGGGCCGGTGGGCACCGGGAAGACGCACCTGCTCGCCGCCGCGCTCACGCACCTGGCGCTCGAGCGCGGCGTGGACGTGAAGTACGTGGAGATCTCCCTCCTCTACGCCACCATCCGCGCCGGCTTCGAGAAGGGAAAGAGCGGCGGGGAGATCATCCAGCCGCTCTCGGACGTGGAGGTGCTCGCCATCGACGAGCTGGGCAAGGGGCGCGGGAGCGCGTTCGAGCAGGAGACGTTGGACGAGCTGATCGCCCGTCGCTACAACGCCGGGCGCACCACGCTGTTCGCCACCAACTACCCGCTGGAGCCGGAGCGGCGCGGGGTCCGGGCGGCGGGCAGCGCACCGGCCGGGTACCGGACAACGCAGGCCGCGGGCGCGCCGAAGGACGCGGAGCTGCTCCGCGAGCGCGTGGGCGAGCGCATCTACAGCCGCCTCTGCCAGATGTGCGAGTTCGTGGAGCTCCCCGCGCAGGCGCAGGACTACCGGCGCGTCATCGCGGACCGTGCCCGAGCGTCAGGGCGTTGAACCGCGTCACCTGGCCCCACAAGAGCTCCCCCTCGAGGACCTCGCCGAGCGGCGAACGGCCGCACGCCACGCCGAGCATGGCCGCCGCGAGCGCCTCCACGCGGATGGGACGGTAGTGCGGGGGGGCCAGCTTCCCGGCGAGCCACTCCACGCCCGGCGGCAGCCCGTGGCCTGCCCCCACGAACGCCGAGGGACGGAAGATGGTCCAGGGAATGTTGCTCTCGCGGACCAGCCGCTCCGCCTCCGCCTTGGCCCGGAGGTAGGCCCCCACGGGCTTGCCCGCCCCCACGGACGAGAGCAGGACGAGGTGGTCCACCGAGCCCGAGGCACGCGCGGCCTCCACCAGCTGGCGCGTGGTGCCCACGTCGCTCGTCTCGTAGGTGTCCCCCGAGGCGAACCGCTTGCGCATGGTGCCAATGCACTGGATGACGGTGGTGCGGCCCATGAGCGCGTGACCGAGCTCCGCCGCGTCCGACAGCTCGAACACCACCTGGTCCGGCGAGGGCTCGCGGCCGGGGCGCGGGCGGGCGTGGGCCACCAGGTCCACGCCCATGCCGCGGGCCATGGCCAGCAGCGTCGAGCCGACGGCCCCCGTGGCCCCCGCGAGGAACAGGCTCCTCACCGCACGAACTCCGCGTGGAGCCGCCGGGTGAGTTCCTTGAGGTGTGCCTTGTCCACCAGGGCCGTGAGCGAGAGCGGCGTCAGGTGCAACCCGTGGAGCCGCGCGCCCATGGCCTCGGCGCAGGCGGCGGCCTTCCGCGCCGCGGAGAAGTCCGCGTTCAGCCCCGTGCCCACCGCCGTCACCGCGCCCACGGCTTCATGCAGCGCCACCCTCGGCCCGAAACGGGCGGAGAGATCCGCGCGCAGCGCCTCCAGCCCGTGCACGTCCTGCAGCGGGAGGAGCAGCCAGGTGCTGCCGTCCCCGCCGAGCAGCGAGGACGAGAGGAGCCGGCCGCGCACGGCGCGCGCGTCCAGGAACTCGAGCAGCTCCAGCGCCGCGTCCCCGCGCACCGACAGCGCGAGCATCTCGGCCTCCGCGGTGACGCCCTTCACGCGGTCGTCCACCGCCACCGCGAGGTCCTTCACCTCCGTGCCGGTGCCTCCGCCGAAGCTGCTGCGCGCGAGGATGACGATGCCCTTGTCCTTCGCGAACTCCACGGCCTGCGCGTTGAGCACCTTGGCCCCCGCCGTGGCCAGCTCCTGCATCTCGTCGTACGAGAGCGCGGAGAGCTTCTTCGCGTCCGGCACCACGCGCGGGTCGGCCGAGAAGACGCCGTCCACGTCCGAGTAGATCTCGCACGCCTCGGCGTTCAGCGCCGCCGCGAGCGCCACCGCCGTGGTGTCGCTGCCGCCGCGGCCCAGCGTGGTCACCTCCCGCTTGGAGGAGACGCCCTGGTACCCGGCGACGATCACCACCTTCCCCTCGGACAGCGCGTCCTGGATCCGCCACGGCCGCACCTCCACGATGCGGGCCTGCGCGTGTGCATCGTCCGTGATGATGCCGGACTGGCTGCCCGTGAAGCTGATGGCCGCCACGCCCAGGTCCTGCAACGCCATGGACAGCAGCGCCATGCTGATGCGCTCGCCGCACGTGAGCAGCATGTCCAGCTCGCGCCGCGGCGGGTTGGGCGCCACCTGCTGCGCCAGCTTCAGCAGGTCGTCCGTGGTGTCCCCCATGGCGGACACCACCACCACCACCTGGTCCCCCGCCTCCCGGCGCGCCTTCACCTTTGCCGCCACGCGGCGGATCTTCTCCACGTCCGCGACGGACGAACCGCCGTACTTCTGCACCACGATGGCCACGTTCGGATGCCTCCGTTTCCCCACGCGCGCATCCCTGCCACGTTTGCGGGAATCCTGCCACGGGGCAGCGCTGTTGCAGGCCGTCCGGCAGTCCGGCTTGACAGGCGGGACGTGGACCTTAATTTTCGCGCCGCATTTTCGGGCGGCATCGAAAAACTGCAGTCATTCAAAGGGGTTTCGCACCCATGGCGATGATCGAGGTGAAGGGGCTCACCAAGCGCTACCGGGACCGCGTGGCGGTGGATGGGCTCTCGTTCGAGGTGGGCGAGGGGGAGATCCTCGGCTTCCTTGGACCGAACGGCGCAGGCAAGTCCACCACCATGAAGATCCTCACCGGATTCCTCCCGGCATCGGAGGGAACGGCGAAGGTGGCGGGGTTCGACGTGTTCGAATCTCCCATGGAGGTGAAGCGGCGCATCGGCTACCTGCCGGAGACCCCGCCGCTGTACGCGGAGATGTCCGTGAAGGCCTACCTGCACTTCGTGGCCACGCTGAAGGGCGTACCGCGGGCGCAGATGAAATCCGAGCTGGAGCGGGTGGCCACGCGCTGCGGGCTCACCCACGTGATGGGCCGCGTCATCCAGAACCTTTCCAAGGGTTACCGCCAGCGCGTGGGGATCGCGCAGGCGCTGCTGAACAGCCCGCCGGTGCTCATCCTGGACGAGCCCACCGAGGGGTTGGACCCGGCCCAGCGCGCCGAGGTGCGGCAGCTCATCAAGGAGCTCGCCGGCAAGCACACGGTCATCCTCTCCACGCACATCCTCCCGGAGGTGCAGATGACCTGCCAGAAGGTCCTCATCCTCAACCAGGGCCGCCTGGTGGCGTACGACGAGATCCAGAAGCTCGCCGAGAACGCGAGCGTCTCCGGGGCGCCCGAGGCGTCGCTCGAGGAGATCTTCATCAAGCTGACGGCGGCCTGAGCCCCGGGAGACACCACCATGCGCAACGCACTGGCCATTGCCCGCAAAGAGCTGTCCATCTACTTCACCACGCCGTGGGCGTACGTGGTGTTCACCGCCATGGTGGGCATCACCGCCTTCTTCTTCGTGGGCTCGCTGTCCTTCTTCCGCACCATCAACGAGCTGGCGAAGGGGATGGGCTGGGCGCGCCTGCCCGGCGAGTACCAGGCCTTCAAGAACCTGAC
>JBDLRJ010000453.1:0-8292 GCA_039800145.1 Pseudomonadota bacterium | reverse complement strand
GACAGCAGGTCCGCGGCCACGGCCACGAGTGCGCCGGCCGCATGCGCCTTGTCCGTCACCGCGCGGTAGTCACGGATGGCGCCGTCCGTGGAAGGATATTGCAGCAGCGCGCCGAAGGGCTTGTGCGCGGCGAAGTCGTAGGTGTCGGGGTTGGCCACGTCCACGGTGATGCCGAGCGGCTCGGCGCGCGTCCGCACCACCGCCACCGTCTGCGGGTGGCAGTCGTCCGCCACGAAGAAGCGGCCGGCGTCCGCCCGGTTCTGCACCGCCTGCATGAGGTGCATGGCCTCGGCCGCGGCCGTGCCCTCGTCCAGCAGGGACGCGTTGGAGATCTCCATGCCCGTCAGGTCCACCACCATCGTCTGGTAGTTGAGCAGCGCCTGGAGGCGGCCTTGGCTGATCTCCGCCTGGTACGGGGTGTACGCAGTGTACCAGCCGGGGTTTTGGACGATGTTGCGGAGCACCACCAGCGGGGTCAGGGTGTCCGCGTAGCCCAGGCCAAGGAAAGAGCGCCACACCTGGTTCTGGGAGGCGAGCGCGCGGAGCTCCGCGAGCAGCTCGTGCTCCCCGGTGGCAGGGCCGGTGGCCAGGGGGGCCTTCGAGCGGATGACGCCGGGGACGGTCTGGGCCACCAGCACGTCGAGCGACGGTGCCCCCACCACCTCGAGCATGGCCTTCACGTCCTCGGGGGACGGGCCGATGTGACGGTCGACGAAGCGGTCTGCGCGGGCGAGATCGAGTGCCATGGGGGCGGGCTTATACCCAAGGATGGGCAGAAGAAAACCGCCGTCCCCCGCCCACCCTTCCCCGTCCTTCTTCAGCCCAGCAGCTTCGTGTAGGCGTCCACGTCTATCAGGTGGGACGTGTCGGCGTCCGAGGGCTCGACCTCCACCAGCCAGCCCTGCCCGTACGGGTCCTGGTTGACGTTCTGGGGCGAGCCGGCCAGGGCGTCGTTGATCTTCACCACCTTGCCGGAGACGGGCGCGAAGAGCTCGGACACGGCCTTGGTGGACTCGATGGTGCCGAAGGTGCCGCCGGCGGTGAGCACGGCCCCCACCTTCGGGAGCTCCACGTACACCACGTCCCCCAGCGCCGACTGCGCGTGGTCCGTGACGCCGATGACGTAGCGCCCGTTCTCGGCGCGCGCCCACTCGTGGTCCTTCGTGTACTTCAGGTTTCCCGGGTAGTTGCCCATGTGCCTTCTCCTATGCCCGCTTCCAGAACGGCGTTTTCACGACGCGCGCCGCCACCGGGCGGCCGCGGATTTCGACCTCGAAGGTGCTGCCCTCTGCAGCGAGCCCGGCAGGCACGTAACCGATCCCGATGGGCTTCTTCACCGTGGGGCCCAGGGTGCCGGACGTCACCTCGCCCACGCGCACGCCGTCCTTGAGGATGGGGTAGCCGTGGCGCGGGATGCCGGCCCCGGTGAGCTCGAAGCCCACGAGCTTGCGCGGCACGCCCGCGGCCTTCTGCTTCTCCAGCGCGGACTTGCCCACGAAGTCCGCCTTGTCGAGCTTCACGATCCAGCCCAAGCCCGCCTCCAGCGGCGTGTGGCCGTCGTCGATGTCGTTCCCGTAGAGCGCGTACTTCATCTCGGTGCGGAGCGAGTCGCGCGCGCCGAGTCCCGCGGGCTTGAGGCCGTGGGGACCACCTGCCTCGAGGAGCGCGTTCCACAGCGCTTCCGCCTGGCCGGGGGGGCAGTAGAGCTCGAACCCGTCCTCGCCGGTGTACCCGGTGCGCGCGACGATGCAGGCCACGCCCGCCACCGTGCCCTCGGTGAAGCGGTAGGTGCCGACCTTTCCCAGGTCCACCTGGGTGAGGGGCTGGAGGATGGCAGCCGCCTTCGGTCCCTGGAGCGCGAGCTGGGCGAAGTCCTCCGAGCGGTCCACCGGCTTCACACCGCGGGCGCGAGAGGACATCCACGCGAAGTCCTTCTCGCGGTTGCTGGCGTTGACGCACACGAGCACGTGCTCTGCGGAGAAGCGGTAGGCCACCACGTCGTCCACGAAGCCGCCCTCGTCGTTGAGCAGGCCGGCGTACAGGGCCTGGCCGTCCGCGCAGCGGGAGAGATCATTGGTGAGCAGGCCGTTGACGGTGTCCACGGCCCCGGGGCCACGGAACTCGATCTCCCCCATGTGCGAGACGTCGAACAGGCCGGCGGCGGTGCGGACCGCCTCGTGCTCGCCGATGACGGACGTGTACTGCACCGGCATGTCCCAGCCGGCGAAATCCACCATGCGGGCGCCGAGCTTGCGGTGGGCTGCGTTCAGCGGGGTCTGCCTGGACATCACGGCTCCGGGGGAAAAGGGCGCGCGGATAATAACGACCGACCCCGGGCGGGCAAGCGTGCGGTGCCGTCCAACCGCCCGTACACTCCGCGGCGCCATGAAGATCCTCGAGCGCCTGGATCCTGCCCGCCCCTGCTTTTCGTTCGAGTTCTTCCCGCCGAAGACCGGGGAGGGAGAGGCGCGGCTGATGGAGACGCTGGAGGATCTCCGTGCGCTCGAGCCGGGATTCGTCTCGGTGACGTACGGCGCCGGGGGCGGCTCCCGCGATCGTTCGCTGTCGCTCGTGTCCCGCATCCGGCGCGAGACGGGGCTGGAGGCGGTGACGCACCTCGCCTGCGTGGGGCACACGCGCGCCGAGTTGGAGGGGATCGTGGACCGGCTCGCGGCGGACGGGGTGGAGAACGTGCTCGCCCTGCGGGGAGATCTCCCGGTCGGTGGCGCTCACCCCGGCGTAGACGCGTTCCCGTACGCGACGCCCTTCGTGTCGTTCCTCCGCGAGCGGCACCCCGGGCTCTGCCTCGGCGGCGCGGGTTACCCCGAGGGACACGTGGAGACGGTCTCCCGCGAGGAGGATCTCCTCCACCTCAAGGCCAAGGTGGACGCGGGGCTGGACTACGTGGTGACGCAGCTCTTCTTCGACAACGCGTTCTATTTCGACTTCGTGGCGCGCGCGCGGAGGGTGGGCATCCACGTCCCCATTGTCCCGGGCATCATGCCCATCACCAGCTACGAGCAGCTCCACCGCTTCGTGCGGATGTGCGGCGCCACCGTGCCCATGCGGCTGCAGCTGCAGCTCGAGCGGGTGAAGGACGACCCGGAGGCGCTGGTGCAGCTCGGGGTGGCGCATGCCACCATCCAGTGCCTGGAGCTGCTGCAGCGCGGGGTACCGGGCCTGCACTTCTACACGCTGAACAAGAGCCCGGCGACGCGGATGATCGTGTCCGCCCTGCGCGGACGGGGCTGACGATCAGGTCGCCGTTGCGCGCCGTGCGGCGTCCAGCGTGTTGCGGAGGAGCAGCGCAATGGTCATGGGCCCCACGCCCCCGGGGACCGGGGTGATCCAGGACGCGCGTGCCGACGCCTCGGCGAAGTCCACGTCGCCGCGGAGCGAACCGTCCGGGAGCCGGTTCATGCCCACGTCGATGACGACGGCGCCCGGCTTGATCCACTCGCCGCGGACGAGGCCCGCCACGCCGACCGCGGCCACCACCACGTCCGCGCGGGGGAGCTCGGCCGCGAGATCACTCTTCCGGTGACACACCGTCACCGTGCAGTCGGCCTGCAGGAGCATCATGGCCATGGGCTTGCCCACGATGTTGCTGCGGCCCACCACGACCGCGTGCTTGCCCGCGAGCGGGACGCCGGTCCGCTCGAGCATGAGCAGGATGCCGGCCGGCGTGCAGGGACGGGTGCCGGGGCGGCCGAGGAACAGGTTCCCGGCGTTGAGCGGGTGGAAGCCGTCCGCGTCCTTCTCGGGGCGCACGGCGCGGATGACGAGGTCCGCGTCCAGCTGGGGGGGCAGCGGGAGCTGCACGAGGATGCCGTGCACGGCGGGATCTTCGTTCAACGCGCGGATGCGGGCGAGCACCTCGTCCTGGGACGCGGTTGCCGGGAAATGGTGCTCCCACGCCTGGAAGCCCGCCTCGGCGGCGGCCTTGCGCTTGCCGCCGACGTAGATCTTCGAGGCCGGGTCCTCCCCCACCCTCACCACCGCCAGGCCGGGGACGACGCCGGTGGCCGCCCGGAGTGTCTCCACCCCGGACTTCACCTCGGACCGGACCTCTGCTGCGAGCGCCTTGCCGTCGATCAAGCGTGCCATGGAGGGCCGAACCCTATGCGAGAGTACGGGACGGGGTAGGCGCGAAAGTGTACCGGACCGTCCTGGGGGCAATGGTTGGACTCGGCGTGGGGCTCGCGCTGCACTCCGCGTGGGCGTCCGTGCTGCTGTGCCTCGGGCTCGGGCTCATCGGCTGGCGCCTGGATGATCTCTCGGCCCCCATCGACGTGGATGTGAACGAGGACGCGTACCTCGGGGTGGATCCTGCCCCGGAGGACAAGGCGGACGCTGCGCGCAGGACGTTGGAGGAGCAGGTCGCCTCCCTGTTCGTGGCACTGGTGTCGCTGGATGGCAACCTGCTCCCGCGGCAGGTGCGGCTGCTGAAGCACTTCTTTGCGCACGATCTCGGCTACGCCGAGGCGGACCTCGCGCGCGTGCAGGACGCGCTCAAGGCCCGGCTCGACACACCCCTGCCGGTGGAGGAGGCGGCGGCGCACTGCGTGGAGGTGTTGGGCGAAACGGAGCGGCTGCTGCTGTTCGACAGCCTGGTGGACGTGGCGCTGGTGAATGGGGACATCTCCTCGGACGAACGGTCGTTGCTCGGGAGGTTGGCTGCGCTGCTGCAGTTGGATCCCCGGGACGTGGCGAACGTCTTCGTCGTCAACGAGGGAGATGGGCTGGAGAAGGCCTACCGGACGCTCGGGGTGAAGCCGGACGCGACGGACGACGAGGTGAAGCGGGCGTGGCGGCGGCTCGCGGCGCTGCACCACCCGGACAAGGTAGCGCACCTCGGTGCGGCGGCGGTGACCGCGGCAGAGGCGCGCTTCCGGGAGGTGCGCGCCGCGTGGGAGGCGGTGCAGAAGGCGCGCGCGTCGTGAGCCGGTGACGGCGAGGGGGCGGACAGCCCCACCGTTTACGACCTGACACCTTCGTGCTTGTCTCTCGCCATGGTCCGCGAGCTCGTCGATCTCCACATCCACGTCGGCGGCGCGGTGGCGCCCCACATCCTCTGGGCCATCGCGCACCAGCAGGGCTTCAAGCTGCCCACGAAGAACTATTTCGACTTCGTGGAGCTCATCACCGCGAGGCCGGACAAGGTCTCCGGGCTCGATGACTACTTGAAGATCATGCACAACGTGACGGAGAAGATTCAGTCCTCTCCGCTCGCCATCGAGCGGTCCGTCTACGAGGTGATCGGCAAGGAATACCGCGGCAGCCGCGTGACCCAGATGGAGCTGCGCTTCAACCCCATGAAGCGCAACCTCAACAGCGAGCTGGACCTGGACCACATCATCCAAGCGGCCATCCGCGGGATGGACCGCGCAGTGCTCGAGTACGGCGTGAAGGTGGGGCTCATCTTCTGCCTCGCCCGCGAGTTCGACGAGAAGCTCAACGCCATCATCCTCGAGAAGGCCATCCGGTACCGGAACCGCGGCGTGGTGGGCATCGATCTCGCCGGCACCGAGAAGAACGCGCTCGAGCTCAGCCCCGAGCGGGTGAAGCAGTACGCGGAGCTCTACGCCTACGCCCGCGAGAACGGGCTCAAGACCACTGTTCACACCGGCGAGACGGCCGGCACGGGCGTGGAGGGGATCATGGCGGTGGTGGAGCACCTCAAGCCCCAGCGCATCGGCCACGGCATCCGCGCGTGGCGCGATCCGTCCGCCATGAAGGTGCTCCGCGAGAAGGACATCCTCCTGGAGGTATGCCCCACGTCCAACCTCCACACCCACGCGGTGGAGGGGATCGACGAGATGCGGGAGATCCTCCGCGCCTTCTGGGAGCACCGGGTGAAGTTCACGATCAACACGGACGGTCCGTACCTGCTGGACACGGACATGCACCGGGAGATCGCGCTGGTGGAGGACAACGGCATCCTCACCACGCACCAGGTGGACCAGACGCTCGCCTGGGCGCGGAACTACTCCTTCATCCCACGCGCAGGCTGACGGCCGTGTACCGGGCGTTCCGCTCGCTGCTCTTCCTGCTGCCACCCGAGTGGGCCCACCAGCTCGGGATGCTCTCGCTGCAGCTGCTGGGGATGTTCGTGGGGCTGCGGCGGTGGATGCGTGCGCGGGCCACGCGGACGGAGGTGGACCTCTCCACGACCGTCGCGGGGCTGCACTTCCCCTCCTGCGTCGGACTCGCCGCCGGCCTGGACAAGGACGCGGAGGCCGTCGAGGGGCTCTTCGCGCTCGGGTTCGGCGCGGTGGAGGTGGGGACGCTGACCCCGCGGCCACAACCCGGCAACCCCCGGCCCCGGCTCTTCCGCCTCCCCTCGCACCGCGCGCTCATCAACCGGATGGGCTTCAACAACCACGGGGCTGCCCAGGCGGCGGCGCGGCTACGCGAGCTCGAGTGGCGGCCCGGCCCCGTCGGGGTGAACGTGGGGAAGAACAAGGACACGCCGCTCGAACAGGCCACGGACGACTACCTCGCGTGCGTGGACGCGCTGGCGCCGCTCGGCGACTACGTGGTGATCAACGCGAGCAGTCCCAACACGCCGGGGCTGCGGACGCTGCAGGCCCCGGAGGCGCTCTCGTCCCTGCTCCGGGCAGTCCGCGCGCACGTGCCCGCCGGCAAGCCGCTCTTCCTCAAGATCGCCCCGGACCTCGCGCCGGAGGCCGTGGACGCCATCGTCGACGTGGCGCTGGAGGCGGGGGCGGACGGGCTCATCGCGACCAACACCACGGTGGCGCGGCCGTTCGAGCACCCGCTCGCGCACGAGGCCGGCGGACTGTCCGGTCCGCCCGTGAAGGACGCGAGCACCGCGGTCATCCGGCGCGCCTACCTGCGGGGCGGAGGCAAGCTGCCCATCATCGGCGTGGGCGGCATCACGAACGCCGACGACGCGTGGGAGAAGATCCGCGCCGGCGCCTCCCTGGTTCAGGTCTACACGGGCTTCGTCTACGAGGGACCGGGGATGGTCCCCGCGCTGCTGTCGGGCCTCGCCGCGAAGCTGAAGGCCTCCGGGTGCGCCGCCCTCTCGGACGTGGTCGGGACGGACGCGCGCAACGCCACCGCTCGGTAGATCTCCGCGTGGCGTGCGCAGAGCTGTTCCACCGACAGCTTCTCCTGCACGAAGGCGCGCGCCTTCGCACCCATCTGCCGCGCGCGGCCCGGTTCGGCGAGCAGCTCGGCGAGCGCCTCCGCGAGCTGTGCCGGCCGGTGAGGCTCCACCACCAGTCCCCGCTCGCCGTGGGCGATGAGCTCCGGGTTCCCGCCCACCCGCGTCACCACCATGGGCAGCCCCGCGGCCATGCCTTCCATCACCGCGTTGCTGAGCCCTTCCGCGCTGCTGCAGAGGACGCCCACGTTGGCGCGCGAGAGCACCGCGGGGACGTCCAACCTGTGGCCGAGGAAGTGGGCGGTGTGCTGGAGGCCAAGGGCATCCCGGCGCGACTCCACCTCGGCGCGCCTCGGACCGTCCCCGATGAACCAGGCGTGCAAGACCGTCCCGCGCGCTGCGAGCCGGGCGAGCGCCTCGAGCAGGTCCTCCTGCCGCTTCACCGGGTGGTTCATGTTGGCGACGTGCACCACCACGGGGTGGCCACCCGTCTCAGGCAACGGCGCGCGGAGGCCCAGGGAGGCGAGCGAGTCGAACCGGCGGAGATCCAGCCCGTTGTGGACGACGTGCACGCGGGAAGGATGGACGCCCTCTTCCGTCACCAGCATCCGGCGGATCGCGTCCGCGTTGACCACGACCGCGTCCGCCACCCGGGTGAGTTGGGCGAGCAGTGCCCGCTGCGTGCCGCTCTGGAAGTGGGCCATGTCGAGGCGGCCGACCACCAGCCCGCGGCGGAGCAACCGGGCCACCGGCGCCACGAGGAGCGTGGTGTAGAGATCGTGCGCGTGGATCACCTCGACGCCGTTGCGCTGGATCCACCGCGCCACGCGCGCCATCTGCCGGAGCGTGGCGGGGTGGGCGTAGCTGGGTCCGAGCGGGAACGCCGCGGGGAGGTGTCCGAGCGCGAGCGCCTGGTTGAGCAGCGGCCCTTCCCGCCGGAGCACGCCGAGCAGGAGATCGAACCCCTGCAGCCCCCGCACCAGCTCCAGCGCCTGGCCTTCCGTGCCACCGAGGTGGAACGATCTCACGAACTGCGCGAGCCGGATGGCACGAGACTCCCCCGGACCGCGGGTGTTGCCGGACATGCTGCCTCTCCTTGCGTGGAAGGTTCTTGCGAGATGCGCCGTGCCGCTGCCGCCAGGCCGAACAACAGGTACAGG
>JBDLRJ010000452.1:0-3888 GCA_039800145.1 Pseudomonadota bacterium | reverse complement strand
ACTGGGTGTTCGGGCTCGGGTATGCGCGTGCCGGTTACCTCGTGTTCAACGTGGAGTACCGGCTTGCGCCCGAGCACCCGTTCCCGGCGGCGGTGGAGGACGTGTGCCGCGCCTGGACCTGGCTCGCGGCGAACGCAGAGGCGTACGGAGGCGATCTCTCGCGCGTGGTGGTGGCCGGGGAGTCTGCCGGGGCGAACCTCGCCACTGCGCTCACGCTCGCGACCACCTTCGAGCGGCCCGAGCCCTTCGCGCGCGCCGCCTACGAAACGGGCCTGGTGCCCCGGGCGACGATGCCCGCGTGCGGCATCCTCCAGGTGAGCGATCCCGAGCGGTACCAGCGGCGGAAGAAGGGACTCTCGCCCTGGGCGCAGGACCGGATCAGCGAGGTGGCGGATGCCTACCTGCGCGGGGTGCATTGCAAGGACATCGGTGGGCTGGATCTCGCGGACCCGCTGCTGCTGCTCGAGCGCCTGCACCACGCCCCTTCGAGGCCGTTGCCGCCGTTCTTCACGTTCGTCGGGACGGCGGACCCGCTGCTGGACGACACGCGGAGGTTGAAGATCGCGCTCGAGCGGCGCGGGGTGCCGTGCGACGTGCGCTACTACCGCGGAGAGCCGCACGCGTTCCACGCGTTCGTGATGCTGCCCAACGCACGCGAGGCGTGGCGGGAGACGTTCTCCTTCCTCGGGAAGGTGCTGTCTCCCTCGGCCTCCTGATGCGCCACCGGCTGCTCGTCCTCTCTGCTGCGCTGCTGTGGTCCACCGCCGGGGCAGGCATCAAGCTCTGTTCGCTCAACGGCTGGCAGGTGGCGTTCGGCAGGTCGCTCGTGGCGGCGCTCGTGCTCTTCGCAGCGGTACCGGGGGCGCGCGTCCGGCCCTCGCGCGCCATGGCGTGGGTGGCACTCGCCTACGCGGCCACGGTGACGTTGTTCGTCTTCGCCACCAAGGCGACGACGGCCGCCAACGCCATCTTCCTGCAGGACACGGCGCCGCTGTGGGTGATGGTGCTGGGCCCCTGGCTCATCGGCGAGAAGGCAGCGAGGAGCGAGTGGCTCTCCGCCCCCGTGTTCGGCGCGGGGCTGTCGCTCTTCTTCGTGGGGCAGCTCGCGCCGGGCCAGCTGCAGGGGAACCTGTTGGCGCTGGGGTCCGGGCTGGCCTTCGCGCTCACCATTCTCGGGATGAGGCAGATCGGAGAGGAGGCCACCCCGGCCACGGCGTGGGGCAACCTGCTCGCGGCGCTCGCGACGGCGCCCCTCGTCTCGGGAGGGCCCTCGCCGACGGCGGTGGATCTCGGGGCGCTGCTGTTCCTGGGCGTCTTCCAGCTCGCGCTCGCGTACCACCTGTTTGGGTTGGGGGTGCGGGGGATGCCGGCGGCGGAGGCGGCGCTGCTCGTGCTGGTGGAGCCGGTGCTGAACCCGGTGTGGACCTTCTTCGCGACCGGGGAGCGGCCGGGGGGCTGGGCCGTGGTGGGGGGCGGGGTGATCCTCGCGGCGACGGCGTGGAGGACCCTGGCGCCGCTCTGGCTGGAGCCCCGTCGGCAGCTGGGCTAAGCCCCGCCGCCCATGAACCTCATCCGCCATGCACTCGTCGTCGCCGGGGCCTCGGTCCTGGTCTCCTGCGCCACCGCGCGTCCTGCACCGGTTGCCCCCGCTCCCCCGCCGCGCGACATGCCGGCCGAGGCGCGCGCCTTCGTGGACAAGGTGAACAAGGATCTCAAGGTGCTGTGGACGAAGCAGGCCACCGCCGAGTGGATCAAGAACACCTACATCACGGACGACACGGAGCGGAACGCCGCGTGGGCCAACGAGGCGGTGATGGCCTACCTGTCCTCGGCCATCCAGGCGTCGCTGCAGTTCCAGGGCGTGGAGGGCCTGGACGCCGACACCGCCCGGATGCTGAAGCTGCTCCGCCTGTCCAGCTCGCTGCCTGCGCCCACGGACGAGGCGAAGCGCGCGGAGCTGGCCTCCGTGGCCGCGAAGCTCGAGGGGATGTACGGCAAGGCAAAGGCCTGCGGGCCGGACGGCAGCAACTGCCGGGACCTGGAGAAGCTCAGCGCGGTGATGGGAAAGAGCCGCAAGTTCGACGAGCTGCTGGACGCCTGGAAGGGTTGGCACGACACGGCGCGTCCCATGCGGCCGTTCTACGCGCGGCTCGCGGAGCTCTCCAACGAGGGGGCGCGGGAGATCGCCTTCGACGATCTCGGGTCGCTGTGGCGGTCCGGCTACGACATGACGCCGGCGGAGTTCGAGACGGAGACGGACCGGCTCTGGCAGCAGGTGAAGCCGCTGTACGACGACCTGCATTGCTACGTCCGCGGGCGGCTGCAGAAGACCTACGGCGCGGACAAGGTGCCGGACGGCCAGCCCCTCCCGGCGCACCTGCTGGGGAACATGTGGGCGCAGGAGTGGACCAACGTCTACCCGCTGGTGGAACCGTTCCCCGGCCAGGCGAACCTGGACGTGACGAAGCAGCTGGAGAAGCAGAAGTGGGACGCGGTGAAGATGGTGAAGCTGGGGGAGGCGTTCTTCACGTCCCTCGGGCTGAAGCCGCTCCCGTCCACCTTCTACGAGCGCTCGCAGTTCCTGCAGCCGCGTGACCGGGACGTGGTGTGCCACGCCTCCGCGTGGGACGTGACGTACGAGAACGATCTCCGCGTGAAGATGTGCATCAAGCCCACGGAGGAGGACCTCGTCACCATCCACCACGAGCTGGGGCACAACTACTACTACGCCTACTACCACACGAAGCCGGTGCTCTTTCAGCAGGGGGCCAACGACGGGTTCCACGAGGCGATCGGGGACGCGTTGGTGCTCTCGATCGGGCCGGACTACTACCAGCAGGTGGGGCTGCTGCCGGGCAAGCTGCAGAAGAACGACAAGGCGCTCATCAACCTCCAAATGAAGGACGCGCTGGAGCGGGTGGCGTTCCTGCCGTTCGGGAAGTTCATTGACCAGTGGCGCTGGGACGTCTTCTCCGGGAAGGTGAAGCCGGAGCAGTACAACGCGGCGTGGTGGGAGTTGCGCCGGAAGTACCAGGGCGTGGCGCCGCCGGTGGCACGCACCGAGGAGGACTTCGACCCGGGCGCCAAGTACCACATCCCGTCCAACGTCCCGTACACGCGCTACTTCCTCGCGCGGATCCTCCAGTTCCAGTTCCACCGCGCGCTGTGCCAGGCGGCGGGTCACCAGGGGCCGCTGCACACCTGCTCCATCTACGGGAACAAGGCGGCGGGGGCGAAGCTGCAGTCCATGCTGGAGATGGGGGCGCAGAAGCCGTGGCCGGACGCGCTCGAGGCCCTCACGGGCCAGCGCCAGATGGATGCCACGGCGCTGCTGGACTACTTCGCGCCGCTGCAGGGATGGCTGAAAGAGCAGAACAAGGGACGTTCTTGCGGCTGGTGATGTCCGCCGACGGACGTCGTGCGACGTGACCGGATGGACACCGCCGGGAGGATGGCGTAGGGTCCGCGCCGTTCGCCTTCACAGATAAGTGGGGGAACCGGCGGACGATCAAGTCACGCACGCAGCAAAGCAAGGAAGAGCAATGGCGACTGGTACCGTGAAGTGGTTCAACGATGCGAAGGGCTTCGGCTTCATCACGCAGGACGGCGGCGGCGAGGACGTGTTCTGCCACCACACTGCGATCAACATGGACGGGTTCCGTACCCTCGCCGAGGGCCAGAAGGTGGAGTTCGACGTGACCCGCGGCCCCAAGGGCCTGCAGGCGCAGAACGTCCGCCCGGCCTAGTCGCCGGCTCGACACGAGCCTGATCGGCATAGGGGCCCGAGGAAATCCCTCGGGGCCCCTGCCACACCACCGGACAAGCGGGTCCGCATCCGGCGGTTCGGAGAGTTGAGGTTACGCGGCCAACCGGGGGACTCCCAGTCGG
>JBDLRJ010000451.1:0-3235 GCA_039800145.1 Pseudomonadota bacterium | reverse complement strand
TTCGGGGCCTACCCGCCCGAGCAGAACAACGGCTTCATCCGGCCCACGCCGGAGAACCCCAAGGGGACCATCTTCCCCACCACGGACCCCGAGCGCATGCGGCGGTTCTGGCTGGGCGAGGCCACGCGCCGCGGGATGAAGGAGTCTGACTGGACGAACGACGTGGCGAGCCCGCTCGAGGCGCAGCTCACCTACGTTCCCACCGCCTGCGAGGGCGAAGAGGGGCTCGCCGCGGACGGCACGCTCAAGTGGCGCTTCGGCAAGGTGCGGTACGTGTACGTGCTCGAGGCGAACGCGAAGTCCCCGGGCGTGCCGCCGAACCTGGACCTGCCCACGGGCACCCTCTGGCGCGTGGACGTGCCGAGCAAGGGCGGGACGCCGATTCCGAACGGCACGATGAAGTACGGCGTGGTGCCGGCAGGGCAGGTGCAGAAGTTCCCCGCGGACGGGGCTGCGCCGGTGGCCCTCGAGAAGGGCAAGCAGTACTACCTGTACGCGCTCGCGGACATCGCGCAGCCGGTGACGCGCTGCCTCTTCACCGCCCCCTAGCGGCCTGACGAGACAGGGCGCCGAATTCCGCGGCGCACGGAGGCGTGAAACACTGCGCCCCCGTGCGCCGCTTTCTTTTCCTGCTGCTGTGCCTGCTCGCCTCCCCTGCCCTCGCGGACAACACCGCGGACGAGGCGGACATCGCCTTCCAGCTGGGGAACGAGGCCTACGCCCGGCGCGCGTATGCGGAGGCGCTGCGCAACTACTTCCTCTCCTACCGGCTGGTGCCCAACCGGAACGTGCTCTTCAACATTGCGCGCTGCTACGAGTCCGCGCGGCGGTACGACGAGGCCTACCGGTACTTCCACGATTTGTCCCGGCAGGAGCTGACGAAGGAGGACGCAGCGGAGGTGGCCGCGGCGCTCAAGCGCATCCTCCCGCGCGTGGCGCTGGTGGAGGTGACGAGCACGCCGCCCGGGGCGGCGGTGTACGCGGACCGCGAGGACCTGGGCAGCCGAGGTGCCACGCCCCTGCGCCTGGCGCTCCCGGCGGGCAAGCACCTGCTGCGGGTAAAACTTGCGGGCCACGTGCCGGCGGAGGAGGAGCTGCAGCTCTCGCCGGGCAAGGTGGTGTCCCAGGCTTTTGCGCTCGAGCCGCTGCTGGGCACCGTGGTGGTGACGGGCAGGCCGGAGGGGGCCGAGGTGCGCGCCGCGCCGGAGGGGCCGCTGCTGGGGCACGTCCCGGGCGAGGTGAAGCTCCCGGTGGGGCGGCGCACGCTGTACCTCTCGCTGCAGGGCTACGCGCCGGCGGCCTTCCCGCTGGAGGTGGAGGAGCAGGCCAGCGCGCGGTTGGACGTGGGGCTCGCGCCGGAAGCGGTGCCCACGGGGACGCTGCTGGTGACGGCCAACCGCGAGGCGGCGCTGGTGCGGGTGGACGGGCGCGAGGCGGGCTTCACGCCCGCGGCGCTGACGTTGCGCGCCGGCGAGCACACGGTGGAAGTGACGCACCCGGACGCCC
Organism: Pseudomonadota bacterium; assembly: GCA_039800145.1. Classification (GTDB taxonomy): domain Bacteria; phylum Myxococcota; class Myxococcia; order Myxococcales; family Myxococcaceae; genus VGRA01. The sequence goes on along the minus strand of JBDLRJ010000451.1, from coordinate 1,729 downwards.
GGCCTTTCTCGGCGAAGGTGGCGCTCGCACAGGATGGCTCGGAGAAGCTGCACGCGGAGCTGCGGTACGCCCCCCCGCCGGTGCAGGCGGCGAGCAAGAGGCTGCTGTCCGTGGATGATGCCCCCGCGTCCACCACGGTGCTGACGCGCGAGGAGCTCCAGGCGTTCGGGTACAGCTCGCTGGTGGAGGCGCTGCAGGCGGTGCGCGGCATCTTCCTCACCAACGACCGGCAGTACGAGTTCCTCGGCATCCGGGGCTTCAGCCCGCCGGGAGACCTGAACACGCGCGTGCTCATCCTCTGGGACGGCCACGCCATGAACGACGTGTGGGCGGGCCAGGGCTACGCGGGGCGGGACTTGTCCATCGACCTCGAGGAGGTGGAGCGCATCGAGGTGGTGCGGGGACCGGGCTCGGCGCTGTACGGCACGGGGGCGTTCTTCGCGGTCATCAACGTGGTGCCGAGGGACCGCGTGGAGGCCGGGCGCACGGTGGAGGGGACGGCGGCCGCGGGTGCCAACGGCATGTTCCGGGCGCGCGCGAGCGGCAGCGTGGGCAGCCGACCGGACCTCGGGCTGACGCTGTCTGCGGGTGTGCTCGACGCGTACGGGGCGGAGAAGACGGACCTGGGCGAGCTGGGGAGCGTGCGAGGCCTGGACGGCGAGCGCGTCTACACGGGCTCGGTGCGCGCGCGCGCCGGCGGCTTCACCTTCCAGGGCTACGTCAACGCGCGAGACAAGAAGGTGCCCACGGCCCCGTACGGCGCGACGGTGGGGCTCGCGGGCACCTCCACGCAGGACGTCCGCGGCTTTGCCGAGCTGCGGTACGACCATGACTTCTCACCCGGCGCAGCGTTGTCTGCGCGCGCCTACTACGACCAGAGCCACTACGAGGGGACGTGGATGACCCAGCGGGCGGACGGGCCGCGGGCGGACCCGGACCTGGGCGAGGCGCAGTGGACGGGGGCGGAGGTGCGCGGGCGCTTCACGCTCTTCCGCGGCAACACGCTCACCGCGGGGGTGGAGGCCCAGTCCCAGTTCCGCATCCGGCACACGGTCTCCACGCAGGAGGACGAAACCCCGGTGCCGGAGACGCGGAGCCGGACGCTGCTGTCCGCCTACCTTCTGGATGAGTGGCAGCTGGTGCCGGGGCGGCTGTCGCTCACCGCGGGGCTGCGCGTGGACCGGTACCTGGACCTGTCCGTGACGCCACTCACGCCGCGGCTGGCGCTGATTGCGCGCCCCTACGAAGGCGGCCTCACCAAGCTCGTGGGCGGCTCGGCCTTCCGCGCCCCCAACATCTACGAACTCTACTACTCGGAGGGCAGCACGCAGCGCGCGCCGCCGAAAGGCCTGGACCCGGAGACCATCCAGACGTTGGAGCTCGAGCACTCGCACGACCTGTCTGACGAACTGCGTCTCACGGTGGGCGGCTACTTCAACAGCATCCAGAAGCTGGTGGTGGCCGCGGAGGATCCCTCGGTGACCTCGTGCGGCATCCCCGCGGGGAGCACGGCCTGCGTGGTGAACGCCAACCTGCCGGGCACGGTGCGGGCCTGGGGCGCGGAGGCGGAGCTGCGCTGGCAGCCGGGCCGGCACACGCTGGTGGACCTCACCTATTCGTACGTGAACTCGTCCGTGCCCAACCACCCGACGCACGTGGCGAGCGGGAAGGTGTTGGTGCCGCTGGTGGGCAGCGCGGTGCGGCTCTCCAGCCAGGCGGTGTTCCAGTC
>JBDLRJ010000450.1:0-10770 GCA_039800145.1 Pseudomonadota bacterium | reverse complement strand
GCTGCCTGGGGATCCTCGCGCACGCCAACGTGGACGCAGCGCCGGTGCCGGGACTTTCGTGGTGGGTGAACTACCCGCGGTTCCACGCCGTGCACCACTCCGAGGACGAGCCCGAGAGCCGCACCAACTTCGGTTGCCACACGGTGCTGTTCGACCGGCTGTTCGGGACGTTCCGGGCCGGCACGCCTCCCCCCGCGAGGCTGGGACTCCACGGCGGCCAGCGAACGGCGTGGCAGGAACTCGGCTGGCCGCTGTACCGGGACGTCCGCCAACGGCCGCCCCCCGCCGGGCCGCCCGGCCACGGGCTCGCGCCCCCTCAGGGATGAAGTAGGGTCTCCCCCGTATGTGCCGTCTCTTCGGCTTCCACGCCCTGCAGGAGGACCGCGTCCACGCCGCGCTGGTGGAGGAGTCCAACAGCCTCAAGCTCCAGTCGAGGGAGCACCCGGACGGCTGGGGCATTGCCGCGTACGACGCGGCGGGCACGCCGGCATTGACGTTCAGCCTCCAGCCCGCGCACGCGGACGAGGCGTTCGACCTCGCGGCGTCGCAGCTGCACGTGAAGACGGTGATCGCCCACGTGCGGTTGGCATCCGTGGGCGGTGTGCACCTCGGGAATGCACACCCCTTCCGTCATGGCCGTTGGTGCTTCGCGCACAACGGGACGGTGACCGGGTTCGCCGAGGCGAAGGAGCGGCTGGAAGCGGAGATCCGACCCGACCTGCGCGCGCGGATCTCCGGTGACACGGACAGCGAGCGCTGCTTCGCCCTGCTGCTCACGGAGCTCGCGCGCACGGTGGACCTGGAGGGCCCGGTGCCGGTGGACGTGCTCGCCCGCGCCGTGGCCCGGACGGTGGAGCGGGTGGCAGCAGCCACCGACACCGGGGAGAAGCCGTCGTCGCTCAACTTCCTCGTGACGGACGGACGCGTGATGGTGGCAAGCCGCCGACACCGTCCCCTGCACGTCGTCTCCGCGCCGGGAACCTTCCTCGTCGCGAGCGAGAAGCTGTGCACCGCGCGTCCCTGGGAGGAGGTGCCCAACCACTCGGTGGTGGGCGCGGACGAGGCGAGACGGCTGTACCGGTGGGAGACCGCCGCGCTCGCGCGCTGAGCGAACTCCGAGTTTCGAGGCGTCAACCCCGGGAGATCACCCCGGCGAGTTCCGCTGCACGCGGCCCCCTCGCCTCGAGCTGCATCCACCGCCGGGAGTCCAGGTGCGGATCCGCCGCGAGCCGGATCACCAGCGCTCCCGCGGGGATGGCTCCGGGAACCCGCTCCGCCCACTCCACGAGGAACGCCCCCTCTGCAGCCCCGAGCAGGTCGAAGTAGCCCGTCGCGTACAGCTCGTCCGGGTCCGCCAACCGGTACAGGTCCGCGTGGAACAGGGGAATGCGCCCCCCGTACCGCTGGACGATGGCGAACGTGGGGCTCGAGATGTCCCCGGGCGCAACGCCTGCCCCCTCGGCCACGCCCCGAGAGAAGCAGGTCTTCCCTGCGCCGAGATCCCCCACGAGCGCCACGAAGTCCCCGGGCCGCAGCGCCGCGCCGAGCGCGCGGCCCAGCGCAGCCGTCTGCCCGGCCGAGTCCGTGTGGAGCGAGGTCAGCGCTTCCACCGGCGCCACACCTCCGGCAGTGCGTCGATCACGTCGGACGCGACAAGCCCGAGCCGCCCCGTGCGCTGCTCCACCACGAGATCCGCGGCGAGCCCGTGTGCATACACGCCCGTGGTGGCGGCCCCGAGCGGGTTCACCCCCTGCGCGAGCAGCGCACCGATGATGCCCGCGAGCGCGTCCCCCATTCCCGCCGTGGCCATGCCGGGATTGCCGGTGGGGTTCACGTACGCGGTCCCGTCCTCGGCGCTCACCACCGTGCGCGCCCCCTTGAGCACCAGCGTCACCTGGCGCTGCATGGAGAACGTGCGCGCCACGCCGATGCGCGCAGCCTGCACCGACTCGACGGACATCCCCGCCAGCCGCGCCATCTCGCCGGGGTGCGGCGTGAGCAGGAGGGGCCCGCGCGCGCGCGCCAGCAACTCCGGGGCGCCCGCCACCGCGTTGAGCGCGTCCGCGTCCAGCAGCACCGGGCAGGTGAGTTCCTCGAGCAGGTCGCCGAGCAGCTTCACCGTCTCTTCCCCCCGCAGCAGTCCCGGGCCGATGACGACGGCGTCCTTGTCGTCCGCGGCCTCCAGCAGCGCGTTGAGATCCAGTTGCTGCAGGGCCCCCTCGCCCGCAAGCGGCACGCCCATGGCCTCCACGGCGTGCGTGAGCACCGCGTCCAGCGCATCTCCCCGCGTGGCCACCGTGACGAGCCCCACGCCGCTGCGCAGGGCCGCGCGCGCGACCATGGCGGCCGCGCCGGATCTACCCCGGCTCCCCGCGACGACGAGGAGGTGGCCCGCGTCCCCCTTGTGGATCTCCGCCCCGCGCACCGGCAACCGACCGCGGGCGTCCTCCTCCTCGAGCAGCCAGGTGACGTGGCCCTCGGCGGCATGCACTGCCTGCCGCGGCAGGCCGATGTCTGCCACCTCCAGCGCACCGCACACCGTGGCCCCGGGCTCCAGCCCCTGGCCCGCCTTGGCGAAGCCAAAGGCCACCGTTACGTCCGCGCGGACGCACGGCTCGAACGCCCGGCCCGTGTCCGCGTCCAGGCCGGACGGGAGATCCGCGGACACCACCCTCGCACCCGCGGTGCGCGCGGCGTTGATGCGCCGGACCGCGTCCGCGTACATCCCCTCGGGCGCGCGGGAGAGGCCGGTGCCGAACACGGCATCGATCACCACGTCCCCCCCCTGCACCGGCAGCACGTCCGGGAGCAGCGAGGGCTGGATGCCTGCCGCCACGAGGGCCGCGAGGTTGCGCGCCGGCTCTCCCTTGTAGGCGGCCGGGTCCAACACCTCGACCTGCACGGTCCGTCCCAGGCCCGCGAGCACGCGTGCAGCCACGAGCCCGTCACCGCCGTTGCTGCCGGGGCCACACAGCACCGTGAACCGCCCCGTGGAGGAGGCGTGGCGCACCGCCGCCTCGGCGAGCATCCGCCCTGCCGTCTCCATGAGGATCGCCGGGGAGAGGCCGGCGTCCGCCGCCACGCTCTCCATGGTCCGCATCTGCGCCGCCGTGACCAGCCGCTTCATGACACCGCCTCCAACACCACCGTCGCCGCGGCGACGCCCGCGTCGTGCGTGATCGCCAGAAAGGCCCGCCCCTTGCGCGCCTCGAGCGCCGCGGCCGCGACGCCCTTGAGCCGGAACGACGGAGGCCCGCCCGCCGCGGGCAGCACCTCCATGTCCGTCCAGTGGATCCCCGCCGGCGCACCGAGTGCCTTCACCAGCGCCTCCTTGGCTGCGAACCGCGCCGCGTACGGGCTCGCCTTGTCCGCGCGGGCCTCGCAGTAGGCCTGCTCCGCCTCGGTGAACACGCGCGCGCGGAACCTCCGCCCGCTGGGACCCTCGAGGATCCGCCGGATCCGGTCCACCGCACACACGTCCATTCCCAGGCCCAGGATCGCCATGTCGGGTCTGCTCCGGGCGCGTCAGGGCGCCGCGTTGCGCATGGTCTCCAGCATCTCGCGCACGGCGCGCTCGAAGCCCACCAGCACCGCCCGCGCGACGATGGCGTGACCGATGTTGAGCTCCTCGATGTCCGCCACCGCTGCGACCGGCTTCACGTTCTCGTAGTTGAGCCCGTGCCCGGCCGCCACCCGCATGCCCAGCCGCGCCGCCGTCTTCGCCGCGTCCACCACCCGCTGCAGCTCCCGCGTGCGCGACTCCTCGGTGGAGGCCTCGCAGTAGGCGCCGGTGTGGAGTTCGACGCGCTGGGCGCCCGTCTTGTGGGCCGCCCGCACCTGCTCCACGTCCGGGTCGATGAAGAGCGACACGGAGATCTTCGCGTCCTGCAGCCCGCGGGTGATGCGCTTCACCAGCTCGCGCATCCCGTTCACGTCCAGTCCGCCCTCCGTGGTGATCTCTTCGCGCCGCTCGGGCACGAGCGTCACGATGTCCGGCTTGTGCGCCCAGGCGATCTTCAGCATCTCGTCCGTGGCCGCCATCTCGAGGTTGAGCATCACCTGGCAGGTCTCCCGGAGCAGCCGGAGATCCCGCTCCTGGATGTGCCGCCGGTCCTCGCGGAGGTGGATGGTGACCTGGTCTGCTCCCGCGAGCTCCGCCAGCGCCGCTGCCGTCACCGGGTCCGGGTACCGGACGCGGCGCGCCTGGCGCAGCGTGGCCACGTGGTCGACGTTCACTCCAAGCCGTTGCATGGGCCCAGAGTTAGCATGCCCCCTTCGCCCCCGCCGCTTTCCGGCACGCGCCGCAGCAGCGCCGCGACCCGCTCGGGGGCCTCCTCGGGGATGCAGTGGCCCACGCCCTCGAGCACCTGCAGCCGCGCACCGCTCGCGCGGGCAAAGGCGCGCCCCTGGTCCACGGTGACCAGCGGATCCCGCTCGCCGAGGAGAAGCTCCACCCGGCACCCCCTCGGGAGGCACGGGACGCGAAAGTGGGCCACCGCCTCGAGCCCCTGGGCCATGGCCGCCGCGTGGCCCGCGGCAGAGAGCGCGTACAGGTACCCCTGCACCATGCCCGCGGTGGGGGCAGGCCCCTCTCCCCACAACATTCCCAGCCAGGCCCGCACCGCGGGAGCGGAGGGCTCCACGTGCCCCGCCACCCGCAGCGTCCACCGGGCGAGCCCGGACCCGGTTGCCGCCCGCAGGCCGCCCACGCCCGCCACCGGCGCCGCGAGCAGCAGCACCCGCCGGGTCACCCCGAGCGCCGCCAGCTGCAGCGCCACGAGCCCACCGAACGAGTGGCCCACGACCGTGGCCTCCGCGAGCTGCCGGTCGGCGATCAGCTGCGCGAGCCGCTCGGCCAGCACCCGCGGAGAGAAGTCCTCGGCCCACGCACCGGCCCGCCCGCAGTGGGGCAGGTCCACCGCCACGCACCGCCTGCCGGTGGGCAGGCACGCGCGCAGCGGCTCGTAGACGTGGGACGACGCGCCGAGCCCGTGCAGGAGCAGCACGGGCGCCCCCTCCCCCCACTCGAGCAGCGGCGGGGACGGCAGGGAGCGGCGCGTCCTCACGCCTTGAGCGCGCGGACCAGCACCTCGCCGATCTCCCGCGCCCACGCGTCGTTGCGGCGGGCGTCCGGCCCCTCCACCATCACGCGCACCTTGGCCTCCGTGCCGCTGTACCGCACGAGCACCCGCCCGTCCTTGCCCAGCTTCTGCTCCACGCCGCGGATGGTGCGCATCACGTCCGGCAGCTGGCCCAGCTCCGTCTTGCGGGCCACGGCGAAGTTGAGCAGCACCTGCGGAAAGGGGGTGAAGACCGACGCGAGCTCGCTGACGGGCCGCTGCCGCCGGCACATGACCGCGAGCACCTGGAGCGCGGCGAGCGTCCCGTCCCCGGTGGTGCCGTGGTCGAGGAACACCAGGTGGCCGGACTGCTCTCCGCCGAGCGAGTACCCGTGCCGCCGCATCTCCTCGACCACGTAGCGGTCCCCCACGCGCGTGCGGACCACCTTCACCCCGTGCGGGGCCACGGCGCGCTCCAGCCCCATGTTGCTCATGACCGTGGCCACCAGGGTCTTCTTTGCGAGCGCCCTGCGCTCCACCAACTCCGCGGTGCAGAGCGCCATCAGGGCATCCCCGTCCACGGGCTTGCCCTTCTCGTCCACGACGATGAGGCGGTCCGCGTCCCCGTCCAGCGCGAGCCCGATGTGGGCCCCGTGGCGTGTCACCGCCTTCGCGAGCGCCTCCGGGTGCAGCGCGCCGCACTTGTGGTTGATGTTCTTCCCGTCCGGCGTCACCCCGAGCCTGATGACGCGCGCGCCGAGCTCCTCGAGCACCTCGGGGGCCACGCGGTACCCGGCGCCGTTGGCGCAGTCCACGGCGATGGTGAGCCCCTCCAGCGTCAACTCCCGCGGGAAGGTGTTCTTGAGCGCGACGATGTACCGCCCCCGCGCGTCCTCCCAGCGGACCGCCCGGCCAATCTTCGTGGCGGTGGGACGGATCCGGTCCATCCGCCCGCTGAAGATGAGATCTTCGAACTCCGCCTCGGTCTCGTCCGGGAGCTTGAAGCCGTCCCGCCAGAAGAACTTGATGCCGTTGTCCTGGTACGGGTTGTGGGACGCGGAGATGACGGCCCCCGCGTCGCAGCGCATGGAGACGACGATGTTGGCGATTCCCGGCGTGGGCAGCGGCCCCACGAACGCCACGTCCACGCCCATGCTGTTGATGCCCGCGGCGAGCGCGTTCTCCAGCATGTAGCCGGACAGCCGCGTGTCCTTGCCGATGATCACCCGGTACCGGTGGTTGCCGTTGCGGATGAGGTACGCCAGCGCGCGCCCCAACTGCATGGCCACCTCCGCCGTCATGGGGAAGACGTTGGCCGTACCCCGCACGCCGTCCGTGCCGAACAGGCGCTCGGGCACCTCCCCCTGCTTCTGCTTCGGCGCCACCGGGAACTTGTACGCCATGGTCTCCTCCAGGCCGTGTCGTGCGGCCGCGGCCTTATAGCCGGATGCGCTCGGGCCGGGGCAAGCTAGGAACGGTCCGACGGGACGTCCACCGGCACGGCATACAGGGCGCCGCCGTCCCCGGCGAGGCGCAGCGCGTCCGCCACCGCGAGCGCGTCCTTCGTCTCCGCCACGTCGTGCACCCGCACCACGTCCGCGTCGCCGCGCGCGGCAACCGCAGCCACGCTTCCCAGGGTGGCCCACAGCCTCTCCGCGGGAGGCTTGCCCCCCACGAGCGCCCCGAGGAAGGACTTGCGGCTGGTCCCCACGAGCAGTGCACGGCCGAGCACGCGGAGCTCGGACAGCCGCCGCAGGAGGAGCAGGTTGTGGGCGGCCGTCTTGCCGAAGCCAATGCCCGGGTCCACCCACACGCGCTCCGGCGGGATGCCGGCCCGCTCGGCCAGGGCCACGGACCGCGACAGGTGCGCGAGCACCTCCTCCACGACGTCGTCGTAGACAGGCGCCCGCTGCATGGTCTGGGGCGTGCCCTGCACGTGCATGAGGCAGCAGGCAGCCCCGGCCTCGGCAACCACCTGCGGGAGGGCCGGATCCCACGTGAAGCCGGAGACGTCGTTGACCATGACGGCTCCGGCCGCGAGTGCAGCACGCGCCACCTCGTGCCGGGACGTGTCCACGCTCACGAGGTGCCCCGCGCCCGCGAGCCGCCGGACGACCGGCACCACCCGGCGCAGTTCCTCTTCGACCGGTACGCGCGCCGCCCCCGGACGGGTGGACTCGCCGCCCACGTCCAGGAGATCCGCGCCCGCCTCGGCGAGCGCCTCGCCGTGGGCCACCGCCGCCCCCTCGTCCAGGCACCTGCCGCCGTCCGAGAAGCTGTCCGGCGTGACGTTCACCACGCCCATGATCCGCGTGCGGCCTCCCCACTGGAACGGCCGTCCCCCGAGCGTCAGCCCCGGCGGCCCCCGTCCCGAGTCCACCGCGCGCTCGAGCGCGGACGCGAGCCCCGGGTGGCCTGCGTCCCTGGCGCGCCCGGCGAGCGCGCGGTGCGCCTCCACGCTGCCCGCGGTCAGCGCGGTGTCCGGACGCAGCGAGGGGTGGCCGGGGACCGCGCTCACCCCCGTCCCGCCGCACGCCCCGAGCAGCCACGCGCGCTCCGGTGCCTCCAGCCCGGACAGGAGCAGGACCGCCTGCTCGAGCGACGCGCAGGGCCCCACCCGCCCGGCACGTGCGAGCCCCGGGCCGAGCTCCTGCGGGCGGACGAGCGAGACGGGACGCGCGAGGACCATGGGGGCTGTATGCCAGAAGTTTTCGGCGCACGGAGTCCCCCCAAGTGCGGCTAACACCGAGATCGGTTGAATCGATGAGCGATGCCGAGTGACCGGCGGAACCATCCCGCGATGTGGGATTTGGGGACGCGGCGGCGAAGGCGACGGACCGCTGCGCGTAGCTCTTGCTCGGAGTCGATGGCGAGGCGTCGGAGCTCACGCTTGAGGTGTGCCCAAAGCAGCTCGATGGGATTCAGTTCGGGGCTGTAGGTGGGGAGATAGACCGGGACGCCGCCCGCAGCCTCAATGAGCCGCTTGGTGCTCTGCGACTTGTGCATGTTCAGGTTGTCCATGACGACCAGATCGCCCGGTCGGATGAAGGGCACCAGGCACGTGCGCACGAAGCGGCGGAAGATGGTGCCGTTGACGGCCCCGCGATGGGTCATCAGCCGTGGCGCCTTCCCGATGCGGATGGCGCCGATGATGGACACCGTTTTCCACGAGCGCTGGGGCCGTGTTCCGTGGACTCGTTGCCCACGAGGCGACCAACCGAACTCGCGGCGCATCCCCGTCTTGCAGAAGGACTCGTCGATGAAGATGACACGCCGGTCCTTGATGGCGGCCAGGAGCGAGCAAAACACCGCGCGCCGCTCGAAGTTTTGCGGCGTGTCGCGCTCTACCGCCGTGAAGGACTTTTTTTCGGGAGTACCCCATCCGCGTCAGTGCGCGCTGGACCGAGGACCTGCTCGTCCGGAGCTTCTCCGCCTTCGCCAGCGCCTCCGCGAACTCCTTCACGGTGGCGTCGGGGAGCTGTTCCACCAACTGCTTGAGCCGCGTCTCTATCTTCCCCCGGATGGGGCTGAAGTTGCCCCCGCCGGGGGCCTTGGGCGCAGTGCCGCCCGTCTCGCGGTGCAGGCGCAGAATCCGGGTGACGGTGGCCGTCCCCAGGTCGGTCAGGTCGGCAATCTCACGGTACGTCCGTCCCTCTGCGCGGAGTCGGACGACAATCTCTCGGACCTTCGGTGGAGTCGGTGGCCGCATCGACCACCGTAGATCACGCCTCCGCGATCGATTCAACCGGCCCCAGTGTTAGCATGGAGCCTCCCGTCGCCATGCCCTGCCCCAACGCCAGCGTCCTCCGGGACTACCAGCTGGAAAAGCTCTCGGACGAACTGCACGAGCGCGTGTCCAGCCACGTGTCGCGCTGCCGCGAGTGTGCCCAGGCCATGCGCCGGACCCGCCCGCGCATGTCTCGGGAAGTCGAGACGGTGCCGCAGGTGCAGGATCCGCTGATCGGGACGCGCGCCGGGGAGTACGACCTGGTGCAGCGAATCGGGCACGGTGGGATGGGCGTGGTGTACCTCGGTCGCCACCCGCTCATCGGCAAGGAGGTGGCGGTGAAGGTCCTCCGCCCGGACGCGGCGGAGAACGCGGACCATGCCCGGCGGATGCTCAAGGAGGCGCAGGCCGTCAACGCCATCCAGCACCACGCCATCGTGGACATCTTCGGTTTCGGGGAGCTGCCGGACGGACGTCACTACCTGGTGATGGAGTTCCTCCGCGGCGAGCCGCTGAACGATTGGCTCCACCGCACCTTTCCCGCACCGCTCCAATCGGTAATCTCCCTCCTGGACGTGCTGTGCGGTGCGCTGCAGGCGGCGCACGACGCGCGCGTGGTCCACCGGGATCTCAAGCCGGGAAACCTTTTCATCCGGGAGAACGAGCGCGGCGAGCTCGAGCTGAAGCTGCTCGACTTCGGCCTGGCCAAGCGAGAGAGCGAGAAGACCTCGGGCCGCACGCTCGGTACGCCGAACTACATGGCCCCGGAGCAGATCCACCAGAAGGTCCCCATCTCTCCGCAGACGGACCTGTATTCACTCGGCGTGCTGCTCTACGAACTGCTGACGGGCGAGCTTCCCTACGGCCGGAAGGAGGACATCGCGAGCATCCTACGGGGACACGTGGACGAGGCCCCGCGCCCACCGAGGGAGCTGCGCCCGGAGTTGCCCGAGGCACTCGAGCACCTGGTGCTGGATCTCCTCGAGAAGGATCCCGCCCTCCGCCCCGCCTCCGCGGAGGAGGTGCGCCAGCGGCTCCGGGAGATCCGCGAATCGCTGGTGCCCACCGCCGAGCACCCGCGCGTCGTCCCTCGCCGCAGTCCGAGCCTGTCCCGCGCCCCGGCAGCGGCCCCTCCGCGCACGTCTTCACGCCCGCAGACAGACGTCGCCCGTGCGGGCCGTCCCGCAGACCCGGACGACGTAGACGCCGAGGACGACGCCCGGCGGCCCACGGTCGCCGGGAGCAAGCCCCGCTCCTTCCCGTGGCGCCCGGTGAGAGCGGTGCTCGGGATTGCCGCGCTCGGCACGGGGCTCGTGCTCGCAGGGCCTCACCTCGGCGCGGCGCTGGGGAGCCTTGCCGCCACCCCGGAGCCGCACGACGAGACTGCCGGGGACCGCTCCCCGGTACCCGCAGCAGAGGCCGCCTCGCCCGCGCTGCCGAAGGCGGAAAAGGTGCCCGGACAGCCCTCGACGCGAGCGGGCTCCGCCGTGGGACAGCAGCCCCGGGCGCCCACCCCCTCCACGGTTCAGCGCACGGCCCCCGCCCAGGCGCCGCTCCACACCACGCCCTCCCCCGCTGCCGACACCGCTCCCACCGTCGCCGCGCTCGAGGGGCGGATGGACGCGCTCGCGGCAACGCTAAGCAAGTCGGCGGGACAGGAGGAGGACGTGGACACGGCCGCCATGGGCCACCTGGACCGGTTGCGCGCAAGGCTCGACAAGGATGATTCTCCGGACGGGCGCGCAGCCGTGGGCCGCGGGCTCGACGAGCTCGAACGGCTGTACCTCGCGAAATGATCTCCCTGGTCCTTCCCCTTCTCCTCCAGGCCGCGCCGGCAGGTCCGGTGGACGTGGTGGTGGCGCGGCGCATCGAGGTGCCGGCGGCGCGCGCGGCCCGGCTTGCCGCGGGACTCGGCCGCGCCCTGGCGCGGGCCGGCGTGAGCTAGGTGCGGGGGCCGGAGTCGAGCCGGAACGGCTTGTCCCA
>JBDLRJ010000449.1:0-2629 GCA_039800145.1 Pseudomonadota bacterium | reverse complement strand
GGTCCTGCCTGGAGACCGACTTCCCCTCGAACACGCTCTTCATCCTGGACGAGCCGGTGAACCCGGAGCTGGTGGTGGACAACATCGCCGTGTCCAACTTCCAGCGCGTGGGACCGGGCGCGACCCTGGACCTCGCGGTGTCGTTCCAGAACTACGGACAGACGGACGCCCCCAACGTGGATTGGCGGGTCTACCTGTCGAAGGACGGGCTGCTCTCGCAGGATGACCTGCTCGCGTATGACTCGGCGGTGGGTGGCACCACGCTGACCATCCCGCGGAGTGCGCTGGGTGGCGTCCAGGGGGCGACCCAGTCCATCTCCATCCCGTCGCTTTCGGACGGCCGTTACCGCGTCCTCGTGGAGGTCGACTCGGCCGGCGCGGTGGCCGAGAGCGTGGAGACCAACAACGTGGCTGCCTCGGCGGAGTCGTACCTGGTCGGCGTGGACCTGCAGGCGGACGCCGTCAGCGGTGCACCCGGCAACACCGGGCCGGGCAACACCGTCACCCTCGACCTCGCGTTCTCCAACCCGGGCACGGACGCGGCCGGCAGCAACATCCCGTTCCAGGTGGTGCTCTCCCCGGACAAGTCCTTTTCCAGCAGCGACGTGGTCGTCTACGAGGGCACGTTCGCGCTGAGCGCGGGGCAGGTGGTGGCGGCCCTGCCGGTGAGCTTCACGCTCCCGCTGAACGCCCCCGGCGGTGACTACTACTTCGGACTGGTCCTGGACCCGGTCACGGCCGCGGCCTCCACGGGCCAGGTGGCCGAGGCGGACGAGACCAACAACGCGGTCTTCTCGGGCAGCGTCTCCACCATCACCCAGGCGGACCTGGTGCTGGACAAGGCGGACCTCGTGGACCCGAACACCGGGGCCCCGGCGCGCGCGGTGTACATGGGTGACACCCGGACGCTCAGCGTGGACGCACGCAACATCGGCGGCGCGGATGCCACGGGCTTCAACATCGGCATGGTGATGTCGCGGGATGCCAACCTCAGCCTGCTGAGCGACTGGCGCGTGTTCGACTCGCCCTCCACGGCGGTCGGCGGCTACTCGCTGTCCCAGTGCGTGGACATCAGCGCCCCCGCGTCCTGCACGGCGGGCAGCTTCAACCTCCCCGTGGTGCTCCCCTCCACGGACCGGCTCGGCCAGCCGCTGTCCACCGGCGACTACTACTTCTTCGTCCAGGTCGATTCGTTCGACGAGGTGACCGAGATGAAGGAGGACAACAACACGAAGATGATCATCGGACCGGTGCGGCTGTACGTGCCGTCCCCGGATGTCGCCACGGCCCGCGTGCAGGCCCCGGCGGCCTCCGCTTCCGGGGAGACCATCCCGGTCTACCGTGTCTTCAAGAACGTGGGCGTCCAGGACTCTCCCGCGGTGAAGTACCGGTACTTTGCTTCGGTGAACGAGCGGGTGACGGAGCAGGACGTGCCCCTGGAACTGGTGGTCAACGGCGCCGCGGTGGCCGAGGGCACGGTGACGCTCGCGCGCGGCGGGCAGGACGCGGCCACGGAATTCGTCCGGCTGCCGTCCAACCTCGCGCCGGGCACGTACTACGTCGGCGCGGTGCTGGACACGGACAACACCGTGGCGGAGCTGGACGAGGCGAACAACGCCGGTGCCTCCACCGCCACCATGACGGTGGCCGCTCCGTCCATGCGCGTGTCCACGGTCCAGTTGCCGGATGGCACGGCGGACCGTCCCTACCTGTTCCGGCTCGCGGCCACGGGTGCCAGCGGCGCCGTGACGTGGAGCGCCACCGGTCTTCCCGCGGGCATGCAGCTGGACGCCGCCACCGGGATGCTCGGCGGCACGCCCACGCTCGCGGACATCTACGCGTTCGACGTGGTCGCCTCGGCCTCGGGGCGCACGGCTTCCGCGCGGCTGGTGCTGCGCGTGCTGACCGGCTCCACGGAGCTGTCCATCCTCACCCGCGCGCTGCCGCCGGTGATCAACACCAACCAGCCGTACGGCACCTCGCTCGCGGCCGCCGGCGGCCGCCGCCCGTACCAGTGGAGCATCACCTCCGGCACGCTCCCGAAGGGGCTCGCGCTCGGCGCGGACGGGACCATCTCCGGTACGCCGGTCACCGCGCAGGTGCAGACGGGCGAGTCCACGCTCGGACTCCAGGTGGTGGATGCCAACGGAAACCGCGCCACGGGCTCGGTGAAGGTGCGCGTGGTGGCCTCCGGCTCGCTGCTCATCCGCACGCTGGAGCTGCCGGATGCCATGACCGGGTCCGACTACGTCGCGGACGTCCAGGCCTCCATGGCCGGCACGGCCACCCTGGCCAGTCCCCTCACGTGGAGCGTGGCCGCGGGCGAGTTGCCCTCCGGCGTGACGCTCACCACCTCGCTGGACCGCGGGCTGTTCTCGGGCAAGGCGCTCGAGGCCGGCCTGTTCTCCTTCACCCTCCAGGTGGAGGACGCGAGCGGCCGCGTGGACACGGCCGACTACGTGGTGCGCATCTTCCCGAACACGTTCCGCATCTCCGCGGACGTGCCGGTGTCCCTCTTCCCCGGTGAGCAGGTGGCGCTCACCCTGTCGTCGACTTCCGCCAGCCCGGTCTCGTGGCGGCTCTATTCCGGGGCGCTGCCTCCCGGCGTGTCGCTCAGCGCAGAGGGCGT
>JBDLRJ010000448.1:0-4330 GCA_039800145.1 Pseudomonadota bacterium | reverse complement strand
CAGGCTGGATTTGCCGACCCCGATGGGTCCTTCCACGACGATGTAGCGGTGGTCCATTCCGGCCGGCCTTCCAGGAGCTCCCAAGACGTGCCCGAGGCCGATTTACCGGCCCGCGCAAGGGTTGGGCATACAACCATCCAGCCGCCCCCCAGTGCAACGCGGAAGTGGGCGGCCCATGGAAAATCAATGGGTTTGACGCCCTCATGTGTGGTCACGTAGTGTCACTCGCCCGATTTTCCGAGGGGGTTTCCACGTGACGCGGCGTCGCAGTGCGGTGGCCATCAGCCTGGAGCAGAAGCGCGCCGAGCGGGCTGCCGTCCCCGAGGGCGCCGAGGCGCTGTACGGCGTGGCGCTGCTCAAGCTCGCACTCGAGCTGAAGAAGCCGGGCGCCCCGGGGCTCGAGGCGCTCGTGCCCGGCGTGGTGAAGCGGCTCGGGCTGGACGAGACCGCGTTCCGCGCGTGGCTCTCCGCCAACGGCGGGATGCTGCGCAGCGCCTCCGGGCGGGGGAAGTGATGGGGCGGTCCCGGCTCCCACGCGAAGTGCTGGCGCGCGCGCGCGCAGAGGCCTCGCGCGTGGAGGCGAAGGCCCCCGCTCAGGAACAGGCCCCGGCCCGGCCGACGACGGCGGACGCAACCCCGCGGGCGAGCGTCCAGGGGAAGCGCGAGAAGATCGTCCGCGCGCTGCGGAAGCTGCACCCCATGGACTGACGGGCCGGGCTCAGCCCGAAAGCGCCCGCTCCACCGCCGCGAACTCGGGGACCGAGAGTGTCTCGGCGCGCCGCTGGGCGTCCACCCCCGCCCGCGCGAGCGCCGCGGCAATGGCGGGGCCGTCTCCGAGCGAGGCGTCGCTCTTCAGCGAGTTGAGCAGCGTCTTGCGCCGCTGCGCGAACGCCGCCTTCACCACCCGGCGGAAGTGCGCCTCGTCCGTGACCGCGGCCCGCGGCGCCGGCAACCGGTCCAGCCGCAGCACGGCGCTGTCGACCTTCGGCGGCGGGTGGAACAGTCGCGCGGGGAGCTCCGCCACCTGCTCCGCCAGGTAGTGCAGCCCGAGCATCACCGTGAGGATGCCGTAGTCCCGGCCGCCCGGCTCGGCGGTGAGCCGCGTGACGACCTCCTTCTGCAGCGTGAAGACCGCGCGCGGCACGTGGGCGTGCTGGTCCAGGACCTGGAACAGGATGGGGCTCGTGAGGTGGTACGGGAGGTTGCCCACCACCGTCACCTGGTCCACGCCCGCCGTGGCAGCGAAGTCCACGTCCGCCGCGTTGGCCTCCACCAGCTTGAGTCCCGGGAGCGCAGCCCCGCGCAGCACCTTCACCATGTCCCGGTCCCGCTCCACCGCGGTGACGGACGCGCCGGTGTCCAGCAGCGCGCGCGTGAGGTGGCCGAGCCCGGGGCCGAGCTCGAGCAGGGCCGTGCCGGGCCCGGCGTGCGTCGCCTCGGCGATCTGCTCCAGCGCCCACGGATCGGACAGGAAGTTCTGCCCCCAGCTGTGCTTGGCGCGCAGCCCGTGCTTCTGCAGCAGCGCCCGCGGATCCAGTTCGTCCCTGCTCATGGCGTCACGTCCTGGAGCTTCCAGCCCGGGTCCGAGTTGAGCGCGAGGTCCGAGCGCCTGCCGGCCCGGTACGCGTGGAAGCCCGCGGCGGCGATCATGGCGCCGTTGTCCGTGCACAACCGCCGGGGCGGGAGGAACAGCTCCAGCCCGCGGCTGCGCGCCCGCTCTTCGCACAGCGCGCGAAGCCGGCTGTTGGCCGCCACCCCACCGCACAGCACCAACTTCCGGTGTCCCCTCGCCTTCGCCGCGGACACCAGCTTCCGGCTGAGCGCGTCCGCCACCGCCTCCTGGAAGCTCGCGCAGAGATCCGCGAGCCCCTGTCCCGTGGGCACCCCGTGCCTCCGCACGTGCTGCAGGACCGCCGTCTTCAGCCCGCTGAAGCTGTAGTCGAACGTGTCGTGCTGGGGGAGCGCCCGCGGGAAATCCACCGCGGACGGGTTGCCGCGCTGCGCGAGCTCGTCGATCTGCTGCCCCGCGGGGTACGGGAGCCCGAGCACGCGGCCCACCTTGTCGTAGGCCTCGCCCGCCGCGTCGTCCCGCGTGGCGCCCACCGCCCGGTACCGGCCGTAGTCTGCAACTTCGTACAATGTCGTGTGTCCCCCGGACACGACGAGCGCGAGGAACGGCGGCTCGGGCGCAGGCTCCACGAGCCGGATGGCGAGCACGTGTCCCTCCAGGTGGTTGACCCCCACCACCGGCACGCCCGTGGCGAGCGCGAGGGACTTGGCCACCTGCAGTCCCACGAGCAGCGCTCCCTGCAGCCCCGGGCCTGCCGTCACCGAGATGAGCCCCAGGTCCCCGAGCGAGGTGGCCGCGCGCGAGAGGGCCTCGTCCACCACCGGCATCACCTGGACCAGGTGGTTGCGCGACGCCAGCTCCGGGACCACCCCGCCCCAGCGGCGGTGGATGTCCACCTGCGTGGAGACCACGTCGGACAGCACCCGGAGGGGCCCCGTGCCCGCGGAAGGTCCCTCCACCACGGCGGCTGCCGTCTCGTCACACGAGGTCTCGATGCCCAGGATCTTCATGGTGCCGGCCAGCGCGCCTACTACAGGCGCTCGAGCATGGCACGCACCTCGGTGGCCGACTTCCCGTTGGGCTGGAGCGCGAGGTACCGCTTGTAGGCCACCACCGCCTCCGGGTTGTTGCCGAGGAACTGGTACGCCATCCCGAGTGACAGCCACGCGCGCGCGTTCCCCTCGTCCTGCGCGAGTGCCTGCCGCAGGACGACGACGGCCTCCTGGTACCCGCGCATGCCCGAGTCGGAACTCACGAGGCAGATGCCGAGCCCCGCCTTCACCTCCGGGGTGTCGGCCCCGAGCGCCAGCGCCTTGCGGTAGCTGTCCGCGGCCAGCTTCCAGAGGCCGTACTGCATGGCCTGTTTCGCGCCGCGCACGTGGACGGCCGCAGCCGTGCTCGCGGCCTTCGCGGTGGCCGCGCCCTCCGCCGGGGCGGGGACGGCGGAAGGCGCCTTGCGCGGGAGCAGCCCGGGCGCCACCCGGTCCTGCGAGGTAGAGCCCTGCGGCGGCGGCGTCTTCGCCGCACGGATGTCGATGGGCTGCGGGGCAGGCATCGGCGCTGCGGCGGGGGGGCGTGCAGCGGGTGCCGCAGCGGGCCCGAGAGGAACCGGGGCCGCAGGCGCAGGTCGCACCGCGGCGGCAGGGGGCTGCGGTGCGGCCGGCGCGGGCACAGCGGCGACGGGTGCCAGGGGCGGTACGGGGGCTGCCATGACGGCTGCAGCCTGCTGCTGCGCGGGTGGGGTGACGACAAGAGCCGGACCTGCTGGAGCGGCTGCGGCGTTGGCCGCGGGGGCCGGCACACCTTCCGGCGGCTGTGCCGCCGCCACGGGCACGGCGGCGGGAGCACCGGCGTCCGCGGCGTCCGCGGCGGAGGCGCCCACGGCGTCGGCGGGGGCAGCGTCTGCCGCGTTCCCCGCGTCCGGTTCCGTGGAGGACTCGGGCGGCGTGGGCGTGGGCACTGCTGCCGTCGCGGGCGCGGCCGGCGGTTTCTCGGCCGGGGGGGCCGAGGGACGAAGCCCGAAGTAGGCCCCGAACCCCACGAGCGCGATCCCTGCGAGGGCCAGTCCCCCGAGCACCCAGCGACTGCGGGAGGGCTTCAGCAGCGCCGCGACGTCGTCCTCCTCCTCCGGCTTTGAAGGAGGTGCAGTGGCCACGGGCGGCGCGGACGGAGAGGGGGCCTCGGGCGCGGCGGCCGCTTCGGGCGTCGTCGGCTCCGCCGGAACCGGGGTGGGCTCGGGTGCCGCCTGTTCGGCAGGAACGGACGCTTCGACGGACACCGGCGCGGACACGGCCGCTGCCACGGGGGCAGCCCGCTCGAACGGCACCCAGCCGGACGAGGTCCCAGTCGTGGACTTCGGCTCCGCTGCCGCCTCCTCCGGAGGCGCGGCGGCAGGGGCGATCGCCGAGGTTGAAGCGGGCGTCTCGTGGCGTCCGCTCAACACCGGCCGACGGACGACGGGAGGGAGCGACACCCCCATGGGGAATCCTCCCTCGTCCATGAAGCCCGCGGGGAGCACCGGCTCCTCGGCCGCAGCGGGTCCCACGGCTGCGGGCGTGACAGCCGCCGCGCCGAAGGCGTCCATCTCCTCGCGCGAGAGCACCTGGGTCGCAGTCCCGACCTCGGGCGCGGGCGTGACGGCCGCCGCGCCGAAGGCGTCCATCTCCTCGCGCGAGAGCCCCTGGGTCGAAGGCCCGGCCTCGGGCGCGGGCGTAACGGCCGCCTCGCCGAAGGCCTCCATCTCCTCGCGCGAGAGCCCCT
>JBDLRJ010000447.1:0-17838 GCA_039800145.1 Pseudomonadota bacterium | reverse complement strand
CCGAGAGCGCGCCCCCGTGCACGCGCGGCCCGTCGTACGGCGCAATGCCGTGCTGCACGCAGTACAGCGTGGTGACGGTGCCGGCCACGCCCACCAGCCGCTGGCCCGGGGCGGGGGCGGGCAGCGGCGCGAAGGTCTCTTCGAGGAAGGCGCGGAGAGAGGCGAGCTCGGCGGCGGTGGGCGGATCCCCGCGCACGAAGCGCTCCGTCATCCGCACCGCCCCCACGTCGAAGCTGTGGCGGAACGTCACGTCCCGGCCCGCGCCGTAGACGAGCTCCGTGGACCCGCCCCCGATGTCGATGACCACGACCCGCTCGCCCGGCGCACAGAGCGTGGCATCCTGGGACACCGCCTCGAAGGACAGCTGCGCCTCCACCTCCCCGGGGAGGATCTCCACCTCCACGCCCGCCCGCGCGCGCGCCTCGGCCAGGAACGCCGCGCCGTTCTCCGCGTCCCGCGCCGCGCTGGTGGCGGACACTGCCAGGCCGGCTGCGCCGAGGGCACGGGCCTCGGCGGCGAACGCCTCGAGCGCGGACAGCGTGGCCTCCATCCCCTCGGGAGACAGCCGCCGCGTCCTGTCTACGCCGCGCCCCAGCCGGGTGATCTCCATCCGCTCGGCCACGGGCCGGAAGGCGCCATCCGCCGCGCGCTCTGCCACGAGCAGCAGCACGGAGTTGGTCCCGATGTCGATGCAGCCGAAGCGCGCCATGAGGGGGAGGCAACTTAGCGGAAGTCCGCGTATGACACCCATTCCATGAACGCCCGTGCCCGCCTGTTGCTCTGCGCCCTCGCCACCAGCGGCTGCGTCCGCTCGGAGCTCGAGCCCGGCGCCAACGTGCAGGTGGTGGGGCGGCTGGTGGCACTGGGAGGCACCGGGGCGGGAGGGGTGGACGTGGCCCTGTCCCGGAGCCGGGGAAACCTCTGCCAGGAGCCGCTCGAGCCCGTGGCGCAGGGCGTGACGGACGAGGACGGCCGCTACGGGTTCTTCCTGCGTGGCTCGGACACGCAATGGGACGGTCTTGCACGTTGCTTCCGGGTGGCGCCCGGGCCCACCGGGGAGGGAACCCTTGCCCGCGCGGAGATGCTGTTCCAGGTGACCCGCCCGGTGGTCCCGCCGCTCCTCCACGCGCCGTTCGACCTGGAGGTGGGGGAGGCGGACGGGGGCTCCGTGGCGGTCTCGTTCCGGGATTTCTCGCAGGAAGCCGGCGGCGGCGTGCTGCGTTTGCTCGTGCGAGACGCGGCCGGCGAGCCTGCATGGGAAGCGGACGGCCCCGCCCCCATGGGGGAACTGGACGGCGCGCTGCTCGAGGACTTCGCGGGGCTCACGGCCCAGGTGAGGCTCGAGCGCGAGGGAACCGCGGAGAAGACCCAGGTGGCGCTGGCGTGGGAGAGCCCGCCCGTGGCGCTGGGGGTGGGCGTTGACCGGGTCCCGGTCTCGCGTGGGGCGGCGTGCAGCTTCGGCGGTGAGCCCGGCTGCCCCCTGACGGACGGGACGCTCCGGGCGGTGGGGGCCACGGCGGACAACCTGTCGGTGACGCTCGACTTCGCCTCGCCCGTGTCGCCCGCCGAGATCGTGGTGCGGGGGCTCCGGACCTGGGCCACGCCCCGGCGGCTGGAGGTGACGGGCGCCACGGCCGCGGGGCTCCCGGTGCTGTTGGGAACGCTCGGTCCCGACGGTGGGCTCGGTGCGTTCCACCGCGTGTCCATCACCTCGAGCGTGGAGCCGGTGTGGCGGCTGTCGCTCCGCTGGCTGGACGAGGGGGGGCAGGCGGTCAACGTGAGCGGGCTCTCCGAGGTGTCGGTGTTCGACACACCTTGAGCCGCTCCCCCTGATTCGCGAGAGTGCGAACCCCATGAGCATCCGTACACGCATCCAGCCGACGGGGCGCGAGAGCCCCTTTCACGAGGACGAGTTCATCGTCAGCAAGACGGACATCCACGGGAAGATGACCTACGTGAACGAGGTCTTCCTGCGGGTCTCCAAGTTCGAGGAGTCCGACGTGCTCGGCATGCCCCACAGCATGATCCGCCACCCGCAGATGCCGCGCGGCGTGTTCAAGCTGATGTGGGAGACCATCCAGTCCGGCAGGGAGATCTTCGCCTACGTGGTGAACCTGTGCTCGGACGGAGATCACTACTGGGTGTTCGCCCACGTGACGCCCACGTTCGACGCGCGCGGCAACATCACCGGGTTCCACTCCAACCGCCGCAAGCCGGACCTCAAGGGGCTGGCGGTGATCGAGAAGATCTACGCGGAGATGAACCGGGAAGAGGCGCGGCACAACCACCCGCGCGCCGCGGCGGAGGCGTCCCTGGCGATGCTGCAGAAGATGCTCGCGGACAAGGGCACGACCTACCCCGAGATGATGTTCGCGCTGTGGGAGGGCCGGGTATGAGCAGCCGCAAGGTGAAGACCGCGCCGGTGGTGGAACTGCCGGAGGTAGAGGAGCCGCAGGCGGCCGGCGCGGCGGAGCAGGAGGCGCTCCTCCGCTCGGCGCTCGAGGCCTGCCGGCGCGCGGCGCAGGGAGACATCGAGGCGCGCGTCACCGGGATCATCCCCGGCACGCTCGCGGGAGATCTCGGCAACGCCATCAACGCGCTGCTGGACATGACGGATTCCTACGTCCGCGAGTCCTCCGCGGCGCTCGAGCACGCGAGCCGCAACCAGTACTTCCGGCGCTTCATCGAGCGCGGGATGAAGGGCTCGTTCCGGCGCGGTGCAGGCATCATCAACGCGGCCATGGACAAGATGGCGGAGGGCGAGCGGGCCATGGTGGCCATGCGCCAGAACCAGCTGGCCATGGCAGACGGCTTCGAGAAGTCGGTCATGGCGGTGGCTCAGACGGTGGCGGCGGCCTCCACGGAGCTCGAGGCCTCCGCGCGGACGCTCTCCAGCAACGCGAGCGAGGCCATCACCCGCGCAGATGCCACCTCCGCCCAGGCGGAAGAAGCCTCCAACAGCACCGTGATGATGGCGGCAGCCGCGGAGGAGATGCGGGCCTCCATCGGCGAGATTGCCCGGCAGGTGGGCCAGGCGAGCACCATCAGCCGCTCGGCGGTGTCCGCCGCGGAGTCCACCAACGGCGCCATCGCGGAGCTGCAGAAGCGAACCGAGTCCATCGGCGACATCGTCCGGCTCATCAACGGCATTGCCGGGCAGACGAAGTTGCTGGCGCTCAACGCGGCCATCGAGGCGGCGCGCGCCGGCGAGAGCGGCCGCGGCTTCGGCGTGGTGGCGGCGGAGGTGAAGTCGCTGGCGGGGCAGACCACGTCCGCCACCGACGGCGTGGAGACCCAGATCCAGGCGGTGCAGCAGGGAACGCACAAGGCCGCCGAGGCCACGCGGGGCATCTCCGTCACCATCTCCAAGGTGGACGAAATTGCAGGCGCCATCGCCAGCGCCATGGAGGAGCAGAAGGGGGCCACCACGGAGATCTCCCGCAGCATCCAGGCGGCGGCGAGCTCCACCCGGCAGGCGTCGGAGAACGCGGCGGTCATCGCCAACGTGGCGCGGACCACGGGCACGGCGGCGACGGAGGTCCTCACCGCCTCGGCAGAGCTCTCCAAGTTGGCGGAGACGCTGCTCTCCGAGGTCCGGACCTTCCTGCAGAACATCCGCGCCTGACGCCCGGCGCGTTCCTGCGAACCCACGCGGTCCCTCCCGAATCCACGGGAGCGGGCCGCGGTCGTTCCCGCGCACGGCGGCCGGTCAGCGCAGCAGCGCGGGCAGCGCGGCGGCGAGTGCCTCGTACTCGGACGGCCGGTTGTACGCCTGCGCGGAGATGCGGACGAGCCGGGACGGGGCGGCCGGGAAGGGGATGACGGGCACCTCGAAGCCGGCGTCGTAGAGCGCGTCGTGCAGGGCCGGCGCATCGCCGGGAGGCAAGGGGAGGGCGGCCATGCTGCCGAGCAGTTCGTCCGCCACCGGCGGCTCCACGCCGAGCGCGCGGGCGAGGGTGTCCCGGCCCGTCCGCGCGAGCGCGGCGTTGTGAGCCATCAAGCCGGGGAGCCCACCGGGCAGCAGCCCCTCCAGGAAATCCAGCGCCGCGGGCAGGCAGAGCGCGGCGGTGGGATCCGCCGTCCCGGTCCAGTCGAACTCCAGCTGGAAGCGGGAGCGGTCCGTGCGCGGGGAGTTTCGCCCGTGGCTGGTGGCGAGTGGGCGCAGGGAGGACTGGTGCCGGGGCGCCACCCAGAGGAACGCGGCCCCCTTGGGGGCGCAGAGCCACTTGTGGCAGTTACCGGTGTAGGCGTCCGCGTCCAGGGCGGTGAGGGCGAGCGGCACCATGCCGGGGGCGTGGGCGCCGTCCACGAGCGTGAAGATGCCGCGGGCGCGCGCCTCGGGGACCAGCCGCTCGACGGGCAGCACCGCCGCGGTGGGGCTCGTCACGTGGTCCAACAGCAGCAGCCGGGTGCGCGGGGTGAAGGCGCCCACGACCGCGTCGACGACGCCCCCGCGCGAGGTGAGCGGCCAGGGCAGCCGGGCCACGGTGACGCGCGCCCCGGTCCGCGCTGCCACCTCGTCCAGCGCGTTGCGGCACGCGTTGTAGGCATGGTCCGTGGTGAGCAGCTCGTCGCCGGGGCCGAACGCGAGGCTCCGCAGCACCGCGTTCACGCCGTGCGTGGCGTTGGGGACGAAGACCAGGTCGTCCGTGCGCGCCCCGACCAGCCCCGCAAGCCGCGCGCGCGCGGCGTCCAACAGCGGCTCGAGCCGCTTGCCCATGAAGTGCACGGGGCCGGACTCGAGTTCGTCGCGGAGCCGGGACTGGGCCTGCTGCACCACGCGCGGGGTGGCCCCGTAGCTGCCGTGGTTCAGGTAGGTGATGGACGGCGAGAGCGTCCAGCCCACGTTCAGCGCGCCCAGTCCGGCGTGGTGTAGTCACCGCGCTCGAGCGAGAGCTTCCTCTGCTGCTCGCCGTCCAGCGTGGAGATCCAGAGCTCCCGTGCCCCGCCGCGGCTGCTGGTGAAGAGCAGCAGCCGGCCGTTGGGCGAGAAGCAGGCCTCCTCGTTGTTGCCCTGTCCCTGCGTGACGCGGGAGATCTTCCCGCTGTCCACGTGGACGGTGAAGATGTCGAACGCGTTGCGCTCGTCCCGCGCGGTGAAGACGATGAGATCTCCGCGCGGGCTCCAGTCCGGCGTCTGGTTGTAGCTGCCCTGGAAGGTGAGGCGGCGCACCTGGGAGCCGTCCCAGTTCATGACGTACACCTGCGGGCTCCCCGCGCGGTTGGACACGAAGGTGATGCGCTTGCCGTCCGGGCTCCAGCTGGGGCTGCTGTTGATGAACGCGGAGGTGTTGGTGATGGCCTTCGCCTCGCTGCCGTCCGCGAGCGCGATGTAGATCTGCGCGCTCTCTCCCGTGGCGAGCGAGTAGGCAATGTGCTTGCCGTCCGGGGAGTAGGCCACGCCGGTGGCCATCTGGCCGCGGTTCTCGAGCAGCTTCGGCATCACGCCCGGGCGCTGTGCGAAGAGGTCCGGCCGGCCGCGCATGTAGCTGGTGAAAGCCACCGTCTCGCCGTCCGGGTGCAGCGCGGGGAGCAGGTTGAGCCCCCCGGCGGTGACGCGCTTCGGGTTCTTCCCGTCCCAGTCCGCCACGAAGACGTCCTTGTTGCTGCCCGTCTTCCGCACGTACGCGATGCGGCTGCGGAATGGCCCCGGCTCGCCGGTGAGCTTCTCGTACACCTTGTCCGCGAGCAGGTGGGCCACGCGCCGGACGTTGGCGGCCTGGCCGGACTCGGAGATCTTGAACTGCTCGCTGCCGGAGCCCACGTTGTAGGCGCGCAGGTCAGCCCGCACCGCGCCGTTGCCCGTCTCGGCCACCTGCACCTTGATGAGCATCTCGGCGCCCACGTTGGACCAGTTGGCGAACTTGATGCTCGCCGCGTCCACGCCCTCGGAGGCCGCGGAGAGGTAGCCCGCGCGGTCCAGCAGCTGGAAGATGCCGGCGGCGGCGAAGTCGAACTGGAGCGTGTCGTCCAGCTCGCGCGTGACGTCCGCCCCCGCGCCCTGTGCCATGGCGGCGGGGTAGGCGAGCGGCAGCGGGCGGAAGTTGGCCCCGGAGATCTCCACCGTGCGCTGGGCGAGCGCAGGAAGCGGGACGGCGGCGAGCAGCAGCAGGAGGCGGAGCGTTCTCATGGCTTGAACACCATCGTGACGCCCTCGCGCTGGAACTCATTCACCAGCAGCGCGGGCGGTGGGGGCAGGGGAGCGGCGCGCTTGACGGCGGCGAGCACGGCCGCGTCGAACAGGTCGTTGCCGGAAGCGCGCACGAGCTTCGCATCCATCACGTCCCCGGTGCGGCTGATGCGGATGAACACCTCGGCGCGCAGCGAGATGCGCTTGTCCGGCGAGATGGTCTCGGAGACGTCGTAGTGGCGCTTCACGCGCGCGGAGACGAGCCCCAGGTAGCGGTCTCCCTCCTGCCGCGCGGCGTCACCGTCCACCTCGCCGTCCAGCGCGCCTTCTGCTTCTTCCGGGGGAGCGCGCGGCGTGCGGCCCAGCCGGTCGAACGCGCCCAGGAGCTTCTTGCGCGACTCGTCCGGGGAGGGCTTCTCCTTCGCCGTGGGGCGCGGGGCCGGGACCTCCTCCTCGAGGGCCGGGCCTGGCCTCGGTGCCGGGGGCGGCGGCTCCGCGGGGACGGGTGCGGGCGCAACCTTCGCGGCCGGGGGAGGAGGCAGGAGCTCCTCCTTGCGGGGGAGCAGCTTCTGGTCGCGCGGTTTGCCGAGCCGGACGAGCGACGCCTTGATGGGCTCGGGGTCCAGCTTCACCACGGGCGAGGGAGACAGGGCGCGGAGCGCGAGGATGCCGCCCACCAGCGCCACGTGCAGCGCGAGCGAGAGCACCAGCCAGCGACCGAGTGCAGACGGCCGCCCGGAGAAGGCGCTCTGGGCCACGCGCTCCATCAGGGGGTGCCCCGCTCCTTGCGGGCGAGTGGCTCGGTCACCATCCCCACGTTGGTGATCCCGGCGCGCTGGGCAGCGGCCATCACCTCCACGACCGTGCCGTAGGGGAGATCCCGGTCCGCGTGCAGGTAGAGCTCCTTGTCGGCCTGCGCCTTCGCGTTGGCCTTCAGCTTCTCCTCGAGCGACTCGAGCGGGACCTCCGCCTCGCCGATGAACACGCGCTTCTTCGCGTCGATGGAGACGACCAGCTTCTTCTCGGATGGCTCCACGGGGGCCGCGCGGGAATCGGGGAGGTTGACCTTCACGCCCTGCTGGATGAGGGGCGCGGTGACCATGAAGATGATGAGGAGCACCAGCATCACGTCCACCATGGGCGTGACGTTGATCTCGCTCATCGTGCTGCGGCCCGGGGATCCCTTTCCTCCGCCCATGCCCATGGAAGTGCGCCCCCGAGCGGCTACTTGAAGAAGTGCCGCTTGACGATGTTGAGGAAGTCCGCGCTGAAGTTGGACATCTCGTTGTCGAACACGCGGATGCGGGACACGAACGAGTTGTAGGCGACGACGGCCGGGATGGCGGCGAACAGCCCCGCGGCGGTGGCGAAGAGCGCGTTGCCCACCGGGGCGGCCACGGTGGAGAGCGTCGCGTTGCCCTTCTCGGCGATCTCGTTGAAGGCGTTGAGGATGCCCATCACCGTCCCGAAGAGCCCCACGAAGGGCGCGGCGGAGCCGACCGTGCCGAGGAAGCTGACCTTGCTCTCGAGCTCCGTCAGCTCCGCGGTGGAGGCACGCTGCAGCGCGCGCTCGACGTTCTCAATTCCGCCGAGCCGCTCGCTCATGGCCCCGCCCTGCGCATCCTTCCCGGCGAGCCGCGAGAGCTCCTCGTAGCCGGCGCGGAAGACGCGGGAGAGGGGGGAGGCGTCCAGCTCCTGCGAGGTCTGGTAGATGGCCTCCAGCCGGGACGCCTTCCAGAAGGTGTCCAGGAACTCCACGGACTGGGCCTGCGCCTTGCCGAGCTGGCTCCACTTCATGGCGATGAGCGCCCAGCTGAAGGCGGACGTGCCCAGCAGGAGCACGAGCACGCCCAGTTCCACCAGGGACGCGCTCTTGACGATCTCCACGTAGTTCATGGCCCCGAACAGGAGCGGGAGAGGGAGGCTCATGGAACGGGGTGGGTAGCACTGCTACAGGCATGGGTCAAAGAACCCACTGGTGTATGCTGCCGCCCCGGCCTGGCTGAATGCGGAGCCCCCCAACGCCGTCGAACCCCCGTCTTTCTACTGACCCCGGAGTTCCCACACATGAAGCGAGTCCTCCTCCTGTCGCTCGCGGCGCTGCTGGCCGGCAGCGGCTGCATCATCGTCCCCGGCAATGCGCGCTCCTCCGGTGACATCACGTTCAACTGGTCCTTCCAGGGAGCCTCCTGCAACCAGGTCCCGGACGTGGCGAAGGTCCGCATCACGATCCCGGGGGAGACGCTCGAGAACGCCGGGGTGTTCCCCTGCCTGGTGGATGGTTTCCCCGGCGTGCGGCTCAACAACTTCCGCGCGGGCACCTACTCCTTCACGGTCGAAGGGATGAACTCCGCCGACTACGTCATCTTCAGCAAGACGGGCTCGGTGGTGGTGGACGGGAACGTGACGGTGAACGTCGACCTGGACGGGTCTCGGGCGGAGACCTCCTACGCGTACCTCACGTGGAGCTTCCCCGCGCTGGCGAACGCGGCCAACCCCACTTGTGCGCAGGCCGGCGTGGCCCACGTGGACGTGAGCTTCGACGGGGCGACGGCGGTGCGCTACCCCTGCGTGGACGGCCAGACTTCCGGTGGCGCCGTGACGCCGTACCTCTCGTCCGGTACGCACACGATCTCCCTCACCGCCGTGACGGTGGACAACTACCCGCTGTACGCCAAGCAGGGGACGCTGGTGACGACGGTGGGCGTGCCGAGCGCGCAGGGCTACGCGCTGGACTGGGCCGTGGGCGGCGTGACGGTGGGCTGGTCCCTGTCGGCGGCGAGCGTTGCGCAGAGCTGCGCGAGCGCGGACCTCACCAACGTGTACGTCAACTTCCAGGACGCGGCGGGCAACTGGGTTTACGGGCAGACCGGTGACGAGCAGGCGTGCGCGGCGACGAACGTCTCGTACGACTACCTCAAGCCGGGGAGCTACCGCGTGTACATCGCGGGGCGGGACCTCGCGAACCGCCTGTACGAGCCGGCGAATACCAGCAACCTCCCGACCGTGACGGTGCAGGCCGGCGTGTTCCCCCGGACGCCCTTCGTCGTGGCGCTCGTCCGCAAGTGAGCGGAGATGCACGCCCCATCGGCGTGTTCGACTCCGGGGTGGGTGGCCTGACGGTCCTCCGGGCCCTGCAGGCGCGCCTCCCCCGCGAGTCCACGCTCTACCTGGGTGACACGGCGCGGGTGCCCTACGGCACCAAGTCCAGCGCGGTGGTGACGCGCTATTCGCTCAAGAACGCCGAGTTCCTGGTGGAGCGGGACATCAAGCTCCTGGTGGTGGCCTGCAACACGGCCACCGCCGCGGCGCTGCCCGCGCTCGAGCAATCGCTCTCCATCCCGGTGGTGGGGGTCATCGCGCCCGGGGCGCGCGCCGCAGCGGCCGTGGCGCCTGCGTCCGGGCACGTGGCCGTCATCGGGACGCCGGCCACCATCAAGTCCGGGGCGTACAGCCACGCGCTCCGGGCGCTGCGCCCGGACGTGGAGGTGCTCGGGCGCGCGTGCCCGCTCTTCGTCCCGCTCGCCGAGGAGGGGTGGACCACCGGGGAGGTGCCGCGCCTGGTGGCGGAGCGTTACCTCGGGGATCTCCGCGGCAAGGTGGACGCCCTGGTGCTCGGGTGCACCCACTACCCGCTGCTCAAGTCGGTCATCTCCGAGGTGATGGGGCCGGGCACCACGCTGGTGGATTCCGCGGAAGCGACCGCGGTGGAGGTGGCGGGCGTCCTCGCGCGCACGGGCATGCTCGCGCCGGAGACGGCCCCGGCCCCGCACCACGGCTTCTTCGTGACGGACGTGCCGGACCGCTTCGTGGCGGTCGGCGCGCAGTTCCTCGGGCGGCCGCTGTCCGGGGCGGAGCAGGTGGACATCTCCTTCGCGTGACGGTGTCCACGGAGGCCTCGCAACCCCTCCGCGCGCCCCGCGATAATCCCGGTGCATCCCCTGCATCGGAGTTCCCGTGTCCGTCCGCCTGCCGCCCTCGCCGCTGTCCTCCGCCCGCCCGAAGCCGGCGAGCACGTCCCAGGCTGGGACGACCGGGGCGAAGAGCCATGCGCGTCCGGGCCCGGTTGGAAGCCCTGCCCGGGATGGCTTCTCGGGTCCGCCCCGTGACGGGGATTTCGACCTGCTCCCGCAGGCGCCCGCGGTTCCGCTCGGCCCGTCGTTGACCGGGGAGTTCCGCGGTGCGGGGCTCGCCGTCTCGGACGCGGTGGCGCTGTTCCGGGCCGGCGCGCCGGTGCCGTCTGCCTTTCCCGGCGCCGAGGTCGTCAGCAACCCGGCAGACGTCCAGCTTCCCGAGGACCGTTCGTCCACGCCGCGCGCGGAGGCCGCGCGGGCGCAGGTGAAGGCGAACCAGGAGCTGGAAGTGGAGGCGCTGCGCACGCTGCCGTCTGCACGCCACGCGGAGTACCTCGCGGTGCGCAAGGCGCTCGAGCAGGCGAAAGATCCGGTGGCGGTGCTGTCGCTTCAGAAGCTCCTGCTGGACGATGCGCTCCCCGGCGAAAAGGCCTTCGTGGGGAGCACGGACCTGCTCTCCGGGTTGCATGGGCTGCTCAGCCAGCCGCTCGCGCGCGGCGTGGACCGCGCGGCGCTCCTCACGGACACGGTGCAGGAGCTGGCCTGGCCGCCCTCCGTGGCGCAGGGAGACCGCAACACCTGTGCACCCACGGTGGTCCAGATCCACCTGATGCTCGAGCACCCCGCCGAGCACGTGCGGCTGCTCTCTGGCATGGCTTCACCCGCGGGGAAGGTGCAGCTGCTCGGCGGGCAGGCGTTGGTGCGCGAGCCGGGGGCAGAGGCGCAGGAGGCCTACAAGCGCAGCACCCCGCAGCGGCTCATCTCCCCGGCGATGATGGAGTACGCCAACGGGGCCGAGCAGTACGATCCCGAGCGGGACATCCACGTGGACGTCCTCGGGAACGAGACCTGGGGAGGCCTCTCTCCCGCGCAGGTGGATCACCTCCTGGAGGGCATCCACGGCGGTGAGTTCGCCTTCGCGGACATGGTGTACGGCACAGACTCGCGCGACGCCGCGTGGGCGCTCGTGGAGGAGGAGCTCCAGTCCGGCAACTCCGTCATCGCCGGCATCCGTTGGCGCAACGGCGGGCACAAGGTGCTCGTGACGGGGCTCGAGTCCTCCGGCGGCCTGGACTGGGTGCGCATCATCAACCCCTGGGGCCAGGAGGAGCGGCTCCCGCGGGAGGGCTTCATCGAGGCGATGCGGAACATCAACTACCGGCCGAGCCCGGGAAGCTGAGCCAGGGATTTCCAGGGAGCCCACGGACCCGGATCGCCGCCGCGGTGGACCGAGCCATCCCCGGGGCTGCCCAATGCCGCCACCGCTGCGCGGGACCGGTACCCGCGAGGGAGCCCCTGGACTAACTTCGCAGTCATTATGACCGTGCGTTCCCCGCCGAGTGGTCCGCAGCCCGCGATCCCCCCGAAGACGCAGCCTCGCGAGCCCGAGCTCCCGAAGTCCGAGCCGGCTGTCCCACGAACCCCGGTGCGCCGGGCCCCTTCGGCTGGTGTCGCGGATGGGTTCACCCCGGCCCCGCCGGGCAGGGCTGGGACGCTCGGTGGAGCGGTGGGCGCCGCGGGAGGCATGCGGGCGCCGCGCACTCCCGAAGAGGCCGTGCGCGACGCAGAGCGCGTGCTCGAGATGGGCATGCGGGGCGAGTCTGCGCTCAATGGCGGGGAGGTGACGTCCAACCCCGGAGAGGTGAATGATCCCGGCACGGGCATCTACGGCCGGATGCGCGAGGCGAAGGCCCAGTTGGTGCTTCAACAGAACGCGGCGCTCGAGGAGGAGGCACTCCAGGGGCTCACGCCCGAGCAGCAGGCCCAGTACAAGGCGCTCCGGCAGTTCTTGAAGGATGCCGAGGATCCGCTCGCGCTCTTGTCGCTGCAGAAGATGCTTCTCAACGGTGAACTCCCGGGGGCGCGCGCGCTGGGCGGGACGGACGACGTGCTCTCGGGGCTCCACGGGCTCATCTCCCAGCCGCTCGCGGACGGCGTGGATCGCTCGCAGCTGCTCACGGACGCGGTCCAGGAACTGGCGTGTCCTTCGGCCGTTGCGCAGCAGGGCAAGGGAACGTGCGCGGCCACCTCGGTGGAGATCCTGCTGCTGCGCGAGAACCCGGCCGAGTACGTGCGCATCCTCGCCGGGCTGGCCTCACCCGAGGGGACCGTTCGGCTCGCGAGCGGTGACGTTGTGCGGCGCGAGGAGGGCACGGCGGCGGAGGACGGCACCGGGCGCAGCGTCCCACAGCGGCTCATCGCCCCGGTGTTCATGGAGTACGCCAACGGCCGGGCCGACTACGACAACTCGACTGACCACCACACGGAAGAAGGCGTGGACAAGGGCAGGGGACTGAGCGCCGCACAGGTGGACCTGCTCCTCGAGGGGATCTTCGGCAAGGACTTCACCTTCGCCAACGTGGTCGGCACCCCCGAAGCCGCCGAGGCGGCCTGGCAGTTCATCCAGGAGGAGCTCGCCGCGGGGCGCGCCGTGCTCGTGGGGCTCCGCTGGGGAGGCGGTGGACACAAGGTGGTCGTGACCGGCACCGAGACGTTGGACGGCGAGCGGTGGGTGACCTTCATCAACCCGTGGGGACAGGAGGAGCGGCTGCCCGAGGCCGAGTTCCTCGAACGGCTCCGCAACCTCAACTACGAAGCCACTCCGCCCGGCAGCTCGGGAGGGGGCGGGGGAGGCGGGGTTGGCGCCCGCGGCACGCGCGCCTGACTGTCAGTGCGCCCGCGTGCCGTGGGCGGTGAGCGCGCGCTGGGCCTCTTCGCGCGCCTGGGCCTCGGCCACCATGCGGGCCGCCAGCTCGCCGATGTCGTCCTGGCGCGGAAGCATGCCGGTCACCGCCGTCACCAGCTTCTCCATCAACGGGAAGAAGCGCACCGCGTCCAGCGGGTAGTTCATCCACCCCGCCGTGATGCAGTAGGTCCGGTTGTACGGCGCACGGTGGTGGTGATCGTGGTGGCCCCGCGGGAGGATGAGGTGCGCGCGCTGCAGCAGGTCTACCAGCGCGGGCGGCTCGTCCACGTGGGACCACTTGTGGAACTGGTTGGTGAGGAAGATCCACACCACCAGGGAGGCCACGGTCACCACGCCGAAGAGCCACAGCGGCCCGTCGATGGGGAGCAGCAGGCACGCGAGGGCCGGTGCGAGCGAGATGAAGCAGTTGTTGCCGTTGGTCTCCACGAAGTCGTGGCGGGTGATGGCCTTCGCGTCCACGTGGTGCTCGCGGAAGGGCCGCAGCAGCGCCTTGCCCACGAGGGGCATGTCCACCGAGCCCCACGAGTCCGCCATCCAGTGCACGAAGCCCGAGATGAAGTCCGCGAGCAGGTAGCCGGCGGCAATGGCCGACACCGCGAGCCACGGGGACTCGAGCAGAGCGGGGCCGAGCCGGAAGGCCACGCCGGCCATCACGAGCGACCAGGAGACGATGCTGAACCAGTCGAACACCCGGAGGCCGGAGGTGTATCCCGCCGCGAGCGCGGCCGCGTCCCGGTGCTGGATGTCCTTGTGCTTCACGTGTCCCATGGAGGACGTCCCTAGCCCACCGCGGGACGGTTGGCGAGCGGGGGCCCTCGCGCTGTCACCGCTGCACGCGTGCGGCGCGCGGCAGCCGGAGTCCGGGTTAGGGTGCCCCGCCGGATGCTCCTCCTCGCCTCGTTCTTCGACTCCCTGCCGGTCACCCTGGGCATGCGCTCGGAGGCAGGCGCCTGGAACCCGGACGCCGTGGTGAACCGGCTGCAGCTGGTGCTCGCGCTCGGGGGGATCGCGCTGCTCGGGTGGCACCTGTGGCTCTCGCACGGGGGCCAGCAGGCGCGCTTCCGGAAGACGCGGGACGTGGCGCTCGCGGTGTTGGGGCTGCTCGGCGCGTGGGCCTACCCGAACTTCGGCCGCGCCCACTTCACCAACTTCATCCACGCGTGGGACGTCTACCACTACTACGTGGGGGCCAAGTACTTCCCGGAGCTCGGGTACGAGTGGCTCTACGACTGCACCGCGGTGGCAGATTACGACGCCGGGCTCACCAGGCTCACGCTGGCGCGACACCACACGGACCTCCGCACCAACGTGGTGGTGCCCTCGTCCCTCGCCGTGGAGAACGGGGACGTGTGCCGGGCGCGCTTCACCCCCGAGCGCTGGCGGGAGTTCGTGTCCGACGTCACCTTCTTCCGCAACCGCACGGGCTACGCCAAGTGGGTGTGGGTGCAGAAGGATCACGGCTACAACGCCTCCCCGGTGTGGACGTTGGCAGGCCACGCGCTCGCGGACACCGGGCCCGCCACGCCGCTCAGCGTGACGCTCCTGTGCTGGGTGGACCCGCTGCTGCTGCTGCTCGCGGCGGCTTCTCTGTGGTGGGCGTTCGGGTGGAGGACGGCCGCGGTGGCGGCGCTCGTCTTCGGGGTGAACATCCCGGCCCGCTACACCTGGACCGGCGGGGCCTTCCTGCGGCACGACTGGTTCTTCGCGCTCGCGCTCTCCGTGGCGCTGCTCAAGAAGTCCCGGCCCGCGCTGGCGGGCGCGGCCGTGGCGTACGCCACGCTGCTGCGGCTCTTCCCCGGGCTCCTGCTCGCGGGGCCCTTCCTGCTGCTGCTCGCGCGAAGGCGCAGGGCGGGAACGTGGGACCGCGAACTGCTCCGCTTCGGCCTCGGCGGCATCGTGGCCACGGTGCTGCTCGTGGGCGCATCGCTCGGGCTGCCGGGCGGCGTGGACAACTGGGTCACGTTCGCACGCAACACGCAGAAGCACGCGGCCACCCCGCTCACCAACCACATGGGGCTGCGGACGGTGCTGAGCTACCGGCCGTCCACCATCGGCGCTGCGCTCGCGGACGGGAAGCAGGCGGACCCGTGGGCGGCGTGGAAGCAGGCGCGGTTGGACGGTTTTGCAGCGGCCCGGCCGGTGTTCTACGCGCTGCTGCTGCTCGCGCTGTGGCTGCTGTACCGGGCGGTGGCGCCCGAGGGCACGGAGGCGTGGCTCGCCGCCGCGCTCGGAACGGGCTTCATCTGCTTCGGCGCGGAGCTCACCAGCTACTACTACTGCTTCCTCTCGGTCTTCGCGGTGGCGGTGGCGAAGCGGCGCGAGGTGGCGCTGCTGCTTCTGGTGGCCTGCGTGGCGTGGTGCTTCATCGACTGGGCGCCGTTTGGCTGGATGTCCACGTGGGAGGACGAGAAGAAGGTCGCCATGAGCGTGGTGGCGCTCCTGGTGGTGGCGTTGGGATGGTTCGGCTTCACCCGGGCCGGGGCCCGGTGGGCGCTGTTGCCAGAGCCCGGGGGCGGCAGACTGGGGTAGAACCCCCCGCCCATGGTCTCCCTCCCACCCCTCCGCGTCCTCGCCCTGCTGTGCCTGTCCGTTGCCGCCGCGTGCGGTTCGCCCACGCCGAACGGCGGCGGCAGTTACG
Organism: Pseudomonadota bacterium; assembly: GCA_039800145.1. Taxonomy (GTDB): domain Bacteria; phylum Myxococcota; class Myxococcia; order Myxococcales; family Myxococcaceae; genus VGRA01. The sequence continues at coordinate 2,291 of JBDLRJ010000447.1, read as the reverse complement.
GGCTGACCGTGAAGACGCGCGGCGAGGGCTCGGTCCAGTCCACGCCCGTGGGGCTGGACTGCGGGCCGCTGTGCACCGCGCCGTTCAAGGCGGGCGCCGAGGTGGTGCTGGCGGCGGTTCCCTCCGGGGGCGGGAGCCTGGTGGCGTGGGGCGGCGCCTGCAGCGGGAGCGGCGAGTGCCGGGTGGTCATGGACGGGGACCTGGAGGTGACGGCGGACTTCACCGTGCCGCTCACCGTGAAGGTGTTGTCGCCGGGCGGTGCGGTGGTCTCTTCTCCCGCGGGGGTGGACTGCGGGGAGTTCTGCGGCGCGCAGTTCCCGCCGGGCTCGCAGGTGACGCTCACCGCCACGCCCGCTTCGGGGTTCACCTTCTCCGGCTGGGGCGGCGCCTGTTCCGGCACGGCCCTCACCTGCACCGTGACGCTCGACGCGGCCACCGAGGTGACCGCGTCCTTCGCCCCCGAGGCGCCCTCGAACGCGGTGCTCGTGGTCAACGTCACGGGCACCGGCCAGGGCACGGTGACGAGCGACCCGGCCGCCATCTCCTGTCCCACGGGGTGCAACGGCAGCTTCGCGCCGGGCACGCAGGTGACGCTCACGGCGGCCCCTTCGGCCGGGTCCACGTTCGCGGGGTGGAGCGGCGGGTGCAGTGGGCGGGCGGTCACGTGCACGCTGACGATGGACGCGAGCCGCAGCGTGACCGCGCGTTTCACCGCCGGCGGCGGGAACTGCAACTGGGTGCACCAGCTGTCCGGGGCCCTGGGGAGTTCCGGGTCCGGGCGTGACGCGGTGACGGGAATCGCCCGGGACCCGGCGACGGGGCGGCTGCTGCTCGTGGCCTCTCTGTGCGGTGATGCCGCGCTCGCGGGCAGCACGGTCCCGGCGCCGTACGCTTACGGCAACGCCACCGCCACCGTGATGGATGCAAACGGCACGCAGGTGCTCAGCTCTTTTGCGCGCGGCAGCACCACCCCGGTGGGCGTGGTGCTCACCGGTCCGGGCGCGTGGATGCCGGATGGCCGCGTGGCCATGGCGATCCAGGTGAGCGGTTCCATGGACTTCGGCGGCCCCACGCTCGTGCAGCCGAACGCCTGGAGGACGTACGCCGCGGCCTACGCCACGGACGGGACGCTCTCGTGGGTGCGGGCAGCGGGCGTGACGACGAGTGCCTACCTCTTCGAGCCGCTCCACGGGCTCGCGGTGGACCCGTCCTCGGGCGCTGTGGTGTTGGGCACGCGGTTCGAGGAGGCGGACACCTTCGGCACCTCCACCACGTACACCCCGACCCCCTACAACGGGGCCTCCGCCGGCCCGGGGGCAGACGCGTTGCTCGTCCGCTACGACGCCGCCTCGGGGCAGCCCTCCTGGGTGCGCGCCGCGGGCGGAGACGCCCCGGATGATCTCTACGCGGTCGCCGTGGGCCCCGCGGGGAAGGTGGCCTACGCGGGCGCCTTCCGCGGCGCGGCGAATTTCGGCGGCGGGGCCTTCCCGTCCACCCAGCCGTTCTCGGCCGTGGTGGGAACGTACGACGCCACGGGCGCCTTCCAGTTCGCGCGAGCCATCGAGAACGCGGCGGGGCGCGCCGTGGCGGTGGCGGGCAACGGGGACGTGGTGGTGGCGGGGGAGCTCACCGGGCCGGCGGACTTCGGCGGGGTGACGAAGACGCCGTCGGGCATGGATGCCTTCGTGGCGCGCTACAGCGCCAACGGGACGCTCCAGTGGGTGACGCTGCTCGGTGGAACCGGCTCGGACGGCGCGCAGGCGCTGGCCCTGGATCCGCTCACCGGCGAGGCGTGGGTCGCGGGCACGTTCACCGGGACGGCGACCTTCCTGTCGAGCCCCGAGACCAGCCGTGGACAGGAGGACGTCTTCCTCGCGCGGCTCGGGACGGACGGGTCGGTGTCTCGCGCGGTGACGTACGGCGGGACGCTCGCGGATTCGCCGCTCGCACTCTCGGTGGACGGCTCGGGCAACGTGCTGATGGGGGGCGAGTTCTCCGGGACCGCGGACTACGGCGGGACCGCGCCCTTCACGGCGTCCGGTTCCTCGGACGGCTTCGCCCTCTGCCTGTCCCCCTGACAGTCACGGGAGCGGTTGGCTTGCACCGAGAGAACCGCCCGCGTACGTTGCCTCGCCCTTTCCCATGACGGCGAAAATGTTCGAAAAGGCTGTGACGGGCTTCAACCACAACGTGAAGCACCGGGGGAAGGTCTACCACGTGCAGACCGAGGACTCCGGCGTGGGCAAGCCGCACATCCTCACGCACCTGTTCGTGGGCGGGAACATCCTCGC
>JBDLRJ010000446.1:0-3711 GCA_039800145.1 Pseudomonadota bacterium | reverse complement strand
TGGTGTTCGACGCGTGGCGGCAGGATCCACGCGCCGTCCGGGTGCTCATCCTGGAGATCGCCCGCAGCCCGGGCGGCCGCATCAACCGGCAGGGGGCGTTCGCCGAGGTGATCCTCCTGGCGCGGGAGATGTTCGAGCGGGGGCGGGCGCGGGGGGAGTTGAGGGTGGGGACAGATCCGCTGCTCTGCGCGGCGCTCCTGTTCGGCGCACTGGAAATGGGACTGACCTCGTTCGTGCTCGGGCTGTTGGACGCGCGGGACGCGGACCAGATGGAGCGGGCGTGCCAGCAGGTGTCTGACGTGTTTCTCCACGGCGTGCTCGCGCCGCGGACGGAGGCAAGGTGATGGAAGAGGCCGTCGTCGGTTACGAACTCCGCGGTGCCGCCGCCCACCTGCAGATCCGCAGGGAGCGCCAGCGCAACAGCCTGTCCCCGCAGGTCATCCAGGAGTTGCTGGCATTGCTCGGGCGCGCCGAGGCGGATCCTGCCGTGCGCGTGGTGGTGCTCACGGGGGCAGGGGAGAAGGCCTTCTGTGCCGGGGGAGACCTCGGCGGGATGGCGCAGGAGGGCGGGTTCCTCGGGACGCACGAGGCGCGCCGCCAGTACGGGCGGCTGCTCGAGCGGCTCTCCACCTTTCCGCGCCCCACCGTGGCCCGCGTCAACGGCCACGCGCTCGCGGGCGGGCTGGGGCTGGTGCTCGCGTGCGACCTCGCGGTGGCCGTGGAGGAGGCCCAGTTCGGGACCCCGGAGATCGACGTGGGGCTGTTTCCCATGATGGTGATGGCGCTCCTGCAGCGCCACGTGGGACGCAAGCGCGCGCTCGAGTGGGTGATGACGGGCGACCGGTTCTCCGCGGCGGAGGCCCTGGCCGCGGGGCTCCTGAGCCGGGTGGTGCCCCGCGCCGAGCTGGACGCCCAGGTGGATGCGCTCGCGGCGAAGCTCGCGGGGAAGAGCCGCGCGGTTCTGTCGCTCGGCAAGCGGGCGTTCCACGCCGCGGAGGACCTGCCCTTCGGCGCGGCGCTGGAGTTGCTCGCCTCGCAGCTGTCGTTGAACGTCCTTGCGGACGACGCGGCGGAGGGCGTCACCGCCTTCCTGGAGAAGCGGCCGCCCGCCTGGAAGGACCAGTAGACCTCAGCGCTCGAAGTCCAGGCGCAGGAGCGACTCGCCGTCCACGTACCTCCCGTCGTACTTCACGCCCCAGTGCAGGTGCGCGCCGGTGACGCGGCCCGTGGCCCCCACGCCGCCGAGCAGTTCGCCGCGCTTCACCTTCTGCCCGACCGCCACGTCCAGCCGGGAGAGGTGGAAGTAGGCGGTGTAGAGCCCCACCCCGTGGTGCAGCAGGACCGTGTTCCCGGTGGCGAAGCAGTCCCGCGCGAGCACCACCACGCCGTCGTTGGCCGCGTGGATGGGATCCCCGGTGCGCCCGTCCAGGTCGGTGCCCATGTGCTGGCTCTTGAGCTGGCCGTTGAAGAGCCTCCGGTCGCCGAACGGGGCCGTCACCTCCGCGGCGCGCGGCCACTGGAAGTTGCGGGTGAAGAGCGGCTCGCTCCAGGGCTGCGCGTACGCCTTCGCGAACGCGGCGTTGTCCGCCTTCATGCGCGCGCGGGCCGCCTTGCTCGGGGAGGTGAAGGCACGGGACACGCCGAGCTGCCGCCTGCGGAACACCGCCTCGAGGATCTCCACCCACCCCGCCTCGGTGCGGCCGTCCGGGAACCGGACGTCGACGTTCGCGGCCCGGGGTGTCTCGTCCACGGAGAGCGCGGACAGCGCACGCCAGGCGCTGCCCAGCCGGAAGAAGCGCAGCGGCTTGCCCTCCAGCGTTCCGGAGGGAACGGCGGACGAGGCGGGGACGCTGACCATGAGCAGGTCGCCCGGCCGTGCCTCGCCGGGCGCGACCGAGAGCGCCGGGGCCGCCGCCAGCCACGCCCCGGTGGCGAGGGTCGCGAGGAGGTTCATGGCGTCCCTCCCCGCGCGGTGGCCGCGAAGTTGGACTCGAGCACCTTGCGCGCCTGCTCGCGCAGCGACCGGACCTGGCCCTTGTCCCGGATCTCCTCGAGCGCCGCCTTCGCCTCGGGGGTCTTCACGTCGTCCAGGAGATCCAGCATCCAGTGGCGCGTGTCGTCCCCGCGCGCCTCGTCCATGACGTACCTGCGGACGAAGGCCACGCCCTCGGCGGACCGGAGCAGCGGGAGGTTGTCCGAGAGGCCTGCCGCCACGGTGCGCACCGCCTCCGCCCCGAGCGCCGCGTCGTCGAACTCGCGCTGGAGGTGCGGGATGACCTGGGGCGCGGGGAAGGCGGCGAGCCCGGACAACGCCGACTTGTAGAAGTAGGTGCCGCGCCCCTTCTGCCGCTTCAGCGTGGCCGAGAGCGCGGACAGCGCCTCGTCGTCCCCGAGCCCCGCGGCGCCCACGGCCACGGCCTCCACGAGGTTCACGTCCAGGTCCTCCAGGGCGAGCTGCGAGAGCAGGAAGCGCCGGGCCTCGCGGAACTCCACCCGGCCGAGCAGCGAGGCCGCGGCGGCGCGCACCCGGTAGTTGCCCTCGCCGTCTTCGCCGAGTCCCTCCGGCTTGCGGGCGAGTCCCAGCAGGACCGGGCCGAAGTCCACGGGCAGCCGTTTCCACTCGGAGTCCGCGAGCCGGCCCAGCAGCCCCGCGCGCACGTAGGGCGAGGGATCGCCGGACAGGGCCGCGAGCAGCGTGGTCAGGGCGGACGAGGACGGTGTGCGGCCGCCCTCCGCGGCGCCGGGGGCGGTGAGCGGCTCTGCCAGCGCGAAGAGGGCGAGCAGCCGCCACGCGGGATCGGAGTCCTCCCGCGCGGCGAGGATCCACTCGGCCTCGGGCAGGGACGCGGCGTCGATCCGCGCGAGCGCGTTGCCGCCCCGGTTCCAGGTGATCCACTGCGGCTCGGCCGGGAGCTTCACTTTCAAGGTCACCGAGGGCTTGTCCACGGTGACGAGCAGCTCCTCGTGGTAGCTGGGCTCGCTGCGGCGGTGGACGGTGACGGGGAGCTTGAAGACGAAGGGGCCCTTCTCCGAGGCGTGGTTGGGCCGCTGTTTCACCGTCACCGTCAGCTCCCCGCCGGACCAGCTCCAGGCAGGTTGGAGCACGGGGTAGCCGCGCCGTGGCAGCCACGCCGCCTTGAACAGGGCCACCTCCTTTTCCCGCTTCGTCGCCTTGCCCATGGCGTTGAAGAAGTCCTCGCTCGAGGCGTTCTGGTACGCGTAGTGCTCCAGGTAGGCCTTGAGTCCCGCGCGGAACGCCTCCGCCCCGAGCCAGGTCTCCAGCATCTCCAGCACCCGCGCCCCCTTGGTGTAGGAGATGACGTCGAAGATCTCCTCGGGGGCGGCGTTGCGGGCCTGCAGCGGGTGGGAGCGCGGTCCGTCCTCCACGTGCAGGTAGTCCACGAAGGTGTCCGCCGCGCGCTCCACGGCGACGCGGTCCGTGCCGGACACCAGCGACTCGGAGCGCCCCCCGAGCCAGGTGGCGAAGCCCTCGTTGAGCCAGGTGTCGTCCCACGTCCGCAGCGTCACCAGGTTTCCGAACCACTGGTGCGCCAGTTCGTGCGAGATGAGCGAGGAGATCTCACCCCGGTGGATGAGCCAGGCGCGCGCGGGGACCACCGCCCGGTTCTCCCGCAGCGTCACGAGAGACGTGTTCTCCATTCCGCCCCAGATGAAGCCGGGGACGGCCACCTGGTCGTACTTCTCCCACGG
>JBDLRJ010000445.1:0-9191 GCA_039800145.1 Pseudomonadota bacterium | reverse complement strand
AGACGGACGTGAAGCTGGCCATCAGCCTGAACGCCACCACGGACGAGCAGCGCTCGAAGGTGATGCCGGTCAACCGCAAGTGGAACATCGCGGCGCTGATGGAGGCGTGCCGGAAGTTCCCCCTGCGCCAGGGGCGGCGGATCACCTTCGAGTACGTGATGCTGTCCGGAGTGAACGACACGGACGAGGACGCCGAGCGGCTCGCGACGCTGCTGAAGGACGTCCCGGCCAAGGTGAACCTCATCCCGTACAACGAGAACGCAGGGCTCGGGTACAAGACCGTGATCGAGGCGCGGGCCGAGGTGTTCCGGGAGCTGCTCGCGGCGCGGAACGTGGCTGCCTTCGTCCGGAAGAACCGCGGCCGGGACATCTCCGCCGCCTGCGGGCAGCTCGCGAACGTGGAGGTCCAGCCGGGTGGGGGACAGGGGATCGAATCCGTCGTTTGACTCCGGGAATCGTCCGCTGTAGAAGCGCCGCCCTTTCCGAAGTTTCCGTTACCCAGAGGTTACGTCATGGCCGTCGTTATCCGTCTCGCCCGCGCAGGCGCCAAGAAGATGCCGTACTACCACGTGGTTGCCACCGACTCGCGCAACCCCCGGGACGGCAAGTTCATCGAGGCGATCGGCTCGTACGATCCCAACCACGAGCCGGCGCGGATCAACTTCAACCAGGACCGCTTGGCGCACTGGCTGAAGGTCGGCGCGAAGCCCTCCGAGACGGTCGCAGGCCTGATGAAGAAGGCCGCGAAGGCCGCCAAGGCGTAGTCCGCCGTTCCTCCCGAGAGGGAGGGATGACGAGCGCGGTGTTCCGAGGCGGGGCCCCCACCGGGGTCACCGCCTCTTGTGCGTGGAGAGATCCCCGTGGACGAGCTGGTGCGCTACCTGGTGCTGGGACTGGTCGACAAGGCGGACCAGGTGGAGATCCGGTCCACGGAGGAGGGCGGCGTGCAGACCGTCTTCCTGAAAGTCGCGCAGGACGAGGTGGGGAAGATCATCGGGCGGGATGGCCGCACGGTGAACGCGCTCCGGGTGGTGCTCGCCGCCGCGGCCACGAAGGCCGGGAAGAAGGCGAAGCTGGAGATCCTGGATGACCGCCGCACGGGCCGGGCGCCCGCGGCCGAGCCGGAGCCCGCCGCCCCTTGAGCCGCTCTCCGCTGCTTCAGCTGGGCTACGTCTCCCGCGCCCACGGACTGGGCGGCGAGGTGGGCATCCGCCCGTTCGACCCTGCCTCCGAGACGCTCTACGACGTGGAGCGCGTCCACCTGAAGCTGCGCGACGGCTCGGAGCGGACGCTGGCGCTGGAGTCCCTCCGGTCGGCCAACAAGGACTTCCTGGTGGAGTTCGAGGGTGTCCGGGGGCGCGGTGCCGCGGAGGGGCTCGTGGGCTCCACGGTGTCCGTGTTCCGCGAGGACCTCGAGCCGCCGGCGGAGGGGGAGTACTTCCTCGGGGACCTCGTGGGGCTTCGCGCGCGGGACGGCGAGGGCCGGGACCTGGGGCGCGTGGAGGAGGTCTGGGAGACCGGGCCCGTGCCCAACCTGGTGGTGCGGGGGCCTGCGGGCGAGGTGATCGTCCCGTTCGTGGACGCCTTCGTCCCCACCGTGGACCTCGAGAAGGGCGAAGTGACCATCGTCCCGCCGGAGTTCCTGGAGTGAGTTCCCCGCTGCTGGACGTGGAGGTGCTGACGCTCTTCCCGGCCATGGTGACGGGGTACGCCACCGAGAGCATCCTCGGGCGGGCGCAGGAGAAGGGACTGGTGCGGATCCGCGCGCGGGACATCCGTACGCACGCCGAGGGCAAGCACCGCGTCACGGACGACGCCCCCTACGGCGGCGGGGCCGGGATGGTGATGAAGGTGGAGCCGCTGACGGCCGCCATCGAGGCGGCGCGGGCGGAGTTGCCCAACGCCCGCGTCATCCTGCTCACGCCCCGCGGCGCCCCGCTCACCCAGGCGCGCGCGCGCGCGCTGGCCGCGGAGGGCCGTCCCCTGGTGCTCGTGTGCGGGCGCTACGAGGGCGTGGACGAGCGGATCATGGGCAAGGTGGAGGAGGAGATCTCCGTGGGGGACTTCGTCCTCACCGGCGGGGAGCTGGCGGCGCTCTGCGTGGTGGACGCGGTGGCGCGCCTCGTCCCGGGCGTGCTCGGGAACGCGGGTTCGCCCGTGGCCGAGAGCTTCGAGGAGGGGCTGCTCGAGTACCCGCAGTACACCCGCCCGCCGGTGTACCGGGACATGGCCGTCCCGGAGATCCTCCAGTGCGGGGACCACGCCCGCGTCGCGCGGTGGCGCCGCTGGCACGCGCTCCGCCTCACCCGCGAGCGAAGGCCGGATCTCTTCGCCCGGCTGGAGCTCGGCAAGGCGGACCGCAAGCTCCTGGATCTCACGGAAGAGCTGCTCTGAGGCTTCCGCGGAGGACAGGACTTGTCGGAGCCCGCTGGGTCTGCTAGGAGGCTCCTCCCTTTCAGCTTTCAAGTCGGAGCTACAACCACCATGCAGAACGCCCACCTCACGTACATCGAGTCCAAGCAGCTCCGGAAGGACGTTGCCCAGTTCAACACCGGCGACACCGTTCGCGTCCACTGGAAGGTCAAGGAGGGCGAGAAGGAGCGCGTCCAGGCGTTCGAGGGCGTGGTGATCCGGCAGACCCGCGGCGGCGCGCGCGCCACCTTCACCGTCCGCAAGATGTCCTACGGGGTGGGCGTTGAGCGCATCTTCCCGTTCCACTCGCCCCGCTACGAGAAGGTGGAGATCCTCTCGGCCGGCAGCGTGAACCGCAGCCGACTCTTCTACCTCCGCGGCCTGAAGGGCAAGGCGGCTCGCCTGAACACCCAGGACGACCAGGACTCGGCCGCCGCGGCGCAGTAGCGCCCGCCTCGCCCAGTCCCGCTGCAGGGGCTCCGCTTCGCACCCTCACCGGTGCGGCGGGGCCTTTGCCGTTCTGGGCCGGGTGTCAGGGGGGCGTGGCAGGGTGGCCGCGTGAGGGGGGCGGCATGGACAGGCGAAGCGTGGGGGACGAGGCCGAGGGACGGGTGGCGGCGTGGCTGGAGGCGCAGGGGTTCCGGATACGGGACCGGAACTGGACCTGCCGGTACGGGGAGCTGGACCTGGTGGCGGAGCGGGGGGAGTACCTGTGCTTCGTGGAGGTGCGGATGCGCTCCACGGGCACCTGGGGAGATCCGTCCGCCACGGTCAGCTTCGCCAAGCAGCGCAAGGTTGTGCGCGCCGCGCTGCACTACCTGAAGGTGTACCCCGCACCGGACCGGGCCATCCGGTTCGACGTGGTGTCCGTCACCGGGCGCGGTGAATCCGCGAGGCTGGAACACATCCCGGCCGCGTTCGACGCAGGGATGTAGAGTACCCAGCCAACATGGCAGGCACGCTCTACCTGGTCGCAACCCCCATCGGGAACCTCGCGGACGTGAGTGCGCGGGCGCTGGAGACGCTGGGGCGGGTGGCGTTCGTGGTGTGCGAGGACACGCGCCACTCGCGCGGGCTGCTCGAGCACCACGGGCTGCGGCGGGAGCTCGTGGGAATGCCGGCCTTCGCGGAGAAGGAGCGGCTCGGGGGGATCCTGGCGCGGCTGGAAGCAGGAGAGGACGCGGCGCTGGTGACGGATGCGGGCTCCCCGGGCATCAGCGACCCCGGCGAGCCACTGGTCGCGGAGGCCGTGCGGCGGGGGATCTCCGTGGTCCCGGTACCGGGGCCCGCGGCGCTCGTGGCGGCGCTCACCGCGTCTGGGCTCCCCACGGGGAGGTTCCACTTCCTCGGATTCCTCCCCCGCACGGGGCCCGAGCGGACCGAGATGTTGGAGGAAGTTGCACCGCTGCGGTCCACGCTGGTGCTGTACGAGAGCCCGAGGCGGCTCGCGGAGACGCTCGCGGATCTCCTCGTGGGATGGGGAGACCGCCGTGCCTGCGTGGCTCGGGAGCTGACCAAGCGGCACGAGGAGTTCGTTCGCGGGAGCCTGTCCGAGCTGTCGGCCCGCTACGCGGGACAGGAGATTCTCGGCGAGGTGGTGCTGGTGGTGGAGGGGCGCACCGGGGATGCGCGCTGGGACGAGCACGAGGTCCGCCGTGCACTGGAGGCAGGGCTCGGCCGGGGCGAGAAGCTGAAGGGGCTCTCCACGGAGATCGCGCGGCGCGCGGGGTGGCCGTCGCAGGCCGTCTACCGAATGGGCCTGCAGCTCAAGGGCCGCCCAGAATGAAACGGGTGCCGTTCCCACGGGGGGAGCGACACCCGGTGCGCTGAGTTGCTGCGCAGCTGAATGCGTCAGTTCATGGCCTTGGAGATGGCCGCGCTGCAGGCGGTGGTGACGGTCTCGCTCTTCTTCGCGCAGGCCTCTACGTCGCTGCCCCAGGCCTCCATGGTGGCGTCCGTGCACGCGGACACCTTCTCGAAGCAGTCGAGGGACTCGTTCATCTTCCGGATGTCCTCCGAGCTGCACTCGGACAGGTTCTCGTTGCAGGTGCTGACGCTGAAGGTCGTCTTGGGGAAGAGAGCCGCGAGATCCTTGCAGCCCGCGAGCTTCGTCTGCATGGTGTCGTTGTAGTTGGCGTAACGGTCACAAATGTTGCCGCAGCCGGTCAGCGCGAGCGCAGCGAAGGCAGCGGTTGCAATGCGAATCATGGAAGTGTCCCCAGTTTGAGAATCCGCCGCCGGGAATGGGGCGGAGGCAGCAGGGTGCCCGGGGAGATGCTCCTTGCCAACATTTCTTGATCGCCCCGGCGGCGACCGCTCTCGGGGGCCTCAGTAGCCGAGCGTCCCGCGCAGGAAGAAACCCAGGGTCGTGGCCTCGGTGGCCCGGAGCCGCCGTCCGACGAGATCCACCCGCCAATCGAACGACGGGTTGAGCTCTCTCGGGTTGGACACCACGTCCACCGTCCCGTTGGGAGGGCCGTTGGGCTCGGGGAGATCCTTCCCAATCGCCTCGTCCGTCACCGTGTGCTCCGTGGTGTAGGCGAAGGACGCGCCGCCCGTGAGCTGGAAGTAGCGCCCCGCGTGGAGCACCACGCCGAGCTGCCCGTTCAGCTTCACGAAGTCCTGGGACTTGAAGAGCTTCCCGCCGAGATCCGTGAGCGGCCCGTGGTACCGGCCCGGCGAGAACCAGGTCACGTCCGTCCGCACGTCCAGCGCGAACTTCTGCTGCGCCTTCACGTCCTCCCAGGGGATGAGCTCCGCGCCGGCGGTGAAGCCCGCGCGGTGGGGGGCGGAGAGGGACGTCTCGGCCTTGCTCCAGTCACCGGTCGTGCAGTTCTGGGGGGCCCCCAGCTTGTCCGGGTGCTCGCAGTTGTCGAACGCGTCCGCTGCGCTCACCGGCAGGGTGTAGTGCAGGCGGAAGTACGGCTCCGCCGCCCCGAGCTTCCGGCTGAACGCGGTGGAGAAGGTGAGGTGGTGCACCTTGTCTCCCACGCCGCCGCGCGCATCCTGGCTGGCCGAGAGCTCCGGCACCCAGCGGGTGGCCGTGGGGGCCTCGTAGTCGAACGCGAGGATCCAGGTGGGACCGGCGTCGTCCCGGCGCTGCTGCAACGCGGCCCACGCCAGCCCGAACGAGAGGTTGCCCAGCCCTCCGCGGTAGGAGTTGGCCGGGACCGCGTAGACCGGTGCGGCGCCGGTCCCGTTGGCCGCACAGCCCGGGTCCAGCAGCTGCCCGCCCGGGGCCACGCAGTTGTTGAAGAGGGTGGAGTTCTCCGCGTTCGTTCCGGCCGGGTACCCCCAGGACTGGTCCATCCGGAGGATGAAGGGGACCTGGGCCCGGAACTCGAGGTCCCGGAACAGCCCCACGTGGAGCTCTCCCGCGATCCGGTCCTGGGTGCGCTCGTACGAGAGCTCCGCCACGTCCACGCTGTCCCCGTCCTGGTACGCCTCGCGCACCAGCTTGGTGCGGTCCCTCAGGTGGGACCAGCCCACGTCCAGGTGGAAACCGAACGGGCGGTCCGGGTCGAACGAGGAGGCCACGCGGGTCACCTCCGCCGCACCCGCCAGGGAGGGCAGGAGGGCCAGCGCGGCGACGAGGTGGGCGGTGGGGCGCATGCGGGGCATGGAGGTCGCTCGGTGTCTCAAGGCGTGGAGGCCGCGTCGTCGTCCGAGTCCGGGGCCTCGTCCCGGAGGCCGAACTCCTTCATCTTGGTCTGGAGCGACTTGCGGCTGATCTGCAGCAGCTTGGCGGCGCGGGTGACGTTGCCTTCTGTCTCCGCCAGGGCCTGGACGATGAGATCCCGCTCCAGCTCCGCCGCCTTCTGTCGGACGATGTCCTTGAGCCCCGCCTCGCCGGGGACCAGCGTGACGTCCACGGCCGGGGCGGAGAGCGCGGGTGCGCCCTGCGGCGAGGCGGCGACACCCCGGACGGGATCCGGGAGATCCGCGCGGTGCACCAGCGGACCGTCCGCGAACAGGAGCGTGCGTTCCACCAGGTTCTCGAGCTCGCGGATGTTGCCGGGCCAGTGCCAGGCGCGGAGCGCGTCCAACGCCTCCGGGGTGAATCCCTCGAGCCTCTTGTTCAGCTTCCGGTTGTACTTGTCCAGGAAGTGCTGGGCGAGGTGCGGGATGTCGTCCGACCGCTCCCTCAGGGGCGGTAGCCGGATGGGGACCACCGCCAGCCGGTAGTACAGGTCCGTGCGGAAGCGCCCCGCCTCCACCTCTGCCTGGAGATCCCGGTTGGTGGCGGCAATGAGCCGCACGTCCACGCGCGTGGTCTTGATGCCGCCCACCCGCTCGAACTCGCTCTCCTGCAGCGCGCGCAGGAGCTTCACCTGCATCTCCACCGGGATCTCGCCGATCTCGTCCAGGAACAGCGTCCCGCCGTCCGCGAGCTCGAACCGCCCGGGCTTGGAGGCCACCGCGCCGGTGAAGGCGCCGCGCTCGTAGCCGAACAGCTCCGCCTCCATCAGCTCCTTGGGGATGGCCCCGCAGTTGATCCGGATGAAGGGCTTGCTGCGGCGGCCGCTGCCCTCGTGCAGCGCGGTGGCCACGAGCTCCTTGCCGGTCCCGGACTCGCCGGTGACGAGCACCGTGGAGGGCGTGTCTGCCACCTTGTCGATGATTTTGAAGATCTCCGCCATCTGCGGCGAGCCACCCACGATGGACATCCGCCCGCGGCTGTCCGGCTTCACCGCGGCCTGGTCCGCCTCGTGCGTCTTCACCGCCTTGTCGATGACGGCCTGCAGCTCCGCCTGGTCGAACGGCTTGGTGATGTAGTCGAACGCGCCGGCCTTGATGGCCTCCACCGCCGAGTCCACCGTGCCGTGCGCGGTCATGATGATGACCGGAACGTCCGGTGCGGCCTCGTTCACGTGCCGCAGAACCTCCATGCCCCCCAACCGCGGCATGACCAGGTCCGTGACGACCACGTCCGCGCCGTTCTTGTCGAACTCGGCGAGCGCCACCTGCCCGTCCTCGGCCACGGTGACCTCGTACCCCACGCGGCGCAGCAGCGTGGCGAGCACCTTGCGGAGGTTGGATTCGTCGTCCACGACGAGCACGCGGGCCATGACGGCGCCCCTTCTACACCGAGAACTGGCGCAATGGCCCACTTCCCGGTTGCATGGGGTCACGGTGGCAGGCGGAGGCACAGGGAGCGGGAAGGGGGCCTTGCTCGTGGGGGCGGGGATCCTCCTGTCCCGGGTCCTGGGCCTGGTGCGGGAGCGCGCCTTCGCCCACTACCTCGGCAACGGGATGGCCGCAGCCGCGTTCAAGGCGGCGCTCCGCATCCCCAACGTCCTGCAGAACCTGCTCGGGGAAGGGGTGCTCTCCGCCTCCTTCATCCCGGTCTACGCGGGGCTTCTTGGCAGGAATGCTCCGGAGGCGGCGGACCGCGTGGCCGGGGCGGTGTTCGGCCTGCTGTCCCTGCTGACCGGACTGCTCGTGGCGGCGGGCCTGTGGGCGGCCCCGCTGCTCACGGACCTGGTGGCGCCGGGGTTCGAGGGGGAGGCGCGGCTGCTCTGCATCCGCCTCGTGCGGATCCTCTTCCCGGCCACCGGCCTGCTCGTGCTGTCCGCCTGGTGCCTCGGCATCCTCAACAGCCACCGTCGCTTCTTCCTCTCCTATGCCGCCCCGGCGGCGTGGAACCTGGCGCTCATCGGGACCCTGGTCGGCTTCGGGGGACGGGTGGACGAGGCGTCGCTCGCGGTGGCGCTCGGGTGGGGCACCGTGGCTGGAAGCTTCTTGCAGTTCGCGGTGCAGGTGCCGAACGTGGCGCGGTTGCTCCGGTCCTTCCGCCCGGTGCCCACCCTCTCGGATGGAAACGTGCGGCAGGTGGTGAGCAGTTTCGGGCCCGTGGTGGTGGGCCGGGGCGTGGTGCAGGTGTCCGCGTACGTGGACGTGGCCTGGGCCTCGCTCATCGGGGAGCGGGCCGTGTCCGCGCTCGCGTACGCCCAGGCGATCTACCTCCTGCCGGTGAGCCTCTTCGGCATGGCGGTCTCGGCGGCGGAGCTGCCCGAGATGGCGCGCGAGGCGGGGCAGGGCGAGGCCGCGGCGGAGGTCCTCCGCCCGCGGATGCAGGCGGCGCTCGGGAGGATGGCCTTCTTCGTCGTGCCGTCCGCGGCGGCGTTCCTCCTGCTCGGGGACGTGGTGGCGGCGGCCCTGCTCCAGACCGGCAGGTTCGACGCGGCGGAGAGCCGCTACGCCTGGTACCTGCTGGCCGGGAGCGCGGTGGGGCTGCTGGCGAGCACGCAGGGGCGGCTGTACTCGTCCGCCTTCTACGCGCTGCGGGACACGCGGACGCCGCTGGCGTTCTCGGTGGTCCGGGTGGGACTGGGGGCGGGCCTCGCGTGGTGGAGCGCGGTGCACGCCCCGTCGGTGCTGGGGATCCCCCGTCACCTCGGCGCGGTGGGGATCACGGCGGCGAGTGGACTCGCGGCCTGGGCGGAGTTCCTCCTCCTGCGCCGCGCACTGGACCTTCGCATGGGCGAGGTGCGGCTCCCCCGGGCCTCCGTGCTCAAGCCGTGGGGCGCAGCGCTTGCCGCGGGCGCGGCAGGGCTCGCCGTGAAGCTCGTCCTCGCGTCGTGGCTCGGTGCGGATGTCGCCGTGCTGAGAGAGGTGGGCGGTGGGTGGGGCGCGCCCCCCCAGCTTCACCCGTGGCTCACCGCGGGGCTGGTGCTCGGCACGTTCGGTACCGTGTACCTCGGGCTCGCGGCAGCGCTCGGGCTGCCCGAGGTGGCCGGGCTGCTGCGGCGCCTCCGCCGCCGGTAGGGGCCGTGCGC
>JBDLRJ010000444.1:0-10287 GCA_039800145.1 Pseudomonadota bacterium | reverse complement strand
CCTTCCCCGCGGCGCTCGGCGGCGTGTCCCCCGAGTCCTTCCTCGCGGAGGTGAACCGCGTGCAGCCGTCCTTCATCCGCGTGGAGGCGGACGAGGTGACGTACAACCTGCACGTCATCCTCCGGTACGAGCTGGAGCTGCTCATGCTCCGGGACGCGCTGCCGCTTTCGGAGCTCCCGGACGCCTGGAACGCGCGGATGCAGCAGTACCTGGGAATCACCCCGCCGGACCCGGTGAAGGGGGTGCTTCAGGACATCCACTGGGCGTGGGGCGAGCTGGGCTACTTCCCCACCTACACGCTCGGGAACCTGTATGCGGCCTCGCTCTACGCGGCGGCGCAGCGGGCGGAGCCCACGCTGGAACAGGACCTCTCCGCGGGGAACCTGCTCGGACTCAAGGCCTTCCTCCGCAAGAACGTCCATGCCCCCGGCTACCGGCTGCGCGCCGAGGAGCGGGTGCGTGCCATCACGGGCGAGGGGCTCACCGACCGCCCCTTCGTGGCCTACCTGCGGGGCAAGTACGGGGCGTTGTACGGGATTGCGCTGTGACCGAGCCGTCTTCCCCCGTCTCGCGGGGCAGGCTGCTGGCCTTCCTGGGCGCGGCCACCTTCTTCGAAGGGTTCGACGTCTCGGCCATGGCGCAGGTGCTCCCGCAGCTCGGACAGCCGGGGGGGCTGGGCTTGAGCGAGTCCGGCAAGGGCTGGCTCGTGGGGGCGGTGGGCGTAGGTCCCATGCTGTCCTGGTTCCTGGTGCGCGAGGCGGACCGCTTCGGCCGCAGGCCGGTGATGGGGCTCACGCTCATGGGCTACGCGCTGGCCACGCTCTTGTCGGGCTTGGCCCCCAACGCGTGGGTGTTCGGCGCGTTCCAGGTCCTGGCGCGGGCATGCCTCGTGGGCGAGTGGGCGCTGGCCATGATCTACGCCGCGGAGGAGTTCCCCGCGCAGGAGCGGGCGCGGGTGATGGGCATCCTGCACGGCCTGGCCTGGTTCGGCGGGCTCACGTGCGTGGCGCTGGTGCCGTGGCTCACGTCCACGAAGCTGGGGTGGCGCGCGGTGTTCGTCGTGGGGGTCATCCCGGTGCTGTTGCTCGCCGTGGTGCGGCGGAGCCTGCCGGAGACGGCCCGCTTTCGCTCCGGGGTGGTGAAGCGGGAGGCTGCATCTGCAGGGGGCGTCCTGGCCATTTGGCGGAGCGCGTGGGCGCCGCGGCTCTGGGTGGCGTCCCTGGCCTCTGCGCTCACCTATGTCTGCATCGGCCCGGTGGTGCAGTTCTTCAAGCAGTACGCCGTCTCCGAGCGGGGCTTCACCTCCAGCGGTTTTGCGGTGGCGAGCTCCCTTGCCGCGGTGGTCTCCTTGCCGCTGGTGTTCCTCTCCGGGCGCTTCATTGAGTTGCTGGGCAGGCGGCGCGCGGCCGCGGTGCTCTTCCCGTTGTGCGCGGTGAGCGTGGCGGCAGGCTTCACGCTCACCCACCACTGGGTGTTGGTGGTGACCATGGCGCTCACCTTCTTCGCCTCCGCGGCGGTGGTGCCGCTGCTCAACACCTGGACGACGGAGCTCTTCCCCACGCACCTGCGCGGGAGTGCGTTCGCGTGGAGCAACGCGCTGCTCGGGCGCGTGGGCTCGGTGGTGGCGCCGGTGCTCATGGGCTACGCGGCCGAGCGCGTGGGCTGGGGACTGCCCGTGGCGCTGTCCGCGCTGGGGCCCCTGCTCGCGGGGCTGCTGCTGTGGCGCGCCTTCCCGGAGACGACGGGGAGGGAACTGGAAGCCACCAGCGTGGTGGACGGGGCCGAGCCGAGGGTGAGTGCGTGAGTGAGACGCCCGGCCATCCGCCCCCCGAGGGCTCGTTGGAGAGGGCCATCCTCGAGGCCACGCTCGCCGCGTTGGAGCGGGATGGCGAGGCGAAGCTGCGGATGCGGGACGTGGCCGAGGCGGTGGGCTGCTCGGTGGGCCTGCTGTACCACCACTACGGAGACCGGGAAGGGCTCATCGAGGCGGCGCGGGTGAGGCAGTTCGAGGGCCTGCTGGACCAGGACATCCGGACCACGGAGGCCGCCCTGGATGCCTGCCAGAGCGCGGCGGAGTTCAGGGCCAGGCTCTCCTCGCTCGCGACGATCGGCTCGGGCCCGGAGCGCGCGGAGAAGCGGAGGCAGCGCATCGCCGTCCTCGGTGCGGCCATCCAGCGCCCCGCGCTGCTCGCCGCCGTCGGGCGTGTCCAATCCGACCTGACGTCCGAGTTCCAGCGCGTCCTCGAGAAGGGGCAGGCCAGGGGATTCCTGGACCCGCGCGTGAACGCCCGCGCGCTCGCGACCTTCATGCAGTCCTACACGCTGGGCCGCATTCTCAGTGACATTGATCCCAGCGGCCCCATTCCAGATGAAGACTGGAGTGAACTGACGCTGAAGTTCCTGCTGCAGTTCACCTGACCGAACGAAGGGTTTTTCATACCCACACGAGCGGAAGCCTCGTGTGTGGAGGACTGAACCAAAGTTAGTGATTCCATGGCTTCATGGCCTAAAAGGTCCTCCGTCCGGACTTACCCGGCCAGACTCAGGCCCCATGTGGCCACGAGGGTGATGAATGAGGTTCAGTTTGAATGCGGCGGGCATCCTGTCTGCGTGCCTCGTGGTGGTGGGGTGCAGTCAGCCGAAGTCGGCGTTGATTCGCCTGCTGGATGAGCAGCCGGGGGCGAACTGCGCCACGGGCGGGAAGTCGGTGGCGTACGGCGTGGACCTGGACGGCGATGGCAACCTCGCGGACTCCGAGGTGACGTCCACGCAGTACCTCTGCAACGGGCCAGCGGGGCCGCAGGGGCCGAGGGGTGAGACCGGTCCAGCGGGGATGATGGGGGCTTCCGGGACGCAGGGGTCCGCGGGTGCGCAGGGAGAGGTGGGCGCAACGGGTCCGGCGGGGCCGCAGGGTGTGGTTGGGGCGACGGGGCCCCAGGGCGAGCAGGGGCCGCAGGGCCTCCCGGGGGCCAACGGTGAGACGCCGGTGGTGACGGAGCTGCAGGTGGGCGACACCAACTGCCCCGCGGGCGGTCTGAAGGTGTCGCTGAACGGGGTGGACAGCTACGTGTGTAACGGCGAGTCCAGCACGCAGGGCTCGCAAGGGACGCAGGGGCCCCAGGGCCCGCAAGGCATCCAGGGCCCGCAGGGCATCCAGGGCCCGCAGGGCGATCCGGGCATCAGCACCGCAGGCGCCTGGAACGTGGGGACCTCCTACAACGCCTCCGACGTCGTGACCTACAACGGGAGCGCCTACATCGCGCTGAAGACCTCCACGGGCGTGGAGCCGGGCACGGACGCGACCACGTGGCAGGTCTTCGTCGCAGCCGGCACGCAGGGCGCGCAGGGGCCGCAGGGTGTGCAGGGCCCGCAGGGCGTGCAGGGACCGCAGGGCGTGCAGGGTGCCAACGGCGAGACGCCGGTCATCACCCCGGTTTCCCAGTCCAGCGTGGCGTGTCCGACCGGTGGCGTGCAGATTTCCATCGGCGGGAACGACTACTTCGCGTGCAACGGGGCCACGGGACTCCAGGGCGCGAAGGGAGACACCGGCGCGCAGGGCCCTGCGGGCGCGGACGGCAGGGACGGCGCGGATGGCGCGGATGGCGCACAGGGTCCGCAAGGGCCGCAGGGTGAGCGGGGTGAGCAGGGGCTCCAGGGTGTCAACGGCGAGACGCCGGTCATCACCGCGCTGACCCAGTCCATCCCGCAGTGCCCCACCGGGGGCGTGCAGATTTCCATCGGCGGCAACGACTACTACGCGTGCAACGGCGCCAAGGGTGACACGGGCCTACAGGGCGAAACGGGCCTCAAGGGCGACAAGGGAGACACCGGCGCGCAGGGCCCTGCAGGCGCGGACGGCGCGGACGGCGCGGACGGCGCGCAGGGACCGCAAGGCCCGCAGGGTGAGCAGGGGCTGCAGGGGGCCGACGGTGAGACGCCGGTGCTGACGGCGCTGCTGGTGTCGACGACGGAGTGCCCGACGGGAGGGACGAAGCTGTCGCTGGGTGGGACGGACTATTTCGCGTGCAACGGCGCAGTGGGAGCGACGGGAGCGACGGGCCCTGCCGGTCCGACCGGTCCCGCGGGCGCGGATGGAGCAGATGGCGCGGATGGCGCTGTTGGTCCGCAGGGGCCGCAGGGCCCGACGGGCTTCCTGGCGTCGGGAGGGGCCACCGGTGCCGTGCCTTACTGGGACGGCTCGGCCTGGGTGCTGAACGCCACCAACCTCTTCAACGACGGCGGCTACATCGGCGTCGGCACGGCGGAGCCGCTGACCCGGCTCGACGCGCGTGCGACGTCGGGTGACGGAGACATTGGCGTCGGTACGTCTGCAAAGACGCCTTCCTCTGCCGGTGCTGGTGCGTTGCGCTACAGCACGAGCTCGGGTGGCGTCCTCGAGTACTCGAACGGAACGAACTGGAACACCCTGTCGAGCACCGTCCAGAAGTCACTCGTTACGGGCTACTTCTCGGCCGCGTCGTATGGCCACACCTTCTACGGCAACCTGGGCACCGTCGAAACCGTGGACACCAACAACGACTTTGCGAACGACACGTTTGTCGCGCCCCGGACCGGAAACTACACCTTCACTGCAACGGTCACCTCCAATGGCGCTTCCGACATCAACCAGAGGGCAACCTGGGAAATCCAGGTCACGCCGTCCGTCGGAGACGTGTACGTGGCGCTCTTCTCCTCCCCCGTCACTGTCACGAGTTACCTCGTGACCGTGTCGGGGGCGTACACCACCAACCTGGCTGCTGGAACCACGGTGAACTTCAGGCTCTTCAACGGCACTGGGTATACCCAGACCATCAACTCCCCCCAGTTCAATCGCTTCTCCATCATCGAGAACTGAAGATCAGGGGCGCAGTCCGAAGCAGCGCGGCAGGGTCACATGAACTGAGCACAGACGCTCGGCCACATCGGACGCCCGGTCTCTTCCCGAGGCCGGGCGTTTTGTTTGGTACGATCCTGTTCTCCCCGCAGGGTGATTCCATGACCGACGTCCCAGAAAAGCCAGCGCGAGTCGCCAACGAGAAAGCCATCCTCGAGGCGACGCTCGAGGCGCTGGAGAAGGTCGGCGAGGCGAACACGCCTCCTCAGTCGACTCAACCGGCCCTGATGTGAGCGCCGGCGGCGAGGAAAAGATGCTTGCCTACGCGGCTCGTCATCCCTCTGCTGACGCCTTCAACCCGTAGTGCAACTCGAGCGCCACCCGGAGGTCGACCGGCTTGAATGCCTGCCGTCCGAACGTCGCGCCCATTGCGGCGAGAATGGCCGCCCAGCTCGCGTGCTCGTCGGGGAACGCGTCCAGGAACCGCTGCACGTCGCCGCGAACCGTCGGGGGCAGCGTCACCGGCTCAACCGGGAGCACCGCCGCGAGGCGGAACACGTCGTTGCGATGCTTGTCGATCTCGCGCTGATCGACGCGCTCGCCGCGCGCTCGGCGTTCCGTGAGGTCGAGCCATGCCCGCGCCTTCAAGGGCACGAGCACGGACGTGGTCGCAACGGGCAATCCGTCGAGCTCCGTCGCGTGCTCCTGGAGCGTGCGGTAGTAGTCGTCGTCGAGAAGGATGGCGGACAAGCTGACTGCCGCTTCGGGAGCGCCGACAGGAACGACCGCTTGTCCGGCGCGAAGCGCGAGCCCCTCGGGTTTTCGACTGAACAGCTCCAACATGAACGGGTAGCCCGGCTGGGTCGGCGCCGAGAACCGGTGCAGTTCCGGCGTGCCATCGAACCGCTCGCGCGTCTGGTATCCCCCGTCTTCCACGAAGGTCCGGAAGGTTTCCACGAATGCGTCATCAATCACCTCGACGATGATGACGAGGTCGAGCTCCTTGGTGGCGCGGAACGTCAGGCCCGCCCGCGTGAACCACTCGTGACAGGCAGCTCCGCCGCTGAGCACGAAGCCCGCACTGCGACCTTCGAACCGCCGACGGAAAAGCTCCAGTCCCTTCACCACCGGACGTACTCCAGCAGGTCGCTCAGCGCCCCCTGCACGCGCTCGTGCGGAGTGTCGCGGAGCGAGAGGTACAGCGAAAGTGCGTCCACGCAGCCGTCGGTCGACAGCAACTCGGGAGCGTAGCGCCAGACCTCGAGCCGAGCATGGGCGTCCTCCTCCAGGTCCACGCGCTGGAGCTTCGAGCCCGCCGCCGCGGCGACGGCCTTGCTCGAGGCGTACGTGACGAGGGCATCGTCGGCGAGACTCGTGAGGTTGCTCAGCGCCGAGACGCCCGCGCGTGCGAAGCCCATGGCGGCCCCGAGGGACGTCGGAAAGCGTACGAGCTGCGTTCGCGCAACAGGCGTCGAGAGCCGAGGCAGGGCCTTCTCCCAGAGCGTTCGCCCCTCCGCCACGAAGGCAAGCCGCAGCGAACGCCCCTCGGGGCGCACGGTGCAGAGCCCTGCAGCGACGAGCTCGTCCTTCGCCTTCGTGAGCATCATCGGCGAATACCGCAGGCGGTTTGCTGCGTCGGCGAGCGACTGCACGTCCATCCGGTGGCCCTGGAGGTGCGCGAGCACGACGAGCTGGGCGACGCTCCCGAGAGTGGCCTCCCGCGGGATGACGGGGCGCTTCATCCGCTCGCGCAGGTCCACGAGCAGCATCGGCAAGAAGAGCTGGTTGCCGGGGACAATGAACGGCACACGGGCGGCGACAAGTCTCGCGCGCGTCGTCGAGGTGATGCCGGGCAGGACGAGCACGACCGGGGCCTGGACAGACGGTGCAAGCGCAGCGAGGTGCGCAGCGTAGGCCGCCGGCGTCGCCGACCCGAGACCGGTGGACTCCACCGCGAGCACCAGCTCGTGGTCGAACAGGTGGACGGACTCCAGGCGGTACCGTCCACGAAGCGCGAGGGACAGCTTCTTCTCGACGAGCGTGAGACGGCGGATCGGGGACACGGGCCCGCCGCTGACGGCTTGCAGGTAGGCGCGAAGGTCCTTGGCAGCTCCAAGCATGACCGTATACTGCCAGAGGAACGATTAGATGCGTAGGTTGATCGTTCAGACAGGGTGGACGGTCGAGTCGAGGAGGTCGCCATGCGGGGCGAGCACTGCGTTCGGCGAAAACAGCATCGTTGCTTACCCCATGAACTGAGCACAGACGCTCGGCCACATCCGACGCCCGGTCTCCTCCCGAGGCCGGGCGTTTTGTTTGGTACGCTCCTGTTCTCCCCGCAGGGTGCTTTCATGACCGACGTCCCAGACAAGCCAGCGCGAGTCGCCAACGAGAAAGCCATCCTCGAGGCGACGCTCGAGGCGCTGGAGAAGGTCGGCGAGGCGAAGCTGCGGGTGATGGACATTGCCCGCGCGGTGGGCTGCTCGGTGGGACTGCTGTACCACCACTACGGGAACCGCGAAGGGCTCATCGAGGCGGCGCGGGTGCAGCAGTTCCTCGGGCTGCTGGACCAGGACATCGTCGCCATCGAGGCTGCAGTGGACGCCTGTCAGGACGTGGAGGAGTTCCGGCGCCTGGTGAGGCAGCTCGCGACCATCGGCGCTGGGCCTGAGCGCGAGGAGCGGCGTGCGCAGCGCATCGCGGTGCTCGGGGCGTGCGTGAAGCGCCCGGGGCTGCGTGTTGCCGTGGGCCGGGTCCAGTCCGAGTGGACCACCCGCCTGCAGACGGCGCTCGAGCGGGCGCAGGCCAAGGGGCTGATTCACCCGCGCGTGAACGCACGCGCGCTCGCCGCCTTCACGCAGGCCTACACGCTCGGCCGCATCCTCAGTGACATCGACCCCGTTCCCATCCCGGACGAGGACTGGAGTGAGCTCTCTCTGGCGTTCCTGCTGCAGCTCACCTGAGGCCGGTGGATGTGATGGGGCGCACCCCATAGAAATGTAAGTGCTCGAACCTACAGCTGAAAAAGTTGTTGGTTCAATGCGCCCCGATACCGCGTAAGAGCATGAACATGCGGCGGATTTTCCGCTGTTTTTGGGGGCGCTGCAGCGTCCAGGGGTGGGGAATGAAGTTCAAGTTTGGTGCGGCGGGCCTTCTCTCGGCCTGCCTGGCGGTGACGGGGTGTGTGCAGCCGAAGACGGCGTTGATCCGCCTGTTGGATGAGCAGCCGGGGACGAACTGCGCCACGGGCGGCAAGTCGGTGGCGTACGGCGTGGACCTGAACTCTGACGGCGCGCTGTCGGACTCGGAGATCTCCTCCACGCAGTACGTGTGCAACGGCTCGGCAGGCCCCACGGGACTGCAGGGACAGGCTGGTCCGGCCGGGATGTCCGGTGCCAACGGCGTGGGTGGGACGGTAGGCCCCAAGGGTGACCCGGGAATCGCGGGCCCTGCCGGGATGGACGGCGCCCCTGGCCAGCCGGGCCCTGCGGGTGCGGACGGCAAGACGCTGGTGACGGCGACTGCGGCGGCGGACGCGCAGGCGTGCCCGACGGGCGGGACTGTCTTCACGGCGGGCGTGGACGACAACGGGAACGGGACGCTGGACGCGCCGGGCGAGGTGGACTCGACCGTGGTGGCGTGCAACGGCGCGGACGGCGTGGGCGTGGGCTTCGCGTCCAGCCCGGTGGCTGCGGGCCAGGAGGGCTGCGCGGCGGGCGGCGTGAAGGTGGAAGCCGGTCCGGATGCGGACGGCAACGGCACGCCGGACTCGGTGGCCAGCAGCTTCGTGGTGTGCAACGGCGTGACGGGTGCACAGGGCGAGACGGGCGCGACGGGTGCGCAGGGCGAGACGGGCGCGACGGGTGCACAGGGCGAGACGGGCGCAACGGGCGCACAGGGCGCGACGGGTGCGACGGGCGCGACGGGCGCGACGGGCGCGACGGGCGCGACGGGCGCGCAGGGGTACTCGGCCCTGACGTCCGAGGTGAAGAACTTCACCGTGACGGGCTCTTGCCCGTACGGCACCACCACCGTGAGCCTGGGCGTGGACAACGGCGATGGCGGCGGGACGGCGGGCAACGGCACGCTGGAGTCGGGTGAGGTGGACAGCAGCTTCTGGGGCTGCCTCGGCGAGGACGTGGACGGCGACGGCATCCTGTTCGCGTCGGACAAGTGCCCCGGCGTCAACAGCACGAACAACACGGACTCCGACAGCGACGGCCTGGGCGACATCTGCGACAGCAACGTCTGCAACGCCGGCAGCAGCACCACGCTGAAGGACTGCGGCAGCAGCGGCACTGTTTCCTGCGTCAACACCCAGACCAGCAAACAGAACTGCGGCGTGTGTGGTAACGCCTGCGGCGCGGGCCTGTCCTGCAACGCAGGCGTTTGCGGGGTGACGGCGTGCAACAAGGCCAGCGCCACCGCGCTCGCCATCGACAAGTCTTTCAACCTGTCTCCGGCGTCTGGCTCGGGCGGTTTGAGCGGCGACCCCATCACCCTCGCCTGGGACGGCACGAAGTACTTCGAGGGTGCTGGCGGGGGGCTCACCCTGGGCTACAAGCTCGGCCGCCACGCGGCAAACGGCGCCTGGGAAACCCGGACCTCGGCCGACGATAACCCTCAAATCTTCAGCGTGTTCTTCAAGGGGGGGGAGATGTTCATCCGTCCCTATAACTCGGCCACGCTGCAGAAGGTGACGGGTGACTTCCTCGCCACGCCCATGAGCCTGACTTTCACGCCGGACCTGACGCTCCTCGGCAGCCTCGGCACCCAGACCAACGTCACCCCCAATGGCGATGAATCCGAGTACTGGGCGCTCAACTCCAACGGCACGAAGATGCGTTTCAACAGCACGACGGGCGCCGCCCTCCCGACCGTGACCCTCGAGGGGTGGAACGTCGGGCCTTGCGCCGGTGAGAACGCCTCGGTCTTCGGCAGCAACGAATACGACCTCTACGGCCCTGCGGGCCTCCGCGGCGTCGCGGGTGGCCAGATGTTCTACACCTACTGGAACGGGTACCTGAGCGAGTGGGACAGCTCCGGCAACCGGACTCGGATGTTCACGCTCACGGGCGCGTCGACCGGTCTCTGGGGCGCTTTGGCTCTCTCCTATACGAACGGGCGGATCTGGACCCGGAGCGACACTCCGGCGGGGTGGGTCGGGTACGTCATTCCTGCGCCGTAGCTTGAGCAGGACAGCGGTCAGTCACTGAACGAAACGAAGCGTCGAGAGAGGCCCGCTCGGGAGTTCCCGAGCGGGCTTTTTGTGCGCCCAGCAGGAGCGTGGCCTTGGGGTGTAGCGCCCGACTGTATTTGCCGGAGTACCTGGAGGCGCTCAGATGGACCGCAGCAGCTCCAGCAGCTCCTTGCCGTAGAGCTTCAGCCGCTTCTCTCCGAACCACGGCACCGCGGCGAGCGCCTCTTCGTTCTCCGGCACGCTCGCCGCGAGC